>JBILKV010000389.1:0-5408 GCA_044376515.1 Chthoniobacteraceae bacterium | reverse complement strand
CTTGGTGGAAGCAGCAGGACGGGTTGGTGGACAAGGCGCTGACGGGTGTGGAGGCCAGCCCGTTCCTGATCATCGACAACGTTTCGCTGGCGGACGACGGGACGCGCTACTACGTGGAGGTCTTCAGTGCGGATCCGTCCGGCGCTTCGGTTAAGAGTTTGCCGGCTTCACTGGATGTTGTGCCATCGGGTGATTGAGACGGGTGCGCAACCGGAGTGCGGGTTTTCCAAACTGAGTTTGGGATGTGTTGGCGGACTGGAAAATACGACGGCCTTTTTTTCGAGGGGCTTTTTTACCCATCCGCCTCCAGCAGGGCAGAAGATCCCCTTCATTAAAAAGTAGTCTTCGTCCCGGTTCGGTGTTAGGCCTTTCACTAGTTTCGGAAGGCATTTGGCCCAGAGCGAGTGCTCCGATCCCGCCATCCCCCCATGTCCCGTCCTTGTTCAGTTGAGGGCCGGTTGCAGCGTTTGCGAAGTTCGCTTGCGCGGCGCTGGTTTTTTTTGGTTTTGGCCTCAGGGATCGGTCTGTTTCTGGTTGGGCAGCGGGCGGTGCTCGGGCTTGTGATGCCCGACTCGGGGTCGATCCTGAGTTGGGGGGCTAATGCGGAGGGTTCCTTTGGAGACGGGCAATCCAAAGGCCGCTCTGTGCCGGCCTCGATTCAGAGGATTTCGGTGGGCCTTTCTGGAAAGACGGTCAAGTTGCTGGCGGCTGGGGCCACCCACTCGGTTGCGGTGGCGACCGACAACACGATTTTCACCTGGGGCCTCAACACGGACGGCCAGCTGGGAACCAATGACATGGAGCCGCGCCTGTTGCCGACGGCGGTCAACGACGTGAACGGGGTGTTGACGGGGAAGGTGATTGTGGAGGTGGCCGTGGCGCGGGGCTTCACCATGGTGCGCACTCAGGACGACCGTCTTTTTGGCTGGGGAATGAACATTTACGGGCAGTTGGGGACGGGTTCGACGAGCCTGCGGAGCTTGGTGCCCGTTGCCACGTTGATGGGCGGGATGGCGGGCAAGACGTTGAAGCGGATTGTGTGCTCGGGATGGCACTCCCTCGCGCTGACCACGGATGGGAATGTGTTTGCCTGGGGTTACAACGGCTATGGAGAGACGGGCGCGGCCGGCTACAGCGGCGCCAACCCCACACCGCTTCTGGTAGCGGGAGTTGGGACGGCCTCTGCCAGGCCGGTGCGGGACATCTCGGGTGGTTTCTACCACTCCGTGGCGCTGCTGCAGGATGGGACGGTGTACGGGTGGGGCTTAAACTCCAGCGGTCAGTTAGCCGTCGGGCCCAACCAGTACAGCTACACCAATGTGCCGCAGGCCGCGCTGACCAGCGGGGTGCTTGCGGGCAAAACCGTGAATGCGATCGCCTCTGGCGATTATCATGTGCTGGTCCTTGCCAGTGATGGCGGGTTGTACGCCTGGGGTAGCAACAGCAACAACGAATTGGGTAATGCGAACACCACGACGGCCCTCTCCCCCGTGGCGGTGACCATGACCGGTTTCGGCGGCAAAACAATCGCAACGATCTACTCGGGGGGAAACCACAACTATGCGGTGGCCTCCGACAACTCTGTTTTCGGCTGGGGCCTGAACACCAACGGCCAGTTGGGCAACAATTCCCTGACCAACCTGAGCACCCCGACCCCAATCGCGTTCGCTGGTGCGCTGGCCGGAAAGATGGTCCTCCCGACTTCCTATTCTCTGGGGACAGCCCACACCCTGGCTTTTGACAACACGGGGAGTGCTGTCGCCTGGGGACAAAACCTCGACGGCCGTTTGGGCATTTCCAGTTTGGAACGCTACATGATCCCGGTGGCGGTCACGGGGCGGGAATTGAACATCAAGACCTTTTCCCAAGTGGTCGCCGGGGCGGATTTTACTGCGGCGTTGGCCTCGGACGGGAGTGTGTTCACCTGGGGCGCCAACAGTGACGGTCAGCTGGGCAATAACTCCGCGGGCACCCCTGCAAGCCTGGGCTGGGCGATTGCGGGCGGTTCACTCAACAACGGCGGCGTGTCCCTCGCGGGAGGCTCGGTGACTTCGGGTTCCCTCAGGGTCACGGTGACGAGCACGACGGGTTTGGTGGCGGGAATGTCCTTGTCAGGCAGTGCCGGCATTCCCGCGGGCGCGACGGTGGCCACAGTGACCGACGGGACGAGTTTCACGATGAGTGCGCCCGCCGTTGCCTCTGCTTCTGGAACCTTTACGGCCGCGGGCCAGTTTTCGCAGTTGCCGGTTACCTCGCTTGCGGCGGGCCAGAGGCACGTGGTCGCTATCGCGGGCGGCAAGGCCTACGGCTGGGGGGACAATCTCAACGGGCAGTTGGGGGATAGCAGTCAGACGGATCGGTCGATGCCCGTCATCACCATGGGGACCGGGGTGCTTTCGGGCAAGACGCTCACTGGTGTTGCCGCCGGGCTGAGCCACTCGCTGGCAGTTGATTCGAACGGAACTCTTTATGCTTGGGGTGCCGGTGCAAGCGGCCAGCTTGGCAACAATACCACCACCGCCAGCCAGACCGCGCCCGTTGCCGTGACCATGAGCGGCGCGCTCGCGGGCCGGACGGCCACGGCGGTCGCAGCCGGTGGCAACCGCAGTTACGCGATCGCGGGCGGCTCCCTTTACGGCTGGGGCGACAACGCCGGGGGGATTCTTGGCAGCGGTGGCACCGCCAATTCTTCGGTGCCCGTGCTGATCAACGGAGGTTCGCTGGCGGGCCGCACCGTGACCCACGTGGCCGCCGGCTACAACCACACGGTGGTGCGCACCTCCGATGGCCTGCTTTTCGCCTGGGGCAGCAACGACCGTGGTCAGTTGGGCACCGGAAACCTCACCTCCGCCGCCCTGCCCGTGGCGGTAAAGATGTCGGGAGCGCTTTCGGGCAAGACGGTGACGCGTGTCTTTTCCGGGCCTACCTCGCTCGCGACCATTGTGAAGGCCAGCGACAACAGGCTCTACACCTGGGGCGGACGCGGGCTCGGCCAGTTGGGTAACGGCAGTTGGGGTACGGTTCTGGAGCCCGTGCAGGTCTCGGCCACCGGCAACTTCGAGAGCGCTGCAGCCGGGGACGGTTTTTCTGTCTCGGCCGCGAGCGACAATTTTGTGAACACCTGGGGCGCGGGCGAACTCGGGCAATTAGGTAACGGCATGGATGGCATGAAGCCCTCCCGCTCGGCGGCCGATTCACTCGGGCTTTCGGGGCGGAAGTTGCTGGCGATTGTCGACGGGCACGGCACGCCCACCAATTCGCTGTCGTACGACCTCAACCAGCCTTTCCACATCGCACTGACCACCGACGGAACCGCCTTCGGTTGGGGGCGTAACGACCGCGGCCAAATCGCCCAGGGAACGCTCTCCTCCTCGCTGGCGCCTGTCCAAATTACTGCCGGCACCCAGTTTGCGGTGATTTCCTCCGGAGGCTACCACTCTCTGGCCGTGGGGCGCGACGGCCGGGCCTACGCCTGGGGCGGCAACTCCAGCGGCCAGATCGGCAACGGCGGCACACTCAACGCTACCGCGCCCGTCGCCCTCACCGGGGGCTCCCTCGCGGGCCGGACGGTCATCGGGGTCGCCGCGGGTTGGTCCCATTCGCTGGCGGTCACCGACGACGGCAGCGTGCACGCGTGGGGGGGGAACACCGGCGGCCAACTGGGCACTGGTGGGAGTCTAAGCACCACCACTCCGGTGAGCGTCGTTTCGACGGGTTCTTTGGCGGGCAAGTACATCGTGGCCGTGGCGGCGGCCAATGCGGCCGGAGGCGGGACGAGTTATGCGCTCAGCGGCGACGGTCTGGTGTATGCCTGGGGCGCAGGCACCAACGGCCAGTTGGGCAACGGCTCTCTGCTCAGCTCCAACGTGCCCGTAGCCGTCACCAGCACCGGGGCGATCGCCGGCAGAAAGATTGTCGCTTTGGCGGCGGGCTCCGACCACGCGTTGGCTCTCAGCTCGGACAATCTGGTTTTTGCCTGGGGACTCGGCGCAAATGGGCAATTGGGAAGCGGTAATGGCAACACGCAGAGCAATCCCGTGCAGGTGACCGGGATCTCCGGATCCGTCGTTGCCATCGCCGCCCAGGGAAACTCCTCCTACGCCCTGACTTCTGACGGGCGTTTGTTCGGCTGGGGACTGAGTGAGCGCGGTCAGGTGGGGGACGGCACCACCTCCAACCGGTTCTTCCCAGTCCAGCTCGCTTATTCCGAGCCGACGGTCAGCCAGTTGGTCAACATCGCGGCGCTGGGGAATGCCGGGATGGCCTGGGACAACGGAGCGATGGACCTACTGCTTCAGCCCAAAAACGTGACCGTCGGGCTGGGAAATGCGTTCACGCTGAGTTGTCTGGCGAATCTCCAAGGGATTGCGGTCAACTACCAGTGGTGGCAGGAGGTCGACCTGGGGGACGGCACCAAACGGTGGTTGCCCGTTGTGGGCGGTTCCGTGCCCGCGTTGACTGTGGGATCCGCTGACGCGAGCGTGATGGGCCGCTACTTTGCGCGGGTTGACAGCCACCTCGGCTCCCTGACCACCGAGATTGTCACCGTTTCCACGCCGGAACAGGCGCCCGTCTTCAGTGTCGGCACCCTCCCCGCCGTCAGCGTGACCACCGGCGCGACCGTCACCCTCTCGGTGCCCGGCACCCCGGTGGGAACCTACCAGTGGAGGAAGGACGGGGTGGTCATCTCCGGTGCCACGGCGTTGACCTACTCAATCTCGGGGGCTGACGCATCGGCAGCAGGAAGTTACACGCTCACGGTCACCAATTCCATGGGGGCTGCGACCAGCCCCGCCCAGACTGTCAGCGTGGCCGGCAGCCCGGGCTATGTGGCCTGGGGGAGCAAACAGTTCGGCCAGATTGGAAACGGCACCGGACTGCGCGGCTCCATGGTGCTTTCCACTGGGTCGCTCGCCGGAAAAACCGTCGTCGAAATAGCAGGCGGAGGGTCCCATTTCCTTGCTCGCACCTCCGACGGCCAGCTCTTTTCCTGGGGCACAGGCACTTCGGGCCAGTTGGGTAATAACAATATCATCAGCTCGAACGCACCGGTGCAGGTTGTGATGACAGGCTCCCTTTCGGGCAAGACCGTGACGGCCATCGCCTGCGGAGTGGATGCCTCCTACGCGCTGACCTCCGACGGCCTCGTTTTTTCCTGGGGGGGAAACACCTCCGGCCAACTCGGCGACAACACCACCACCCAGCGGCAGGTGCCTGTGGCAGTGACCACCTCCGGGGCGCTTGCCGGCAAGCAGGTGGCCGCGATCTCCGCTGCGGGGCACCACTGCGTGGTGCGCACCACCGACGGCCAACTGTTCGCCTGGGGTGCCAACGACGTGGGGCAGCTGGGCGACAACTCCAAAAACCAGCGCAACGCCCCCGTGGCGGTGAACATGACCGGCGCGCTC
>JBILKV010000089.1:0-16058 GCA_044376515.1 Chthoniobacteraceae bacterium | reverse complement strand
GTCGATCCCGAGTTTGATCGCTTCGTAAGAGGGGCTGGATTTGGAGGATGTGGAGGTTGTCATCGCTTTGAGGATCGCGGGATTTCGCGTGGCTCAACAACCTCATGTCATCTAACAACTCAACCAGGATCGCCTCAGCGTGAGACTCCTAGGCCTCGACGTCCGCCTGAACGGGGTCAACCCGGCCAAGGTCATTAGGCCGCTGCTGCCGTAGGCGGGGCCTTTGACGAAACTTACTCTTAGCTCCGGTGTTAACTCCACGAATGGCAGCCATAAAGTCACGGCACTTGATCACACTGACCGTACTCTCCTGCCTGCAGGCAGTTGCTGAGCCGATAGGAGATGCATTTAGGAGGCTAGACAAGAACGACGACGGGAGGCTGGACGCTACGGAAGCCGCCCAGATGGGCTTTTTCAAGGCAGCCGACGCCAACGGTGACGGGTTGGTCACGTTCCAAGAGGCTGAGCAATTCATGCGCGAGTCCGCGGCGCGGCCTGCGTCGGAGACGCCCGGCTCCAAGAGCAGGCTCACCGCCGGCATGCAGGGAGACGGCGCGGCCCCGGTGTTCCATTGGACGGTGACTCCGGTGCGCGTTTTTGAATCGGACAGTCCGGTCAAGGCCGGCCGGACGACCGCCAATGACGGAAGAGCCGTCAAGGCGTGGTGGCGCAAGCCCAAGGGTGACGGCCCATTCCTGGCTTTGGTGTTCATCCACGGGGGCCTGAACGAGTTTCCCGAACCCAGCCTGCGCAAGCATCTGACGGACTACCCGGTGGTCACCCGCTTCCTGCAATCGGGTTACGCCGTCATCATGTCGACCTATCGCACCTACGAGAAGGAATTGCAGTCCCGCGGCCCGATCGAGGACGTACGTGCCGTACTGAAGAGCGCCGCCGAACTGCCGGGCCTCGACCCGGGACGGATCGCGCTCTACGGCGGCAGCGGCGGAGGGAGCATCCCGCTCGAACTGGGGGGAGATCCCAGAGTGAGCGCCACCATCGCGTGCGAACCGGCCACCGTGAGCTACACCGGAATGCTGACAACGGCCGAGTATGGACAGCGGCTCGAGATGATGGCCGAGCCGGAGAAGCACTTCACGCCTGAGTTGCGCACACGCACCCTTGAGAAGCTCAGGCAAGTTAAAGCCCCGGTGCTCCTCGTGCACGGGGACATGCATGACTTGCGCAAGCTGAACAAGCCGATCTTCCTGCCCCTCATGAGGAAGGCCAGCGTGAAGGCCGATTACTTGGAATATGCCGGGTACGGCCACGGCTTCTACTTCGGCGGAGGTGACGACCGCTGGGGGAACGGGGCTGACTTGGCCGTGGTGGAGAAGGTGGTGACCGACGTCTGCGCTTTCCTTATGAGGGCGCCCGAGGTGAGAGAGCCGAATTAAGGCAGCATGACAAAGCACTGGAACATCCACGGAGACACCTGTCACAAGGACTAATGTCCACGCCGTCGGTTCCTTAAGTTGCCTATGCCGGGCTAATCCAAAAGACACCCCACCTCACGCCAAAGATAGGCTCGCATCCAAAATCGCAGATTACTTAATAACACTACTTTAGAGCACTCCGAGACAATACAGCGCGCGCGCTAACGTATCGTTGCGGGGTGCGCTAAAGCACTTTTTGAAGCGCGGAACTCGGCTTAATCAGGGCACGCACCTCTCCATTGCGAGGCTCGCCGCGCCCAAGGCACCAACGTCATCGCCGAGCTGGGAGCGGAGCAGGCGCAGGGGCTTGTTTTGGAGTGAGTGAACCATTTTTTGGACGCCGGTGACAATGTCGGCGCAAAAAGCGTCACCGAGCGCGGTGAGCGGGCCGTGAAGGAAGTAGCTGTGGGTGTCGAGAAGGAGTTGGAGGCTGCCTATCACGCGGGCATAGTCCGCAATAATGGCAGCGCGGGCGTCGTCACGCTGATCGGCGAAGCTCGCGAGCGCACTGTGGAGATCGGCGGGAAGGCTGGCGCGTTTGGTTTTGCAGGTGAGCCGCCGCCAGATGGCGGGTGCGGAAAGCACGTTGTGCAGCGCAGTCTCGCCCTCCCACGGCCAACGGCCGATTTCGCCGGCCGCGTGCTCCGAGCCTGTGACGACCTTTCCGCCGATGACGATGGCGACGCCGAAACCGCTGCGCGGCCCAAGGATCACGTAGTCGGCGAGGTCGCCAGCGGCACCGAACCAGCGCTCGGCAAGCGCGATGACGCGGAGGTTGTTGTCAAGCGTGACGGTGACGTTGTGTTTTTCCTGCAGTTGCCGCGCGAGCGGCACATCCTTCCAGTTCTCAATAAAGGCGTAGTCGCGTGCGATGCCAGCAACCGGATCGACAATTCCAGGAACGCCGACTCCGATGCCGAGAAGCGGACCGGCAGCCTTATTGGCAAGAGCGGTGATGACTTTGCTGACCTCAGTGATGACGGCCCTAGGCGTCACGGCCTCGGGAAGGCTGATGATGCGATTGTCAGTCTTGGTGCCGGAAAAATCGACGCGTACCCCCTGGATACGCTCGGCATTGAATTCAATTCCAGCGAACCACCCAGCGTGTGGATTTGTCGTTAGCGAGCGCTTTGGGCGACCCATTGGGCCCTGTTTGAGGCCGCTCTCATTGAGATGACCGCAGCTGATCAGGTAATCGACATACTGCCCGGCGGTGGTTGGGGAGAGGCGCATCAAGTCGGCCAACTCACGCCGCGAGGTGGCGCGCTGGCTGCGCACATGCAGCACTGCTTGGGCGATGAGATGGCGTTGATCTTCAGGATTGCGCATTCGATAAGGTCTCGCAGGCAGCTACTGATGATTCAGAATGGGTGCTGCGAAAATTGGCGGTTCATTGAGGATTGCGGTCTCTATTGGAGGCGGCCGAGAAACAGACAAGGATTCCCCTCCCCAACATTGACTCACCAAGAACCACGACAAACCCAAAACGGGGGAATTTTTGCACCCTTCTAATTCCACCTCAAATCATGTATTCCATCATCACGGGACCCGGCGTGCTACCCGAAACAATTTGGAGGATTGTTTCGGCGACGCGCCGCGCTTGGGCGCGAAGCTCGGGGACGGCGATGGTTTCCCAGTAGGTACCGCGTAGAATTGGTCCGAGAGCCATGAGGTGAGAGGAGGGCCTGTTTTCGCTGTCGATCAATGTATGATCAGGCTGGATGCGGATGCCCATTTCCAACTCATCGGGTGCGATGAGGCCGCGTCGAAGCAGGTTTTGCAGCAGAATGGATTTGGTCTCCACGAAACGCGTGTGAGGGCCGGTGGCGTTGAGGACGAGGTCGCCCTCGAGGCTTTGATTGCCGCTCAAGGACACCCGCACCCGATCTCCGACGGCCTCCACTTGCTCGATGCCAGCGGCATGTACTTGTAGCTGACCGGTGAGCTGAGAGCTGGTGATCTGCGCATGAATTTCCGGTGCAATGCGGTGCCGAAGGATGTTCCATCGGGCGGCGTGGCGACGTGCGAAGGTTTTCTTCTCCTCCAAGGTGAAACGCTGCCAGATACGCTGTGTATGAGGGCGCATTTTATCCACAATGATCGCCGGATTAGCCTCCACCTCGCGCAGGCGCGCGCAGTGCTGTTCAATGAGTACGTAAAGCTTTTTGAGGCCCAGCTCGGCGAGGTCAACATCGGGCGGGGGGAAGTCGGGATAGTCGATTCCGCGAAAGTGGGCGTTGGGTAACCAGCCGTTCCGCGAAACGGCGTGAATGCGTCCAAGCCAGCCGAGCGCACGCAGTGTCATGATGGAGTCCACAGTGGTCAGACCGGTGCCAAGCAACACGATGGTGCCGGTGTCCGGAGGCAGCTTTTCATACCAAGGCAGCCAAGGATTGGCCGCCCACGCGGGATGCGAAACGAGTGATTCCGATCCAGGCAGGTCCCCAGGCGCCTCGTTGCCCGTGGCGAGCACGATGCGGTCGGCTCTGATCTTGCCACCATCGGAGAGCATCACGTTGCCTTCTTCGCAAACGTCAATCGCCTCTCCTCTAATGTGTTGAACCTCACGCAAAAATGTATGAGCAAGCGACTGAAGGTAGTCGCCATAAACCATGCGAGGGATGAAGCGCTCGCGCAGATCGTGCTCGGGCACGAGGTCGTAATCGCAGCGGGTGCGCAGCCAGTTCACGAAATCATCTGGCAGATCGGGAAAGGCAGACATGTTCCGCGCGGGGACATTCAGCAAATGCTCCCTGCGCCGCGTACCATAGGCCACGCCGCGCCCCTCGGGGCGATGATCGTTGACGACCGTGATCCGCGGCGGCTTAGTCGCTAGCCGCGCAAGGTTTATGGCAGTGAGTGTACCGCTGTAGCCGCCCCCCAGGATGACGATGTGCGGAGTGGGTGAGGTGCTCATGGTGTGAGGTCAGGAGTGAAAAAGCCCAAGAGATAGTTTGTCAGGGAGGACTGTCCAGCTACATACTCCAGTATTGGAATATCACAAAGGCCTATGCACGCTCTCGTCGTCTCAACCGCTCTGAAGCCTGCCAGCAAAACTTTCACAGCCGCCCGCACCGTGCAGGCGAGACTGGAAGCCGCTGGCATATGCACCGACCTCGCCGACCTGGCGGTTGAAGCACTGCCGCAGTGCGATGGGGCGAACTGCTACGCGGAGGACCGGGTGAAGAAGATGACCGAGCGCGTAGAGAAAGCCGCTCTGATTGTCATGTGCTTTCCAGTGTACAATTACCAGCCGAACTCGGCTTCAAAAAACTTCGTCGAGGTGACCAACGATGGTTGGAAGGACAAAGTCGTGAGCTTCGTGGCCAATGCTGGAGGTGATCGATCCTTCCTCGCCCCGATGCCACTCGCAAACTCGCTGATGGTCGATCACCGCTGCGTGATCGTGCCGCAGTTTCTTTATCTGTCGCCTTCGTCTTATGACTCAGAGGGCCAATTGGTTTTGGAAGGAAGCACGGCGGACCTGTTTGAGCAACAAATGAAGTCCGCCTGTCATCTCGCCCATACTTGGGCCGCCCGTTAACCCACGCTCCAAATTTCCACATGACCCGATTCAAACTCGCTCCAAGTGCACCTGAGGTTTCTGCTCTCGCCTATGGTGTTTGGCGGCTCGCCGACGACTCGGAGGGGTCCAACCCCGCGCGAGTCAGGGCCAAGATCGACACTTGCCTGGAGCTAGGCATCACCACCTTCGATCACGCTGACATCTACGGCCTCTACACCTGTGAGGGCCTGTTTGGCGCGGCATTGAAAGATGCAAGGCATCTGCGCGATCAAATGCAGATCGTCACCAAGTGCTGCATCAACGTCCCTTGTGAAAGGCGCTCAGGCACACGGGTGGCACACTACGACGCGTCTGCGTCAAACATCGGACAATGCGTGGATCGTTCACTCAGGGAGCTTCACACAGATCGCATCGACGTGCTCCTGATTCATCGTCCTGACTGGCTTACCAATGAAGCAGACACGGCGGCGGGTCTTCAGGCCGTGATGAAAGCAGGCAAAGTGCTGAGCGTGGGTGTGTCAAACTACAGCACGCACCAAAGCGCCCTGCTCGCGAAGTATCTCGGCCAGGCGCCCGTGACAAACCAAGTGGAGATCAACCTGCAACGCATGGACGCGATCTATGACGGCACACTGGATCAGTGCCAGCTTCATGACAGTCACCCAATGGCTTGGAGTCCGCTTGCTGGCGGCAAGATGATGCTTGCAAACGACGAAGCCACCGTGCGTTTGCGGGCCAAGCTGCTGGCGCTTTCGCAGCAGTATGCTGTCACGCCAGAAGGCATCGCCATCGCGTGGATCGCCGCGCTGCCAAGCCAACCGCAGGTCGTGATCGGCACGAATCAACTATCCCGCATTCGGGAGGCTGCCGCCGCTGGTGCTGTGAAGCTGGAGCGCCAACATTGGTATGAAATCTGGGAAGCGGCAAAGGGGCACGCGGTGCCTTGATGCTCCTCCTTGCAAGCGCCTGATGGACTCACCTTTTCACCACATGTTTCCAGGTCTGGCGCGTCAGGCTGGCGAAATGTTCCGGGGCGTGTTTCGTCAGTGCACGCTGCGGATTTTTCCCCTTCGAGATCATCTGCGCGGATACTCGCGTCATCATTTGATAGCGGATGCGAAAGCTGCCTTCCAGGTTGCCATGCTGGACCTGCCGCAAGGCATGGCTTATGCGAGCCTCGCTGGGCTTCCGCTGCAATACGGCACCATGGGCAGCGCGGTGTCCTCCCTCGCGGGCGCTGTCTTTGGCAGTTCACGCTACAACATGCTCGGCCCCACGAATGCCACGGCTTTCATGCTTTTTTCGTACTTTGCCGTGCATCCAAACGCACCGCCTCTCGTGATGATGCCTGTGCTTGTGCTACTCACCGGCTTGCTGCTTATGGCGGGCTCGCTGCTCCGAGTCGCGGAACTCACCCAGTATGTCAGCCGCTCGGTCATCGTGGCCTACGTGACTGGCGCTGCGGTGCTCATCATCGCAAATCAGCTTCCCCAAGTGCTCGGCATGGTGCTGACCGGGCCGCTCTCAGCTGGAAGCAGCCTCCAGCCAAGCACTCTGCCTGGGATCGTGTGGCGCATGCTGCTCTGTCTATCCGAGACAAAGGCAGCCGCGCTCGCCACCGCAGCGTTGACGCTCTCTCTTTACGCCTTGCTGCGTTATTTGCGCCCAGCGTGGCCTGCGCTGGCCATCACCCTCGTGCTGGTTTCTACGCTGCACACTCAGTTGCCGCCCACGTGGCGATCCCCCACTTACTCGGATGCCATTTTCGCACTGAAAGACCTGCTGCCGCCGCAGGTGGACTTCACTTCGCCGCATTTGTTGAGCTGGTTCAACGAACTCTTTGGTCTCGGTCTCGCGGTAAGTTTTCTGGCCATGCTCGAAAGCGTCTCCATGTCAAAGATGCTTTCCAGCCCGTCTGGGGAGCGTGTGGATGTGAACCAAGACATGCTCGCCCTTGGCTTTGGGAACGTCGCCTGCTCCTTCCTGGCTGGAATGCCATGCTCAGGCTCTCTCACACGGAGCGCGCTGAATCACCAGAGTGGAGCCCGCACACCTCTCGCCGCCTTGATCAATGGTCTTTTCTGTCTGAGTGCGGCGCTCACGCTCGGTCGTCTCGTTGGTTTCATCCCCAAACCTGCCCTCGCCGCGCTCATCATTGCCGTGGCTGTGTCCGTGTTTCGTCCGCGCAGCATTCTTGTGTGCCTCACCGCCACCGGCTCGGATGCGCTCACCTTTGCCAGCACGCTCGCCGCCACGCTCCTGCTGCCACTGCACGTCGCCATATTTGTCGGTGTTGGCGTATCTTTGCTGTTATATCTGCGCAAAGCCAGTCGCCCGTCACTTGTGGAATATGAGTTCAATCAGGACGGACACCTTGCGGAGGCTTCGCGCACGTCCAGCAGGCGGCAGCCCGCCATCTCCATCATCCATGTGGAGGGCGAGCTGTTCTTCGGCGCAGCGGATCTTTTTCTTACCCAGGTCGCCGCCGCCAGCGCCGATCCGTTGCTGCGTGTCCTCATTCTACGGCTTAAGAACGCCCGCCACATGGACGCCACCTGCATTCTCGCGTTGGAGAATCTGCTTAAGTCCCTGCGCAACCAAAAGCGACACCTCCTCCTGAGCGGGCTTACGAAAGACATGTATCGGGTTCTGCGTGATAGCGGCCTTGCGGACATCATCGGTAGGGAAAATCTTTTCCCCGCCAGCTCCAGCAACCCCAACGTATGCACACACAACGCCTTAACGAGAGCCCAGCTGGTTCTCGGCATCACCGGTGCAGAGATGAGGCTGTTATCTCCCGGCCCACGAGCCGGGGATGAACGAAACGACTGTCATATATTCCAGTACGACACGATGTAAGACCCCGTCTTTTGCCTGACCCTTCCCGCCACGCACGTCATCCATCGCTATGCCCACCATCTCCATCCGCACTGAAAGCCGCCAATGTGAAGTCGCTTGGTTTTCCGCGATTTGCTCCGACGACTATGAGTTCCTCGGAGTTCCGGATGGGAGTATCCGAAGTAATTACGGGCATTGTGGCGAAATCGTTCGCAACGCGGACGCACTCGGTTATCAAAACATCCTTTTGCCCTCTGGCTGGATCGCTGGGCAAGACGCCTTGGTTTTTGCATCCGCGCTAGCCCCGCAGACAAAGCAGATCAATCTGCTCGTGGCCCTGCGCATGGGCGAGGTGTGGCCGCCGATGCTGGCGCGCAGTCTGGCGACGCTGGATCACATTCTTAAAGGCCGTCTCACGATCAATATCATCTCCTCCGACATGCCGGGTCTTAAGGAGGACAACCAGACGCGCTATGAGCGCTCCAGCGAGATCATCCAGATCATCCAGGGCTTGTGGTGCACGGATGGCCCTTATGAGTTCAAAGGCAGGCATTACAATATCTCGCTTCCCACCACTGAGCCTGCGAAGACCTACCAACAAAACGGCGGGCCGCTGATGTATTTCGGCGGCATCTCGCCTGCCGCGCAGGATTTGTGCGCCAAGCATTGCGATGTCTTTCTCATGTGGCCGGAAACCGAAGACCGCATAGCCGAAACGATGCGAGTCATGTCGGAAAAAGCGGCAATCCACGGCCGCAAAATTGATTTCGGCTTTCGCAGCCACATTATTGTGCGTGAAACCGAGGCAGAGGCACGCCTGGCTGCGGATCGTCTGATTTCCAAGCTCGACGCAACGAAGGGGGCCGAGATCAAGGCGCGCTCGCAAGACAGCCAGAGCGTCGGAGTGAAGCGGCAGGACGAACTGAGAGCGCAGAGCAAGGACCTCTACATCGAGGATCATCTTTGGAGCGGCGTGGGTCTCGCCCGCAGCGGCTGTGCGAGCGCGATTGTCGGCGACCCCGATCAAGTGCTTGCCAAACTGAATCGCTACATGGACCTGGGCGTGCGCGCATTCGTGCTGAGCGGCTACCCTCATCTCAAAGAGTGCGATCTTTTCGCGAAATACGTCCTGCCCAAGTTGCCCACCTGCCGCCTCAACGAACTCCAAAACCGCTGCGTACCCGATCCGGTCACGCCATTGACCACGGCTCCGCGTCTATAGGAGCAACCCTCTGCTTTTCACCCTTCTTTTCACGTTTATGAAACCTGTTCGCTTTGCTCTCGCAGGATTCGGCGCCTGGGGCAAATTCCATGCCCAAGCCATCGCTGCAAACCCAGATGCACGGCTTGTCGCGATCGCCGCTCCTTCCGAGGCATCACGTGAGGAGGCTCGGAAAATGTATCCAGAGGCCACACTCTTTGCGGACAGCCTCGAAATGATTGCGAAGGTAGATTTCGACATCATCGATATCGCGACACCGAGTCACACGCATCGTGAGGTCGCGCTCGCAGCGATGCACAAGGGCAGGCATGTGCTTTTGGAGAAACCCATGGCCATCACGCTCGATGATTGCAAAGCCATTGTGGCCTGCGCACGCGATCACGGTGTGCATCTCGCCGTCGGACATGAACTGCGCTTTTCCTCGCAGTGGGGCCGCATCAAGGAGATCATCGACGCCGGCACCATCGGTGAGCCGCAATATGTCCTCGTGGAACTCCTGCGCAAACCTTATCGCACCGGTGCGGGCGGTTGGCGTTACGACCAGAACCGCGTCGGATCGTGGGTTCTGGAGGAACCGATTCATTTCTTCGACCTCGCCCGCTGGTATCTCGAAGGCAGCGGCGATCCTGCTGAACTCTACGCCTACGGCAATTCACGCGACCCAAGTCGCCCGACGCTCTACGATAACTTCAGCGCCATGTTCAAATACGGGAATGGCAGCTATGCGGTCGTTTCGCAGACACTCGCCGCCTTTGAGCATCATCAGACCGTGAAGGTGAGCGGCACCAAAGGGGCGTTATGGGCGGGCTGGAGCGGCGCGCTCGACCGGACATTGGAGCCTGACGCCTTCCTGAAAGTATTCGACGGCGAGAAACTCGAGGATGTGACCCTCACCACCCAGAGCGGCGAGGTCTTCGAGTTGCGCGCAGAGATCGCACAATGCATCGACATGGTACGCAGCGGCAGCAAGCCCATCGCCACTGGGCGCGACGGCCTGTGGAGCGCGGGTCTCTGCCTCTTGGCTGAAGAATCCATCCGCGAGGGCAGACCGCTACCCGTTGGCGAACTGCTGCTGTTTTGATTGGGCCATCTTATTTCTCCCCTATTCATCATGAGTTCTTCTCACCGTTCACAATGGTATTCCGCAGTCACACGCTACCAGTGGCTCGTACTGGTTGTTGCCTCCTTGGGCTGGATCTTCGATGCGTTTGAGGGGCAGATCTACAATCTGACCCGCGCGGACATGCTTCCGGAGTTGCTGCATGTAAATGCGGAGGATGCGTTGGCAAAGCTCTGGGGGGAGCGATTTCTCGGCATCTTTCTCATTGGCGGTACATTCGGCGGGTTGTTATTCAGCTCGCTCGCAGACAAGTGGGGACGCAATCCGGTGATGGCACTGACGATTCTGTTTTACTCGGTGTTTTCCGGCATCACGGCGTTTGCGGATCAGATTTGGCAGGTTGGGGCGCTGCGTTTCCTCGTGGCGATGGGGGTGGGCGGCGAATGGGCCGTCGGCGCGGCCTTGGTGGCCGAAGTGTTTCCGAAAGAAGCTCGCGAGCGCGCTGGAGGGATTTTTCACGCGACCAGTATCTGTGGTCATTGGCTGGCTGCCGCCGCTGGGCTTTGGGTGGGCACGCAATGGCGGACTGCGTATCTCATCGGAGTGGTGCCAGCGATTCTCGTGCTGTGGGTTCGATTGAGCATCAAGGAGCCTGAGACCTGGAGGGAAGCCAAACAGCGCAAGCCTGAGCGCATGGGTAGTTTTTACGACCTGTTTGAAGATTCGCAGTTCCGCGCCCGCGCGATCTTCGGCGCGCTGCTCGCCATGGTCGGCCTAGCCACTTTCTGGGGTGTCGTGGTGGCCGGACAAGATATCGCCGCTGATCTGCTCAAGCGTCTCGGCGATCAAGACTGGGCCAACAAATCCAAGATCGCGTTCGGTTTCGTTCAGGCAGCAGGTGCAGGTGCTGGGATGCTCGCTTTTGGTCCACTCAGTGCACGCTGGGGCTGTAAACGGACGTTCGTCTTCATGCACGTGGCCGCGCTAATCCTCACGCCTCTCGTCTGCTGGATACCGTCACTGTGTCGCAACTACGCTCTGTTGCTCGTGCTACTGCCTGTGTTCGCATTTTTTGCACAGGGCATCCATGCGGGCTATGCGGCGTACTTCCCGGCCCTTTTCCCTACGCATCTCCGGGCGACTGGAGCTGGCTTCTGCTTTAACACCGGCCGCCTCCTCGCCGCGCCTGTCCTCATTTGGCTCTCGGCGTGGATGAAGTCCGCCCTCGACCTGCGCCTTGCGATTTCCTGCCTCGGCCTCCTGTTCCTGTTCGGGCTCATTTTCATCGCCTTCCTACCAGAGACCACGAACAGGGATTTACCCGAGTGACAGGGATTACATCTGACTCATGGCAGCAAACAGCACCCAGTTCGGGCCGACCGCACTCACCCCCCAGCGTCTCGGCAGCCAGCCGGAGTCGGAACGGGTAAAAAACTACGTCTAATCCTTTTCTCACATCCCATGAAACAAGTCGTCCTCGCCACCTCCCTCGTCCTCGCCATCACAATCTCCACTGGCTTCGCGCAGGATAAACCCGCCGGGGCAAAGTCCGCCAGCGGCCGGGGTACGGCCAGTCCTTTTGCCGATTCAGTCGCCCGTTTCGAACGGGCGGAACGCGCCGGCTTTCGCTGGACCTCTGCGAATACGTTTCCCGGTGCTTTTGTAGGGAAGCTGGCCGCCACTGACGATGGCCCCTACGGACTGCCGTTGCTCGGCGGCATTGGTACCGGCGCGTTTGGGCGCGATCTTAACGGGCACTTCAACCGCTGGCAGCTCCAGCCCGGCTTCGCTCGCCAAACCTCCGTAGACGCAGCCAGTTTGTGCGTGCGGTGGGAACAGGAAGGGAAATCCGGCGCCTATCGTCTCGGGGAGTCAGGGTGGGACCGGCCGCTTCCTCCCGGCACGCGCAGTGTCGCCGTTCTGTGGCCGGTCGTCTCGGAGCAACTACGTTCCGCCGACTGGCCGGTGGAGGTAGTGATTGAGAGTTGGTCACCGGTTGTGCCGCACAACTACGATGCGTCGGCACTGCCGGTCGCCTTCTTCGACGTCTATGCTCGCAACACCAGTTCAGCACCAGCCAAGCTCGACATGGCGCTGTTTATGCCCAATTTCCTGGGATGGCGGAAAGGCTACGGCAACGTCCTGGCCAGCGAGGGCGAACAAAAGCCGAAGCGCGATCCTGCGAGAAAAATGGGTGCGCGCGGATGGCCCGAGCGTTCCAACAGCGGCAACCATGCAGTGCCCGCCGAACCGGATGCCGCCCGGGGCCTGCAGACTGGAGTGCTTTTCCAGCGAGCCGGATACACGGCGCCAATGCAGGACATGGAGGGGCAGGTGTTTCTGGGAGTCGGCGGCGGCACGGACGTGCTGGCGCAGCGGCATGTGTCGTCATTCGTCAATGGCCCCCAGGTTTCTGAAGACTCATCTGTGGCACCCTGCATCCTCCGGAACGTCGAACAGAACTTTTTCGCCAGCGGCAGACTGCCTGCACAGGAACGTGGCTGGCTCGCTGGTGACGGCGAAGTGCTTGCCTCTGCGGTTGGCGGCGGCCTCACGCTCGCGCCGGGCGCCGAGGGCCACTTCACCATCGTCGTGGTTTGGGATCTACCGCTCGTGCAATTCGGGTCAGGTCGTACATGGGAGAAAACCTACACTGCGAAATATGGCGCGGACGGCCTGCAAGCGCGCCGGATTGCCCTCGATGCGCTCGCACAGCGCGCTGACTGGCGTGGACAACTCGAGCGCTGGCACGAAGAGACTCTTGGAGTAGGTGCGCCCGATACACTCTCCCGCCGCGGCGCGGCAATAAACGACCTTTACTACGTCGTTGGCGGTGGAGCGGCATGGGTCGCGAAAGAGCACCCCCGCGTTGGATTTGAGCCGCCGCTGCTAGGCAGTGGCGAACACTTCTCGATTCTCGAGGGCTTCGACACCGGCTATTACTTCACGACTACCCTTGACCTCTGGCCCTACGCCCAACCCGCGTTTGAGGCGAACTGGCCGCGGTTGTCTGAACTTGTGCTGCAAGATTTCCTCCGTATCGCGCCCAAAACCATCAGCAATCCGCGATTTATCACGGGCCAAGGCTACTTTACGGTCCGCAAGTTGGCCAACAAGCTTCCCCACGACCTTGGGTCTCCTGCCGGCGATCCGTGGCACCTGGTCAACGACTACGGCAGCTCGCGCGACACCAACATCTGGAAAGACCACAACCCTGAGTTCATCCTCAGCCTCTACCTTAACCGCAAGTTCAGCGCGAAGCCTTTGACCGAAGAGGAGTGGCGGACGCTCCTGAGTGTGGCCGACTTCATGATAGGGCAGGACAAGCAGCAGGACGGCCTCCCCTATCATAACGCACAAGGTGACAGCACCTGGGATGCGCTGCACTTCACAGGTCCGTCTCCGTACTCTGGCGCTCTCACGCTCGGCGCTTGGGCTGCGATGGCCGACTGGGCAAAAAAACGAGGCGACAGCGGGCAGGAGCAACGCTTCACCGGCAAGCTCGCACTTGCACAGGACAGCTTTGAAAAATATTTCTGGAATGGACGCTACTACCGCGCTGCCGCCAACGGCGAACAGGCCGAATGGGTATTGGGCGACGCTCTATTCGGCGTCTTGATGGCAGAGGCAGCCGGTTTGCGTGGGTTGTTGCCTGCCGACCACGTATCTTTGCACCTGCGCCGCGTCGCGGACCGTAACTGGCGCGACTTGGGAAAGGGCGAAATCGGGCCCGCGCTGCTCGCGCCGCCTGATGGTCCTATCCCAACGGACCGTTTGCAGGTCGGTGAAGTGATCGTGGGCAGCGCACGATCCGCCGTGGCGCTCATGCAGCGGGCCGGCTTGCGAGAGCAGGGCAACGCCATGGCCAAGGCCATCAACGGGACTCTCTACGAAAGGAGCGGCTTGCAGTTCCGTACCCCTGCCGCGTTGGGCGCTGAAGGCACCTTTCGCGCTCCGTCCAACATGCGTCCGCTCGCGAGTTGGTATTCCCTCTGGCCCGAACGCCATTAACCGAAGGTGTAGCCAGGGTCGTCTTTTTCGCTGTTCCCGATCCGAGCGCCATGAAACGCACCCTCAGCACCATGTCCTCCCTCATCCTCGTCGCACCGCACCGTTGACGCCCACCCTTGCCGCCTCCGCCACTCCCGCAGAAGCCGAAGATGACCTCCCCAGCCACCGCCGGCGAACTCACACTCCGCTAGTCAAAGGCTTGGTCAATCTCCCAGACCACCCGCCCATCGAGCGGCCGCACCGCATAGACCCGTGCGCCTGCCTATTGAAAATCAACAACCGCTCCGTCTCCGGCGTCTCGTAAATACAGGGCGTGGAATACGCCACCACCTTGCTTTTGCGCGGGGTGCGCCAGACCGTTTCTCCGCTCCGCGCGTCCACCGCGATGATGAAGCTTTCCCCGCTGCGGAGGCTCTCCGGAACCGTCGTCTGATCATCCCGCTCCCCCCGAGGATCAACCAACTCGCCTTCCACCACCGGGGACGTCCCACAGGCATGCTGGCTCACAAACGCCCCCCAGCCGACTCCCTGGAAGTCGTCAGGAATACGCGCTCCCCCCAGACCACCGGAGAGGAATGCCCCACCCCGGGGAGTTCCGTTTTCCAGAGCACATTCACCGCACTCAAAGCCGTTGGCAGCCCTTGGGCAGCGCTGAGGCCGGTACCGTTTGCCCCAAAAAAACGGGTCTATTCCTAGCCAGAACTCTCGCCCGGAAAGCCCCCCCACAACCATCCAAACCGATAAAAAGACTGACAGCCTCGGAACCGTTGGGAGCAAGGGGGCACTCATTAGCGCGCCCCGCGACGATCCCGCGCACGCAACGCGGGAACGGGGCGAAAGCGAATTCTGCTGCTGTCACTGCGCATTCATTTTCTGCGACTGGCTGCGATTGCTAGGGCCCGCTTGCGTAATTCCTCCAAAATCCGTAGCTTTTCGGCTATCGGGCGGGCTGCCAACTGTGCCCGATAGGCCTGCTTACTTTTGATAATCTGGGCGATTTCAAAGGTCATGACTCAAGGAATTGTTGCTCAAATTTTCTCCAACTACCACCGAGTGCGTGCCGTTCAAGAATGTTCTGGAATCGCTCCAAAGACAGCGCGCCCGACTCTATAAATTGTAACAGTCGCGCTTTGTCTTTTGGACGCCCTGTTTGGAGGGCGATAGCGGCAAGATGTTCGGCCGTAAAAACTCTCGTTTTTATTTCCTCAACCTCAACTTCCACTGCTTCCGCAAGCGCCTCCTCCACCAGCGGTCCGGTAGGGGGTAGAAATTGAACAGGCCAATCCGCGATGATCAGGTACTCACCCTCAATTCGCGCCCCACGCCCGGTGAGATATTTGAACACAGGCTCAGGGCTGATCAGCAAACTCCCCGGCTGTGTCTGGAATGAGATAAAAATGTCCACGTCCAGGGTGGCAACCGGTTCGAGGTAGAAGGTCGCGCCGACGGCCCCCCCAATGGCGTAACGGTCAACAATCCCGTCTGCCTCCATTGCGTTTATTTTCAGGAGTACCGTTTTTAAGTCCATCTCAAGGCGCAGTGTGGTCTGGTCTGGGAGTCATTGCAACGCGCGGGGGATCTTCGACGGGGACCAATGCCGCTATCCTCAAGGGCTGCACAAGCCCGACCAAAGGGTTCTCACCATGCTTCCTGGGCACACTAAAATACAGAGGTGGCCCGGGTCAGGAAGCGCCATACGGTGGGCGCATTCGCCATGGGTTGGACTGCCCGAGATGTCCGCCGCGCGCGCGCTTACTGCGGAATCCTTCTTCAGTATGGGAGCGCTCCCTGCGCCGAGGCAGAGCGGATTGACTTCCCTGCAGGCCAATCTCGGAGACGAATGCGGTAAGTGAACCAGCCAGCGACCTCTTCCAGAGACGCCCTGAGGCAAACTTGATGAAATCGCAGAGTGGAAATGTACGAATTTTACGAATTTTGCCACCCGATGGTCCCCAAAGCGTGCCG
>JBILKV010000373.1:0-16081 GCA_044376515.1 Chthoniobacteraceae bacterium | reverse complement strand
CGGGATTGACGGTGAGGGCTCCGGTCGCCCCGAGGAAACCGGCTTCGTTCAAGACGGTGGACCCTCCGCTGAGAGTGAGCGCCATGGTGGCGTTGGAAAGGCCTCTTTGCAGATTGAGCACCCCGTTGCCAATTTTCGTGATGCCCGTCGGAACCGTAGCCGCGAGCGTACCGGTAAGGTTGATGGTGCCCGCTCCGGCGAAGGTCAGCGCCACCCCGCCGGTGATCGTACCGGAGAGGGTGAGCGCGGCACCCGCGTCCGCGCCGATGGTGGCAGCGTTGGCCAGCGTGATCGAACCGGCCACCACCCCGCTGGAAACCGCCTGCAACGCACCGCCCGAGTTGAGCCCGCTATTGCTAAGATTCAACGGCTCACTGGCAAGGATGCCGCCGGAGAGATCGAGTTGCAGCGCCGCGCCCATCCCGTTGCTGACCAACGTGCTTCCAGCGGCCTGGCCCAAGGCGTTCGCGTTGGCGACACGCACCGCACCGGCTGCGATGGTCAGCCCGCCGGTCCAGTTTGCCGAGTTGTCCGCAGCCAGCACCAGCACGCCGTTGTCGTTTTTCTGAACCGCGTTGGTTGCAGTGGCCAAACCAAAAGCCGTACCCACCGTCAGCGTGTTGCCGGCTGTCACGTCAATGCCGGAGGAGGCCGCATTCAGGAAGATTTGTTTGTCCAGAGTGAAGCTTCCCGCGGCGCGCAGGCCTGCGGTTGGGCTGTTGGTGCTGATGCGCAGGGTGCCCGAGGCACCAAAGGCACCATTGTCGGAAGCCTGCAGAATGCCGGCAGTGATGTTGATGACCGTGTTCGCGCCGCCGAAGGTGTTGGAAGCGTTGCCAAGCACGAGGGCACCTGCCCCTGCCTTGGTGAGCACCACGTTGCCGGCGGCGCTCGTGCCGCCCGAGAGAATGCCGTTCAAATAAAGACCCTGCACCATATCTGATGCGGAGGCCGTGCCGACGGTGAAGGTGCCGCCAGCCATCGTCGGCAACACCGAAAGAGTGAGGTCTTGGGGAAGCGCCAGCCCAAACCCGTTGCTGTTCGCCACCGTGAGCCCGTTGGCTGCCCCGGGCACGTTGGAAGAGGAGGGAGAGAAGAGCCGGTTGGCCGCCTGATTGAAAAGCCGCGTCAAGCCGCCACGCCCTACGTTGATGATCGCCGGCGCGCCGGGATTGGTGGCGGAATTCGCGGTGGAATTGAACGTGAGCGTGCCAAAGTTGAGGGTGGAAGCGGTACCCGGGCCGTCGGAAAGCAACGTAAGCGAAGTGCCACCGGTGACGGTGAGCGGCACTGTGCTGCCGATGTTGGTGATGTTGAGCGAAAGGGTGCCGACACCCGTCGTGGCGATGGAGGTGATTCCGGAGAGGTCGGAAGCACCAGCGAGTGTCACGGTGACGTTGGGATTTGGGATGCTGATATTGAGCGCCCCGGGGGCGTAGGTGAGCGCGCCGTTGAGTACAATGCCCGTGCTGCCTATCCCGGCAACCTTGTCGAAGGTGAGCGTGTTGCCTTGGAAGGCCACCGCGTTGGCCAGGGTGCGCGTCTGACCGTCGTCGGCAAGCAGGCGGGTGTTGGGTGCGAGCGTGAGGGTGCCTGTGCCGAGGGGGCCAGACGTGACCGTGGGGAGACCTCCGAGGCCGGCGGTGTAGAGGGGGGTCGCCGGAATTGAACTGTTAGGGAGGATCAAGCCTCCCGCACTTACTTCCACCCCTCCATCAAAGGTGCTGGAACCGCTGCTGAGCTGCAGGAGGCCGTTCCCTGTCTTGAGGAGCGAGACGCCCGTGCCGATCATCGGAACGCTCACATTTAAGGAGGCGGCCGTCTGGGAATAAAGCGTGCCCCCGATCTGCAGCGCGCCAATGGAAAACGTGTTGGTGCCACTGGCAAGCTGGAGCGTGCCGGTCTGAATGATTGGCACGAAGCTGGCGTCCTGCGTGGTGACGGTGACGGGGGAAGCGCTCGTGAGCGTCAGCGTGCTGCCAAGAGTCAGTGTGGGCGCCGCGCTGCTGCCATAGTTGTTAAAGGCGATGCTGGAGAGCGTGTTGGAACCGACCAGCGTGAGTGTGGCGCTGTTGTTGAGCGTGACACCGTTGGAAGCAGCGATCTGGCCCTGATTGGTAGCCATCGTCACGGTGGCGTTGGTGATGGTCAGCCCGCCGGCGGGTATCACGACGGAGCCGGCGGTTCCGGCCAGGGTCAACAGCCCCTGCGAGACTGTAGTGCCTCCTGTGTAGCTATTTGTGCCGGTGAGCGATAACGTTCCAGCGCCTGATTTGACAAATGCCAGCGATGCAGATCCCGTACCGGTCACCGCGCTGAGATCCCTGATGATCGAGTTAATCGTGAGTGTATTCTGCGCGTTATAGACCACCAGTTCGCGCACCCCGCTCAACGCGGTTCCACCTGCAGTCAGGACGCCCCGGCTCAAGGTCGTGCCGATGGCGGTGTTGAAGGCTTCGTTGGAGCGTAGCAGGCCGCCCAGTTCAAGGTTGAGCGCGTCGCTGGGGTTGGTGAAAGCGAGGTCGTTTTGGAACGCGCCGCTGATGCGCAGCATTGCAGCCACCGTGCCGCCGGCGACCAGAGTGTTTGTGCCGGCCGCCAGCCCTGCGGAAGTCACGACCAAGTTGGTGAGCTTGCCCGAACCAAACGTGCCGTCGTACCCGACGTAGCCGCCCTGCCCCACGATCCCAACGCCTGTCAAAGAGTTGTAGGCGGCATAGTCGGTGGTGTTGGCAATGGCCCACGGACCCAAGACACCGGTGGCTGCCAGTGTCGGATCCTGCGTGATGAAGAGGCGGGCGTTGTTGCCCTGCTGGCCAAGATTCGCCGTCGCAAAGTTGACGGTCGCTCCGACGTTGCGGCTCAGGCTGGCGAGCGTGAGTTCGGCGGAATTGTACATGGGGTTGGTGCCGGCGGTCGCTGTCACCGTCAACGTATTTGCGCCCATGGCCAGGGTGACGGCCCCCAGCGCTTCAGTGGCGGCGGCCTTCGAGCGGCCCGTGAGTGTGATTGCACCGGTGCGCAGCGTGAGCGCAGCGGTATCGCTGACCCGGTTGTTGATCTGGGTCTGGAGGGAGACGTTGTTGTCCAGCGTGAGGCCGCCGGAGTTGAGTTCGATGCCCGAGGTGTTGAGGAGCGTGGCGTCGTCTCTCAGGGTGAGGGTGGCACCCGAACGCACAGTCAGCCCGGTGTAGTTCTGGGCGCTTTCAAGGGTTGTCGCCGTTGCACCGACCATGGCGAACCCAATGCCACCCGTGAGTTGGCCTGCAAAAGTTCCACCGCCACCTGAGACCAACAGGCCGCCGCCCCCTGTGGAAACAACGGTTCCGCCGGTGCCCGGAAGGAATCCCGGGGAACTGAAGGCGGCTACGTACTGTGCATTGCCCGCGAGGTCCAGCGTCGCCCCCAGCCCCAGACGGAGCGTTTGTCCGGGCTGCAAAGTGTTGAGGCCTCCGTTGAGGGTGACCGTTCCTCCCGCGATCACGGTTTCATTCCCGACAAAGTTCTGTGCATTCAGGTTGAGCACGCCGTTCTGGACCTTCACGAGGCCGGTGTTACCGGCGAGCGCCGCGTTCAAATTGAGGGTCGAACCCGCGCCCACGTTGACGTACAGAGGCAATGTGGGAGAGGAAAGCTGGGTGAGGCTCAGCGTGCTGCTGCCGCCGGTCGCCAGCAAGGCGCCGCCCGCCAGCAAAAGGGCGCTGCCAGCGCCGGACACCTGGGTGCCTGAAATACTCAAAGCGTTGAACAAACGCGAAGCACTCAGGACCGTACCAGAGGTCACGCTGCCGGATTCCGTCGAACCCAATTGGTTGAGCGGATTGGCGGAATACCCCGTGAAGGCCGTGAACCCGTTGGTGGTGTTGTAGGTCGCCAGTGCGTCGGGGATAATGACCCGGTTCACCACGTTATTGGAGAGCGTTAAATTTGTGGTGCCGGTCGAAAGCAGCACCTTGTTGGTGGAAGCCAGCCCGCTGACCGCGCTCAGATCCAAGGCTGAACCTGGGTTAGCCGTGAGCGTGACCCCCGCCAGAACCAGGCTCCCCGCCCCGGTCATCTTCAACAGCGCGGGGGCTTGATTGGCGGTGATGCTGCCCAGTGATACGGTGCCGCTGTTGGAGGTGAGGTCCAAAAGCCCCCCGGTGATTGTAAGGAGCGTCCCAGAACTCAGGCGACCGCCCGCATTCACACCGCCGCTGTCGTCCAAGCGCAGCGTGCCGCCAGCGAACAGTGTGACACCACTGGCTGCCCGCGCCGTACCACCGGATACCCCGCTCAAAACAACCAAGCCACGGTTGACCGTGAGGGCGCCCGCGAAACTATTTCTCCCCGTGAGCGACAGACTGCCGGTGCCTTGGAAGGTCGGACCGCCCGCGCCGTAAATCGTGCCGCTCACCAGCGTGTTGGAAGCGCCTTGGAAAAAGGACGTGGTGGAGAAGTTCGAGGAGCCGGAAATAATGAGCGAACCGCTGCTCAGATCGTTTTGCAGGATCCTGCCGCCGCCGGTCAGCGTGCCCGCAAACTCGATGCTGCTGGTGCCTGACACGATCGCGGCGTCTCCGCCCAGCGTCACCGGATTAAGCAGGGCGCTCGCGCCCGTCATTGCGTAGTTGGAGCGCAGTTCGCCGCCGCCGAAGGTGAAGATGCCCGCTGAGGAACCCAGCACGCTGCTTGGAGTCGATACGGCAGGGTTGTTCAAGACGAGCGCTCCTTGGTACAGGGAGACGCCTCCGGTGAAGGGACTCGCACCGCCCAGCGTCAGTGAAGCGCCGTTGCCGAGACGAACATCCAAGGAGGTCACCGAGGTGGCACTGTTTGTGATAGTGCCTGTAAAAACGGCTGAACCTGAGCCGCGGACGTTGAAGGCTTTTGGATTCGCGGACGCCTCAACGTTGATGAAATTATTTAAGGTCAGCAGAGCGCCGTTATCCATCGAATTCATCAGAGTAAACGGCTGATTGTTGTTGGCATTCGTTCCTCGCAGCGTGCCGGTTAGCGTAATCGAGTTAGACCCCGTAAAAACACTAACCACGTTGTGGCTCAACGTAACTAGAGCGCTGGTACTCATCGGTCCGCCGTAGGCAAAGACACCGCCGCTGTTTAGAATAACCGAACTTGCGGTGCCAATCCCGTTAGCCGTCAGTCCCAACAACCCGGCATTTGCGTTGATGGCTCCCGTGAACGTATTCTGCGCACTCGGCGCGAGCACCCAGACGCCGCCATCGGACTTGGTAACCGACAATGCTCCGCCGTTGTCGGCCAGCGGGCTGGTGATCATGTTATTGTCCGTGTTGAGCCCGCGGAGCGTGAGCGTTTTTCCCCCTGCCACAAAGTTGGAAACGTTGCTTAGCACCAGCGCCCCGGAACCACTGGCATCCAGAGTGGTTGCCCCCGTAGTGTAAAGAGCCACGGGGCGCGTCGCGGTTTCCCCCGGACCGACGTAATAAAGACCCGCCGCCACGTTGGCGTTCCCCAGCAGCAGCGCTCCGCCTCCCACATTGGTGCCAAGGTTGCTCGACGTGGCTCCCGCTGCCCCGAGCGAACGCACGATCAGCGCCCCTGCCAGAAGCTGAGTGGATCCGGTGTAAGTGTTCTCACCGTTTAGGATCAGGTTACCTGCACCGGTTTTACTCAGCGACACCAGACCTGTTGTGCCGCCGCTGATGACACCGCTGACAGTGGCGAAATCGAGTCCGGTGTTGGTGTTGTCTTCCACTTGAATGGTCCGGGCGGCCAGTCCCAGATTGATGGGGTTTAAGACCTCCACATCCCCGGGCGCCGTTGCAGAACTCAAAACGAGTGTGCTGTTCGGAGTGTAGCCTTCGCCCAGGTTCAGCGTCGCTCCATTCCCGAGGTTGACGGTGAGTTTTGTACCGGAGGCGGCAAACCCTCCGCCCGAGAGCCCGAACTGCACCTGCCCGGCGCCCACACCCAAGGGCCTGCTGAAGACACCGTTTGTTTGGAAAGTGCCGCCGTTGAGGAGCAGGTTCGAATTGGCTGAAAGCCCCGTGCCATCCTGCGCCTGCAACACGCCGGCGCTGACGGTGGTGGTCCCGGAGTAGGTGTTCGCACCGCCCAACAGCCAGAGGCCCGCCCCGGTTTTGGTGACCGACAGGAGCGAACCGGCAGCGAGGTCGCCCATGGCCAGTTTGATTTCATTGTCCCCCGTGGAGTTCCCGGTGAGCGTCAGGGTGCGCGCGCCCGTGCCGGCAAAAGCCAGCGCTCCGGTGTTGTTGAACACCAGGGCCGCGTTGTTTTGAACGCCGGTGGCGAGTGCGTTGTTCCCGTAGTTTCCGGAGGAGTCGATGGTGGCGTTGCCAGCGAGGGTGAAAAGGCGGTCGATGGAAACCGAGGGCGTCTGCGTAAACTGGACGAAATTTGCATTGGATCCGGTGTACTGGAGCACGCCGCCGTTGAACACGAGGTTGGAGGCTGCGCTCGAGGACGCACCGATCGAGCTCGCCACACCGCCGTTGGCAAGCGAGTTGACCGCGAGAGTGGCGCCGCCGCTGAGGATGGTGGCGCCGGTGTAGGTGTTGAGGCCGGTGAGGGTTTGGGTTCCGGAAGCACCGTTGCGCACCACAGTGAGCGCTCCACTAATCAACCCGGAAAAGACGCCGCTCGCAGTGGCATTGCTCGCACCCAGAGAAACGGCGGTGGCCGTGGCGCTGCCATTGCTGAGCAAGCCCGCCCCCTGAAGCACACCCAGTGTAATTAGGGAGAGACTGCCTCCACCCGTGTAAAGGAGGCTGTTGGCTCCGGCGGCGTTCAGATCGAGAACGCCGTTCTGGCGGATCGTGGCAAACGCACTGACGGCGGGAACCCCCAGTGTGGCGGTGCCTCCACTTAAGCGAAGGGTGCCTTGGTTGATGGTCGTATTGCCGGTGTAAGTGTTGGCGCCGCTCAGCTCCAGCAGGCCGTTGCCCGCCTTGGTCAGTGCGGCAGCGCCTGAACCGACCAGAGCCCTGATGGTGAGCGCATTGGTTGGGGCGGTTCCATTGGTAGTCACGATGAGTTCAGCAGCGGCGCCCAACGTGTTGGCGATGGTCCCGTTGTTGGCAATGGTGTAGGGGCCGGTGCTGTTGTCAAAGAGAAGCCCACCCGAAGACAAGGTGAGCACGCCGCCCAGAGTAAGTGTGCCGGACCCAGTGATTTTGAGGGAATTGACGGAGAGTGCCGCTGCGCTGGCCGAGCCTCCGGCGAGGGCGTAGTTCGTGGTCGCCACAGTGCCGGTCACCACAAATGGCGTTGTCGTTGCCGCGGTCAGGGTGCCACCGGCAAGGGTGCCGGCGAAGCTTGTGCCGTTGAAGGTGGCCCAGCCTCCCAAGATCCCATTGCTGAGCAGCCCCGCGGTTCCGGCGAAACGGATGTTGCCCGACCCGGGCTGGAAGTCTGCCGTGGCACCCGCGGTCCTTGCCGCCGCCAGACCAGCCAACTGGAAGGTGCCGCCGTTGGTGAGGGCGATCACCCCCGCACCGGCAGAGAGAGTCAACGAGCCGGCGGCTTCCAGACTGCTGCCCCCGAACGCCGCGTATTCCAAACGGCCGCCGGCACTCTGCCGGCCGAACCCGGGCGCGGCAGCGTCCGAGGTGAAGAGAATGTTGCCCGTGGTGTTGCTCAAAAGATTGGAACTGGTTCCCCCGGAGAGGGCCTCCAGCCGCATCGTACCGGCAGCCAGAGTGAGGCTGCCACTGAAGGCGGCCAGTGTGCCAAACGTCAACGACGTGCCAGAGGTGACGGCAGTACCCGCGTTGTTCGTCGAGAGCCAGAGGGTATTGCCGCTTATGGCGGTCACGACGCCTGCTCCAACGTTGATCCCGGTTACAGTCATCCCCACGGAAATCCCAGCCGTGCTGGAGACAATCAGCGTTCCCGTGTTGGTGGCGGCACCTGTTCCCGTCGTCGTCGACACACCAGTGATGGAGCCCGTGGAAATCGGCGCATAAACCCAGAGACCTGCGTCCGTTTTGAACAACGAAGTTGCCCCGCCAAGTTCCCTAATCTGAGTCGTGATCGAGCCGCCGCCAACACTGGTCCCTCCCAGCACCAGCGCCTTCGCCCCCGAACCCCCTGCCACGACCCCGCCGGCGAGTACTAAAGCGGCACTTCCGGACTGGTTTGCAAGTACCAGCGCGTTGCCGGTGGTACCGGCCATATTGATAAGCTTGTTGGTGCTCTCACCCTGGCTGCCGGCATAATTCAAGGCGCCCGCATTCAGCGCTATCGCGCCCCCCTGCATGGCCGCATCTTGAAAAACCGCCATGGTGCCAACCTGCAGGACCCCGCCGCTCACGACAGCTTGTCCATAGATGCCCGAGGCCATGGTTCCATTGAGAATCGCCAGGCCGCTTCCGGACTTTGAAATGCTCTGGAGGTAATTAGTGGCTGTCACAGAAGAGAGCGTACCGTTCCAAACCGTGTCCCCATTGCCTCCCAGTGCAAAGACACGCACCCCGCCAGTATCTCCTAAGGGCACGTTGCCATTTAAGGTAACCCAACCGTTGGCACTGTTGGTAAGGGTGGAGTTGTTGTTCCCTGCCCCCCCCAGGCTTGTGTTCCCGCTGCCAATGGTAAGTCCGTAGCCATCACGACCGGTGACCGTCAGCGCTCTGGCCGCTTGGCCAAAGGTAAACGAACCCATGGCCACTGTCTGGGCGATGCCGTTACCGCCCACGGCGCGGTCCAAAAAAACCGTGCCGGAGTTGGAATTAAGGCTGATGTTTTTGGAAGCAAAATTAGAAGTGCCGCTGCCCAGGGTCTCCGCATCCGCCCTCAACTCAAGGATACCCGAGTTAAACTGGATCGCAGAAGCAGTTGTGTTCATGCCCAAAGCCCGTCCGTCGGACACACGCACGGTGGTGCTGGCGTCGATCTTCACTGTCGAGAGGAAGGAGTTGCCGGTGTTTTGCAGCCACAGGGTGGAAACCAGCCCCCCGGTTGTTTTGTTGAGCCTGTCGATGGAGGACTCAAAGCTGCTGATCGGGCCTGTGATGAGGATGTTTCCGTTGCCCGCCAGAATAGAAGCCTGGGTCTGCCCAAGGGAAAGCGCGCCGGCGATGGTGGTGGTGCCGTAGGCCGCCGCAAGCGCCGAGATTCCAACCGCGTTTCCCAGCATGATATTTCCCGAAAGGGTGTTGTTGCCGAGAGAGAGGAGCGCTGCACTGTTGCTGTTCACCGTGCTTCCGCGACCGGCCAGAGTCAGCGACTGAGGCAGCACGGCTCCGAAGACTCCACCGTCAAACACCAGCATGCCTCCGCTAAAACCAGCGCTGTTCAAGGCGTTGACACTGATTAAATTACTCGTTGCTCCCGAAGCCCCGCTGCCCCCCAACACCAGCACGCCGTTATTGACGGCCACGTTCCCCGTAAAGCTGTTACTGCCGCTCAAGGCCAGCACCCCCGAGCCCACCTTCGCGAGGCTGCCTGTTCCGGAAATCAACCCACTGAAGGCGGCCGGTGTGGAGTTGTCGGCTCCAATGCCCACTTTATAGCCGCCCAAGGCCACATTTCCCGCGCCGGTAAGTGAACCGATCGTCTCGTTCCCGCCCGCTGCCAAGGTGGCGCCCTTGTAAAGAACCACGGCTGAACTGTCCGAAAGAACGTTGGAAGTCCCGGTAGCCAGCGTGCCGGAAAGGATGTTCGTGGCGCCGGTGAACACACTGGCCGCCGAGAGCGTTACCGTCCCGTTGCCGGCCTTTGTGAGCGTCCCGGAACCCGCGCCGATGAGCGGGGCGGCGATCGTCAGGTTCGTCCCGGTGGCGGCATTGACGATAAATTCATTGGCCGCCCCCGCCCCGACAATGCCCGTGCCGGTGATGCTGTAGTTGTTGTTCTGACCACCTGCGTACAGGAGGCCGCCCCCGGCGCTGAAAGTCATGCTGTTGGCGCCCAGAGCGAGTGCGTCGGAGTTGCCGGTGTTGGTGAGTTTGAGCGAATTCAGGCTGAGCACTCCATTTGCCGAAGAACTCCCTGCGAGTTGGTAGTTGGCGGAGGCGCTTCCGCCCGAGGCGGGTAGGGCGGCCTGCCCGCTCAGGGCAACGATGTTGGTGCCGTTGGCAGTGGCAAAATCGATCCCGCCCACTGTGGCGTAGCCTCCGAGAATCCCGTAAACATTGACCGTTGAGGTGGCGACGCCGTTGGAAGCGCTGGAGGCGCCGCCGAGGGTGAAGTCCACTGCACTGCCTACCGCACGGGTGATGGTCCCCAGAGAAAGCAGCAACGGATTGGAGGTGGCGTCCGGCGACAGAACCACGGAGGTCGCACCCGGGCGCAACGTGATTCCCGCCAAGGTCTGGCTGTTGGTGCTGTTGGCTTTCCCGAGGAGAAGCAACGTGGCCCCTCCGATTGCCACGGAACCGCTGGCGTTGAGGATATTCGAGTTGGCGCCTGCGCTGAAATCCAGCACGAGGCTCCCTGAGGCAACGTTGGTAGCGCCGGTGTAAGTAGTGGCCGCACTCAGCGTGGCTTTGCCGGTGAACCCTGAATCCAGGAGCAGGCCACCCGTGCCGCTGATGACGCCGGTGGCGGCAAAATTGCCCGCACCCGTGACTGTGGGAGTGAACCCGCCGTTGTTGGTAGCGCCAAGGCTAAGCGCGGTACTTGCGCCCAGGTTCAAAACGGGCTGGCCTGTCAGCGTGGTGGCGCCAAAGGTGAGCCCGGCCGTACCGCTGGTGACATTGGCGCCCTTTAGCAGGGAGAGGGTGACACCGGCGAGGCTCAGTGTTCCGAGGGTCTGGACGGTGCCGGTCCCCGCTGTAGCTCGGTCGGAAAGGATGGTCACCCCGCCAGAGACGGTGGTGTTGGAGGCGTTCACACTGGTATCGGTGGCGAGGGCAAGCGTCCCGCCTCGGAGGTTCAAAAGGGAGCCTGTCGCGCCGAGGGCGCTCACGGACGCCGCAATGAGGGAGCCTTGGAGGAGGGTCGTGGGACCAGTGTAGGTGTTGGCGCCGCTGAGTGTCAGCGAATTGGCCCCCTGCTTAATGATTCCCGAGCCCCCGCCGATGAGGCTGGAGTAGCTGAAACTCCCGTTGCTGGTGTCGAGTCCCAGCACGGAATTAGTACCGAAGGCGGCGTTGGTGCGGAGGGTGTCCAACTGGGTGCTGCTCCAATCGAGGGCGCCTCCCACGTTGAGGGTAAGGGTCGCTCCGGAGGCAATGGAGACTTTTCCGAGAGCGCTGTACCCAGGGAGGGCGTTTGCGGTGCCGACCTGGAGGACGCCCGCGTTCACTGCGGTGTTTCCGGTGTAGGTGTTGGATCCAGTCAAAAGGAGGATGCCATTTCCCAGCTTGGTCAGGCCACCGGTGCTGGCGGCGCCAAACCCGGAGAGAAAAGTGACGTTGTTGCCGTTGGTGTCGATGAACGCCGTGGAACCGGCGCCGATGACCAAGCGGCTGGAGATGTCCCGGGAGTTGCCCGGCAGGTAGCGGAGGGAACCTCCGGAGAGCGTGATGGCGCCCGCGGTGCCAAGCCCGCTGTCGGCGAAGGCGAGGGTGCCGGCGGTGAGGTTCGAACCGGTGGAGTAGGTGTTTATGCCGGCCAACGTGAGGGTCGAGGCGCCGGCCTTGGTCAGAGCGACAGCTCCGGAAACGACGCCCAAAAGGGTGATCGGATTGGCAGTGTTGATTGTGGAATTGCCCGCGAGCGTCACGTTGCCGCCGACGGTGACGTCTGCACCGCTGCTATTCACTAGGGCGCCACCCAGCGCCCCCCCCGTTCCGCTCAGGGATAGGGCGTTCATGATCGTGGCTTGGAGATTCAGTGCGGCGCTGCCTGAGACGGTGATCGTATTGGTGCCGGCGCCGCTTGCACTGGCGAGCACGAGTGTCCCCGCGCTGACGGTTGTGGCTCCGGTGTAGATATTCGCACCGCTCAGGGTGAGGGTTGAATTGCCGGACTTGGTGAGGGCGTAGCCGCCGAAATTGTCGGAAACAATTCCGCTCAGGGTGATCGGGTTGGCCGCATTGATCGTCGCGGCGGCTGTCAGCGTGACCGGACCGGAGAGACTCGCGCCTGTGGCGCTGCTGTAAAGGGCGCCGATGGAACTGGGTCCGGTCCCCGCCAGAAATAACGCGTTTGCCACGGAGGAGGCCTGCGCGTCCAGGGCCGCCCCCGAGCTGATCACAACCGCACCGGTGCCTGCGCCATTCGTGTTGAGGAGACGCAGCGTGCCCGCCCTGATGAAAAGATCGCCCGAAAAATTGCTGTTTGCAGTTCCCAAAACCAGAGCGCCGGCGGCGGTGGTGGCGCCTCCGAGGGTGAGGTCCCCGGTGCCGGTGAGCATGTTTGGGGCGCTGGAGAGCGACAGCGAACCTGCGCCGACATCCAACACACCGCCTGCCGCCCCGATGTTGAAGGTCTTGGTCGTAGCGGCCACCGAATAGAAGCTGCCTCCGGTCATTTGGAAGTTGCCGCCGTTTAAATTGATCACGCGAGCCCCGGCCGCGCCGAGTGTCCTCGGGTCGCTGGCACCGGGTGCGGCGATGGAGAGAGTGCCGCCATTGATGAAGATGGGTCCAGTGAAGGCGTTGGTACCGCTCAGGACGAGGGTGCCGTTACCCACCTTGGTGAGGGCGTTGACGCCGTTCGCCCCCAAGGAGGAACTGATCGTGAGCAGGTCCGCGGCCGAGGCGGTGTTGATTACATACTCGGTGCCACTGTTGGTAGTGATGGTTCCACCCGAAAGGGTGGACGCGAAGCTTCCCGACCGGATGATGCCGCCGCTGGCAAGGGTGAGCACATTTCCGGCGCTCAGAGTAACGTTTAAAGCACTGCCGCTGATTTTGAGGGTGTTGATGCTCGCTGTGGTCTGAGCCGTCACGTTTGCTGTCGTGAGGCTTACGTTCGTTGCAGCATTGTTGGTCCCAAGCGTCACACCGCCGATGCTGGGGACGAAGTTTGTATCCGTTCCGTACGAGGGCGCGCGGACGTAGGAGCTACCGGCGTTCAGGTAGGCGTAATCGGCGCCATTGAAGAAAAGTCCCTGGTTTTGAAAACCCAAGGTCGCTCCGGTGATGTTGATGGCGTTGGTCGTGCCGTTCGTCCCGCCGGAGGTCACAAAGTTTGCGGTGGCACCGGTGCTGCGTGCTGCCAGAGAGCCGAACGTCAGCCCGGCACTCCCGCTCGCGCCATAGGTGGACCGCACGGTCGCTGCGCCCGAGGAGAGAGTCAGGGTGCCGGCGGATTGGATCGTCCCGGCGCTTGCTGCGATAAAGTTCAAAAACGACGAACTGCTGAAGGTCACCGCCGGCATGGTCGTCCAGGAACCGCCCGCCGCGACCACCAGGGAGCCGCCGCCCAGGGTGATGAGGCCGGTGTTGGTATTCGCCGCGCCGGAGATGGTCAACACCCCGGAGCCAAGCTTCGTGATCGTCCCCGCGCCCGTGGTGATGTTGCCGCTGATGAGCGCGGTCCCGGACCCCAAAAACGTCGCGTTGGCGCCACTGCCGGTCAGGCTCCCCAGCGTCAGGAGGGTGCTAACAGCAGTGTTGGTGTAGCTGTTGTTGATGCGGAACGTGCCAGCGCTGGTGAGTGAAACAGTGCCGAAGGTGAGTGCGGCGGTCCCGCTGCTGACGGATCCCCCAGCGGCGACAGTGACGGTGTTGCCGCCAAAGGTAAGAGTGCCGAGGGTTTGGACTGTGCCCCCACCCAGCGTGTTGCGGTCGCTCACGAGGGTCACGTTGCCTGTAACGACTGTGTTTCTGGCAAAGTTCAGCCCTGTATCGTTGGCCAGTTGTAGAATTCCTCCGCTGAGCGTCAACGCACCCGTGCCGAGCGCTGCGGCGGAGGTTCTGGCGCGTAGCACGCCGCCGGACAGAGAGAGCCCGCCGGTGAAGGTATTGGCACCCGAAAGGATCCAGTTGCCACTGTCGACGAACAGGCTGCCGGTGCCTGTGGCAATGGTGCCCGAAAGGGTCCCGAGGCCGGCACCGCTGCCAGCAAGGGTCAGGTTGTTGGCGCCCGTGATACTTCCACCTATGGTGAGGGTGCTCCCCGAATTGTTGGTAAAGGTCTGGGCCGCTGCCAGCGACAGGGTCCCCACGGCGGTCAGAGTGACAGCACCCGCGCCGGCATTCAGTGTCAAGCCACCCAAGCCCAGACTGAGAATATTGCTCACCACCGCACCGCTCACACCGCCAGAGAGGGTCGTGGATCCCCTGTTGGCAAAGATCAGGGACTGCGCACTCTGATTGCCGTTCAGGAATGCGGTTTGCGCCAGATTCACCGTGGAGAGGTTGAACTGGACCGTGTCCAAGCTGCCGGGAACCACCGTCGGGTCGGGACCAACGCCGGTGCCTGCCGTGGCCCAGTTTGCAGGCAGGTTCCAGATATTGTTGTTCACCCCGTCCCAGTAATAAACCGCCGCCCTTACCGGAAAATCCGTCGCGAAGAACGCCAGCACCGACCACAACGCCACAAACCGGGTCAACAGCGGCGAAATCCGGAACACCTGCTGCGGGCCGTGCTCCTGCCAAGCCTCGACAACGGCAGAATTCGCCAGCCCAGGAAAATATTGCCCCAACCCGCTCGGGGCGAAGGACCGGATACGGCGGCGCACCTTGGAGCCGACCGAGCGCCTCCGCGCGCGCGATTTCCACCCAGCCCGCGCGCGAGAGGCGTCCCCAGAAGCGGGCACAAGAGCCCCGCCGGCGCCGCGTAAAGTACGGCGCCGCAACGACCTAGCCCCATTCGAGGGCCGGGCAGTTCCGCTGGGGTGGCAGGGGGGTGGCACGGTTTGCGAGGCTCGCCGGGGGTGTTCTGAACCGCGGAGAACCAACAATCAGACAACCTTATGAAGCAATAACCGTGCGCAAATACCCGGGCCCTTGAGAAAAACGCGGCCACCCCTCCGCGCCCAGCAGTGGATTGGATTAAAAAACTGATAAAGAGGCTTTTATAAAATAACCGAGGCCGTGGATCCGGCGGCGTCGGGGCCGGCACGCAACAGCTGGTTTTCTCAAAAGTGAGAATTCCAAATCGACTTGTTGTCTCCCATGCAACAGCGGCCGCCCGGCGGGATCAGGAGGTCAAAAATCGCTGGCGCCCGCCTCCGAAGGGCCGCCCGCGGCCGCACCTCCCCCTTTTGCCGGACGGTTTTCCGGCGAAAACCGTGTGCTTTTGTATCAACCGTCGCATTTTTGTGACATTCTACAGGTCCGAGGGCGCCGGAACTTCCTCTGCGAGCGGGTCCGGGCGCCAGTCGGCGGGGCGGGGCGCAGAAGACGGTTCAAAAGCGGCAATTTTTTCCAGCCGCTTTCCAGAACGTCCACAGCTGGGACACCGTGGCGTAGAGGCAGGGGGCGGCGGCCGGCCGGGCGCTAATGGGCGGTCCAACCGCCGTCGACCACCAGGGAGCTGCCCGTGACGTAACTGGACGCAGGGCTGGCCAGATAGATGGCGGCACCCTGGATTTCCTCGAGGCGCGCCCAGCGCTTGAGGGCGGTCAGCCCGACGAGGCGCACGCCGTCCTCGGTGTCTGCGATGGAGCGGTTCATGTCGGTGAGGAAAGGGCCGGGGCAGATGGCGTTGACGTTGATGCCGTCGGGGGCGCATTCGAGGGCGAGGGTCCGGGTGAGCTGGAGCACGGCGCCCTTGCTGGCGGTGTAGGGGGTGCGGCCGGACAGACCGACCATCCCGAGGGCGCTGGAGATGTTGATGATGCGCCCCCATTGTTGGGCGCGCATCGCCGGCAGCACGGCCCGGCAGCACAGCCAGGTGCCCGTCACGTTGATGCCCAGCACGCGCTCGAACTCCTCGAGCTTGAGCTCCGAGACCGGGCCGCGGATGTTGATGCCGGCACTGTTGACCAGCACGTCAATCCTGCCAAAGGCGGCGACGGTTGCGTCCACCAAGGATTCGACCTGTTGGGGATCCCGCACATCGGCGGCGTGGCCGAGGGCGCGTACCCCGAACTCGCGGGCCAGTTCGGCGGCGGCGGAAGCGGCCTCTTCGGCATGCCGGCTTACGAGCATCAGGTCGGCGCCGGCGGAAGCGAGGCCGGCGGCCATCGCCAGGCCGAGGCCCTTGGAACCGCCGGTCACCACGGCGCTCCGGCCCTTGAGGTTGAAGCGTTGCAGGCCGTTGG
>JBILKV010000011.1:0-44773 GCA_044376515.1 Chthoniobacteraceae bacterium | reverse complement strand
GGGGGGGCGGGCCCCTCAGGCGAGCAGGCCGCGCGCAACAGCCCTGGCCTCAGCGTCGGCCGTGAGGAGGGCTTCCAGGGAGGGGTACCGGATGGGGCTGTGCCGTTGCATGACGGCCTCCACGGTCTGCCAGATGGAGGGAAAGGAGCAGCGGCCGTCGAGGAAGGCTTCGACGGCGACTTCGTTGGCTGCGTTGAGCACGGCGGGGAGGGTGCCGCCCGTTTCGCCGGCGTGTCGGGCGAGGTCGAGCGCAGGGAAGTCGGCGGTGCGTGGCGCTTCGAATTCGAGTTTGGAGAGCTGCGCGAAGTTAATGGGCGGCAGGCGGTTGGGGACGCGTTCCGGCCAGGTCACAGCGTACTGGATGGGGAAGCACATGTCGGTCGCCGACAACTGGGCCAGAACGGAACTGTCCACAAACTCCACCATCGAGTGGACGATGCTTTGGGGGTGGACGATGACTTCGACGCGGGCCATGGGGATGTCGAAAAGCCAGCGGGCCTCTATCATCTCGAGTCCCTTGTTGAAGAGCGTTGCCGAGTCGATGGAGATTTTGCGTCCCATTTCCCAGGTGGGATGCTTGAGCGCCTCGAGCGGGGTGACGGCGGCGAGCTGTTGCGCGGGCCAGGTGCGGAACGGGCCCCCGCTGGCGGTGAGGAGCAGGCGGGAAACGTCCCCCGAGCTGCGTCCCTCGAGGCACTGGAAGATTGCGTTGTGTTCGCTGTCGACCGGCAGGACACGGACTCCCTTGCGGCGGGCCGCCTCCATGACCGCCTCCCCGGCGAGCACGAGAATTTCCTTGGATGCAACGGCGATGTCCTTGCCCGCTTCAATGGCGGCCAGAGCGGGTTTCAAGCCGGCTGTTCCCACGATGGCCACCAGCACCAGATCGGCCTCCGGGAGGGTGGCCAGCGCGCAGAGGCCCGCCTCGCCCTCGAGGATTTCGGGGCCGTCCGTTCCGAGGGAGTCGCGCGCCCGGGCCGCCGCTTGGGGATCGGCGAGGGCGGCGCACAGGGGGCGCCAGGCGCGCACCTGTTCGACAAAGGCGTCCACGCTGCGGGAGGCAGCGAGTCCGACGACCTCCATGCGTTCGGGGATGTCGGCGGCCACCTTCAGGGCGGATTGGCCGATGGAACCGGTGCAGCCGAGGATGACCACGCGGCGGCGGCGGGGCGGAGAAGGAGGCGGGAGCGGTTGCATCAGAGGCTTGGGGCGTAACGCAGAAACAGATAGAGCAAAGGCGCCGTGAAGAGGAGCGAGTCGATCAGGTCCAGCGCGCCTCCGATACCCGGGAGGGAGTGGCCCGAATCCTTCGCTCCGGTGGCACGTTTGATGACTGACTCGGCCAGATCCCCCAGCACCGCCACCAGTCCGAGGAAGGCGCCAAGGGCCGCCGCACGGATGGGGCCGCCGACGAGCGAGAGGGATTCCGGCAGAAACCGGACCAGAAGCAGCGAGGCGGCCGTCGAGTGCAGGATCGCCCCGGCGAAACCCTCCCAGGTCTTCTTGGGCGAAATCCGTGGAATCATCGGGTGCCGGCCGATGAGCGATCCGGTGAGGTAGGCGCCGCAGTCGGACATTTTGGTCACGAGCGCCAGATAGAGAACGTAGAGGTGTCCCGTGGGCCGGCCGTCGGGATCCGCCGGGGTCAGGTAGAGCAGGTTGGCCGTGGTGGAACCGAGAAAAGGAATGTAGGCAAGCCCGAGAAGGGTGTAGCCGATGGCCGCCAGGGCTGGGGTCTCCGGATTTTTGTGGAAGATCTGGCGGATAAAAACCAGCAACGTTGCGCAGAGGAAGGCGCCGCACTGGATGGGAAAGGCCTCTCGGTGGCCAAGGGTGCGCGCGCACCAGAGGGAGCCCAGGATGAGGAGAGTCCCCAGAAGAATTCCCGTCCGACCAAAGTGCGGGAGGCGCGCGAAGTTGAGGAGTTTGTGGAATTCGAACAGGCCCCAGATTTGGGGGGCGGCCACGATCAGCCAGAGTCCGGGCTCGTTGCCATTGAAGATGACTGCCCCGCAAAGCCCCCAGAGGGCGAGGGTGCTCAGGGAACGGGACAGGAAGGTTTGAAGGGCGACACCCATGCTCGAGGCCGAGAGGCTCAACAAGGAACGGACGAAAAGCAATCCGGACCGCCGTTAGTTTGCAAACCGTGCCGCGCGTGGTGACTTGCCATGGCGAGTCTGCGGGGGGCGATTGCCACAAGTGTTATTCGTGATAAGCCTTGTTTGCACCAAACTGGTGTGAAAACGTTCAAAGTGTATGAGTTTTCTATCGACCTTAGTGATGCCAACGGTTGCCGAACTGAGCGAGGCGTTCCCGGTAATCATTTCGTTGATCATCATTGAGGGGCTCCTCAGCGTGGATAACGCCCTGGCCATTGCCGCCATGGCTCGGCATCTGCCGGAACACCAGCAAAAGCTCGCCCTTCGCTGGGGCATCATTGGAGCTTATGGTTTCCGAGGGCTGTGCATGGCTTTCGCCGCTTGGATCATCGAGAACCCCTGGCTCAAAATTGGGGGCGCAGCCTACTTGGTGTACCTCATGTGCCAGCATTTTGTGGATGCGCAGGAAGAGGACGAGGAGGGAGGCGGAGATGAACTCGCAGGCAAGGGCCTGATAGCCACGATCATCTCCATTGAAATCATGGACCTCAGCCTGAGTGTCGACAACGTGGTGGCTGCGGTCGCGATGAGCCCAAAGCTCTGGGTGGTTTGTGCCGGTGTCTTCATTGGCATTCTGGCACTTCGTTTCGTCGCCGGTGCCTGTATCAAATTGATCGAAAAGTTTCCGATCCTCGAGGAAACGGCTTTCCTCCTGATTGGTTACGTGGGGTTTATCCTCGTGTACGAACTGTTGAGTGACCCAGCCAGCGGCCTGCAGGTTTTGCCGGGCCCCGTTCACGTCACAGCCCTGCAAAAGTTCGTCGGGATTGTGGTGATCGTGGGGCTTTCGATTCTGTATTCGAGGTTAGGTATCCTTCAGAAGGTTGCTGGACCTTTATTCAAAGTGGTTTATCCCCTGATGTGGCTGGTCTCCCTCGTGGTGGGAGCGATCCTCAAGGTCGTCTTCTGGCCTTTCAGTTTTTTGATCGGTTTGTTCTCTTCCAAAAAGTCCGCATCAAGCCAGCCGGATTCGGCTGTTCCCAAGTAACACCCCGGGCGTCGGGCGCCCCGCCGCATTCCACGCCCAAGATTCCATGCAGCCCTCCCCCGGCCGTCCGGGACGATTCCGATACAATTCATGAGCTTCTGGACTGACCTCAAAAACCGTGCCGCCTCGCTCAATGCCGGGCTGCAAACCAGTGTTGCAAAGTTTAAGAACGCCGAGTTCGCCAACGCCAGCATGGCGATGTGCGCCATGGTCGCTGCCGCCGATGGCAGCGTAGCAGGAGTAGAGAAGGCCCGTATTGCGACTCTCATCATGAACAACGAAACACTCAAGGTGTTTCCCGCTGCTGAGTTGAAGCAGAAGTTCGACTTCTACTGCGACAAGTTGACCGCCGACTTTGAGTTCGGCCGCATCGAGGCGCTTCAGGCGGTAGGCAAGCTGAGGGCAAAGCCGGATCAGGCGCGCGCAGTGATCCTGATCGGCATCGTCATCGGGGGAGCCGACGGAAATTTTGACACGGACGAAAAAAACGTGGTCAGGGCGGCCTGCAACGCTGTCGGGATTCCGGCCTCCGAGTTCGATCTTTGACGACTCCCCGCTGCACACGGCAACCGCGTCCAGCCGGCCGCCGAAAGTACCGCCCTGGTCCTCCCAGGGTTCCCTTTTCTCCACCAACCCAACCAACCCACAATCATCATTCGCTAATATGCCAATCTCCCTGTCCAAAGGCGGAAACGTCTCCCTTTCCAAGACGGTTCCAAATCTCACCAAAATCCATATCGGCCTCGGCTGGAACGTGCGCGCCACCGACGGCGCGGCTTTTGACCTCGATGCCAGCGCCTTTCTCCTTGGCGCGAATGAAAAGGTGCGTTCCGACGCGGACTTCATCTTCTTCAACCAGAAAACCTCTGCGGACGGCTCGGTCCAGCACAAGGGCGACAACCTGACGGGCGATGGCGACGGTGACGACGAGGTGATCAAGGTCAACCTCGAAGGGGTGCCCGCGGACGTTGCGAAAATCTCCGTGTCAGTCACCATTCATGAGGCGGATGTGCGCCGGCAGAATTTCGGCATGGTGAGTGGCGCCTACGTCCGCGTTCTGGACGACTCAAACGGTTCTGAAATTGTGCGCTACGACCTGAGCGAGGATTTCAGCACCGAGACGGCGTTGATTTTTGGCGAGGTTTACCGCAATGGCACGGAGTGGAAGTTCCGCGCCGTCGGGCAGGGGTATCAGGGCGGGCTTCAGCCGCTTGCCAAGAACTTCGGGGTCAACGTCTAGGGCCGCCCGCCTGAACGCTGTAAAATGAGCACAAGAAGGACCGGCGGCACTCGGGTGTGACCGGTCCTTCCTCTTGAGGACAAGACACCATGGCTATCAATCTGCAGAAGGGTCAGAAAATCTCCTTGGAGAAGGAGGCGGGCGGCGGGCTGAACAAAATCGTGATGGGACTGGGCTGGGATGCCAAAAAGAAAAGCGGCGGCTTTTTTGGAGGCGGGAGCGCCACGGTCGATTTAGACGCTTCCTGCGTGCTTTTCGACGAGGCCAAGGCCATGAAGGACGCCGTCTGGTTTGCCCAACTGCGCAGCAAGGACGGGAGCATTGTGCACACGGGGGACAACCGTACCGGAGATGGCGACGGCGACGACGAGCAGATCGTGGTGGATCTCACCAGGGTTCCTCCGGAGGTGAAGTCCTTGATGTTCGTGGTCAACAGCTTCACCGGGCAGAGTTTCTCGGAGATTGAGAACGCCTTCTGCCGCGTGCTCAACGGGAGTAACAATGCGGAGCTCGCCAGCTACAAGCTGGGTTGCGGCGGTTCGCATACGGCCATGTTGATGGCCAAGGTGTACCGCCACAACGGTGAATGGAAGATGCACGCCATTGGCGAGAACTGCTCCGGACGGACCTTCGCCGACATGCTCCCCGTGATGCAGGGACAGCTGTAGGAGAGCCCTCCCCCGTCTCGCAACCGCGTCGCCACGCTCCGCCGGCTTGGAACTCCACGGCGTGTTGCGGACGTAAAGGCATTCTTTTGGAGGCTGCCGGCGGCAGGTTGAGGGCAGGTTGAGGGAGGAGTTGAGGGAGGAGTTGAGGCGGTGGTCGGCGGAAAAGCAAAAAGGCGGCCGGAGGAATCCTCCAGCCGCCTTTGGCTTTTCGTGGCCCCGGGCTTGCTTGCCCGGATGCCAAGGGTGAGCGCTTCGAGCGTTTAGTGGGCCTGGCCGACGATCTCGAGGGCCGAGAGCAGGAAGGCGATCGCAAAGCCGGCGATCGTGGTCATGCCGACCGAATCGCCGCCCTCTTCATAGGCGTGTGGGAACATCACCTGTGCCACCAGTGCCAGGATGGCTCCGCCGGAGACCGCCTCGCAGATGGCGAGGAACTCGATCGGAGCGTCGGGCAGCGCGATGTTGCCGATGGCGGCGCAGGCTGCGCCGATGAACACCAACGAACCCCACAGACCATAGATCTTCATCTTGGAGTAGCCCGCGTGCCGCATGGTGTTGGCGCTGGCCATGGCCTCGGGCAGGTTTGCCAGAAAGATGGCGATCAACAGGGTTGGGTTGAATGTCTTGAGGCTCATGTAGGTCGCCCCGATCACCAGGGAACCGGGGATCGCGTCGAGGATGTTGCCGATCCAGATGGCCAGAGGACTGCCCCCGCCGTGTTCCGCCAGCGCCTGGTGGACCTCGCCGGAGTGCAGACGCTTCATGCTGTCGGCCGCCATTTCCTCCCACTCGGCGGCGTCCATGACATCGTGCTGGTTGTGGATGCTTTCGAGGGTGTGGTGTTCGGCCAGTTTGGTCATGACCTCGCGGATTTTCGGCGAATCCTCCATGAGGTGCTCGAAGTCGTCCTTCTCGATCATCATGCCCTTGACCGCCGTTTCGGCGATCGCGGTTTCGGTGCGGGCGGTGTGGGAAACGATCGCCATCTCGCCGAAGATGTCGCCTTCATGGGACTCCGCGACCCGCTTGTCCGGATCGGCGCCGTGGTGAACTTCCACGTAAATGCCGACCTTGCCCTCGTCAACGAGGTAGAGAGCGCAGGGTTCCTGGCCGAGTTTGTAGATGACCTCGCCTTTCTCCGCCGTGAATTCACGAACGAAGGGCAGGATGTGGTCGATTTCGCTGGGGGGCAGGGCGCGGAGCACCACGTTTTTGGCGAGGCGCCCGAGCAGTTCGGAAGCCTCTTCCCGCTTCCGCTCCATGGCGTGCCTGCGTGCAGTGGTCTTGTGCCGCGCCGCGCCGCCGAACTTGTCGACCAGTTTGTTTGCAATGTAGTAAATCAAGCCGCCGGCGAGGAAGCCGCCCGCGACGATCACCCAGGCACGGATGTTAGGAACGCCCGAATTCACCAGATGCTGTGTGGTCCCGAAGGCGAGGTCCACTGCAAGGGCGTTCACGAGGGCGCCCGAACCGAAGGCGAGGATGTTGGCGATAAGCTTGTCGCTGGCCTTGAAGGTGAGCCCCAGCCAAGCGCCGATAACGACCGAGGACATCGCAATCGCTGCGAGAAGCGCGGCGATTGCGACGCGTTCCGGGGTCAGTGGGGTGGCTGCTGCTGCCGGGGCGTGTTCCGCGACGGCCTGCGCGGCCTCTGCGCCGGCCGCTACTGCAAGGAATGTAAGCATGGGGTAGGGTGGTTGGTTTGGTTGTGGGTGTTTTGGGTACTGGGAGTTGCGCGGTAGGTCACTAAAATTCTCGGGGTGCCGTAGTTTCAGACTGTGGCCAGAGCCGGTCGGCGGGTCTTGAGCACCCTGCGCTTCGGGACGCCGCCCGCGGCGGTCTTGGAAACCGCGCGTTGCCGGGTATCTGGGAAGGAGACGAGTTTGGCCACGGAGCGTCGCCGGCCCGTGATTCCGTAAATTCGCGCCCGCTCCATGATGGATTGCGCCCAGTGACGGTGCGTTGCCGCCTCGCACATCGTGTCATGCATCCGGAAGACCGCGGGGGCGGACTGCTCAAGCATCAGCGAGGCCATCTCGAAGTCCTTTGCCGCCACCATGTAGGCCCTCTCAATCTGGGGCACCTGATCCGGATGGACGGCAGTCTTGCCAAAGAGGCCGTGCAGCAGGTCGCGCTCGACCTCCTGAGCAAGCACCCGGGGAAAGGCGAGGCCTTCAAACACGGGAGCCGACAGGTTGAACCCGTGGGGGATGAAAATCCCCGCAAGCATCGCGATCGCACCGCCCAGCGCCGTATCATACACCGAACGCTTCGGCGAGCGGCGTACACCGAGTTGATGCAGCAGGTCGCTTCCGCCGATCCGGAGGCTGAGGATCCGGCTCCGGACAGCGGACTTCAACAGGAGATTGCGGAACTTCACCATTTCGCCCGGGATGAACACGTCCGCGTCCTCCAGCGTGGGCATCAGCACAAATCCATCGTCCTTGGAAAGAAGATCCAAATAGCGCGCGATGTTTTTCCGGGTGGCCTTCGGAAGGACAAACCCGTGGACATTGCCGATGCCGCTCATCCGGAGCACTTCAGCCATTACCTGTGGATTGCGTACCCGAATGAAGCGGAGCGCCTCTGTTGGGCGGAAAAGCGGCAGGGCTTCCTTGAGGTTCTGGAGCGCATAGTCGAGCTGATCGAGCCGGACCGAGTCTTCCGTGCAAATGATCATCGAGCGCAAAAACGGAAGCTTGTCGCCGTTGGCGTGGGCGACCAGGTCCCCGCGGGTTGCGGGCATATACAGAGAAGCCCCAAGTTGGAGCGGAGAAATGGTTCTCATAGGCTGGCTCGACGTGAAAAAGGCCCGCCAGAACCACCCGAACGCGCCGCCGCCTCAGGCGTCCTCACGCACTTCGCGGATGATGGCGGTCGCTCTATAGGGCAGATCGGGAACATGGTGCACAGGCACTTGCTTTTGTTGCGCAAGCAGCCCGAGGTGGAGCAGGTCCCGTGCCGTAGGGTCCGCAATCAGAAGCCGCTCCGGCACCCGGCGCAGCAGGGCACGGGTCGATTCGCCTATCCCCGGTTTGATCCGGTGCCGGTTCCCTACTCTAAATTCGCCGGATACCCAGGCGAGGAATGCCTCGGAGGCCGCCTGCAATTGCGCCCTTTTCGCGGAATCCCACGCGACCGGCCCGGTCGATCCCAGATGTGCACCTACCATGGGTGTGAGCGTGTCGACAAAATGCCGGGACAGGTCATGTGGCGCCAGATCCCTGTAGTAGACGCACGCATGAAAGTCCCCGGGCAGCACCAGTTCGTCGTGCAGCACCGTGCGACTTACCAGCCCCGAGACCACCGCGTTCAGCACCGAGGAAGGGATCAGGTAGTCCTCCGCGGTGACCGCCACCGCGGCAACTCCGGCGAGGTCGACCACCACTGCGAGCCCCGGATCCAACCGGGTGCCGCGCTCCGCGTTGTAGCGTGCGATGGAGGCATCCAGTTCCCCGGCGATGGAACCCTTTCCGGTCCAGCCGTCCAGAAACACCACGTCAGCGGCATCGTGCCGGGCGAGGAGGTAGTCCAGCGCCGCGGCGTCGATGCCGCGGTCCCGGATGATGGAGAGCGAATAGTGGGCGCTGGAGATTCCGAGAGTCGCCAGCGCACGGTGGAGCAGCACCCCCACCGGCGTCCCAGCGCGGGCCAGACTGGCCAGGACGATCTCGCCGTCGGCGCGGCAGCGTGCGGCAAGCGTGCGTGCAAGGGCGGCGATGTCGTGCGCGAGGCGGTCGCCGTTACGGTGCAGCGCCTCGTGGAAAAGCTCCAGATATGCGGGCGCCGGGGGATGCTCGGCTGAAAGCATCGTCGAGTAGTGGGCACGGCCGCTCTGGATGAGCCGCTCCTTGGTGGCCACGTCCGTAGGGGCCAGCGAAACCTGCTTGAGCAAAAACTGCACGTCTCCGGGCAGGTAGCTGCCGTGAAAATTAGCGTGTGGACGGGAATCCATGGCCTGCGTCGCGGAGGTGGGAGAAAATCTGGGACCGGGAGGGGATCATCGCGAAGTGGCACAAGCCCATGAAGGGCAGGTCGACAAAGCTGTCGCCCATGCCGAGGACCAGGGCTGGTTGGAGCACCTCGGAGAGGAGCCAGCGCGCCGCGTGCTCCTTTCCGAGGTAACCCGGAATGGCGGCCACGTTGCTGTCGTTGAAGTGCAGCGTCCAGCCGTCGGGCAGGAGCTCCCGCAGCGGCGCGATGAGCCGGTGCAGTTCGGTCGTGTCTTTTTGATGGTGCTTGGCGCAGAGGTAGAGGGGCAGCCCATTGTCGCCGATTTTCCAGATGCGGGCGTCGACCTTGAGGTCGGCGGCCGCGGCCAGCAGGAGGCGTTCGAGCGCCTCGAGCCGTCCAAGGGTCGCGGTGGCTTCCGCACTGACGCGCGCGTGCCAGCGCGGCTCCACAGCGCCTTCCGGGGTGAGGATGCACCCGCCGTAGGAGCAGATTTTGTAGCTGGGGAAGGAGAGCCGGACCCGGCCCAGCGTGGCCACATCCCTTGCCGTGCACGGAATGACCGTGGTGCTGGCCGCCAGACGGTCAAAGAGTTCGCGCTGGCTGCGCCGCATGAAGCCGACCGGTTCCCCGTGAATGTCGTACCCCACCGGCTCGCACGTTTCCTCCCCGCATTTGCGCTTGGATTGGAGGATCGTGTCGTCGATGTCCATCAACGTGACGGCATTGGATTGCATGGTTCAGCCTTGGACGATCCGTGCGTTAAGCGATTGCAAAAGCCTTGGATCCAGATGGTTTTGAGGAGTCTCACAGCAGATCAGGACCAGGTCGTAGTCTTCCGCGCGGGCGTTGTAGAGGTAGTTGGTGATCCCGTCGGCGTAGTTGTCCTGAAACTCGAGGGCGCAGGAAATCGCCCCGCCGACACGGACCGGGGAGCGTGTTGTTGCCTGACAGAATGCAACGGCCCCTTGGCGCTCAAGCGCGGAGGCCAGCAGGAAGGGCGGGTAGACAAACTCGCTGGAGCCAAGCACCAGGATCCGCTTTCCCTCCACCGCTCCCAAGTCGGGTGGCGTCAGTGTGGGACAGGTGTTCACCCCCAGGCGTCCGTAGTTGCGCGCTAAAAGAGCATCCACGGGGGCGTTGGTCCCGATGGCGGGCGGCGCCTCCTCACCTTCCTCAAAAGCGCCCGGTTCAAAGCGGTACGAGCCTTCCAGCAAGGCGATCGCGGAGGCGGCCACAGGCATGGAATCGCGGAACGCCGCGCGCAGTTGTGGCGCGCGCCAGTCGGTGATCACCGCCGTCACGACCCGCTCAAGGCTTTTCATCGTCGGGGTGAGGGCGCGCGTGAGATTGATGAAGGTCTTGCCTGTGCTGGCTTCGTCGTCGACGAGTACGAGGCTTCGCGCGGTTTCAAGGAGGTGGCGGTGCTCCGGTGCTGCCGGTTGGTAGAGGATGTGCGAGGGCGCGTGGCTGTGTTCTTCCAGAAACTCAACAAGTACAGGACGTTGTAGCCGGTAGCGGGTGGTGTGCAGAAACAGCGTGTCCGTCCGCCCGGTATGCGCGGCAAACTGGTCGTGCACCCCGTGTCCAAGCGCAACCGCCGTTTCGGCCAGTCCCACAAACAAGACGGGTCCGGGAAGGTCGGCCGGAATCTGCGCCGCCAGCGCAGCGTGTACCCGGGACATCACGTTCGGCGGGACCGGAACGTGGCGGCCGAGTACCTTCGAGACGAAGAGGAAACCGCGCTTGCGGTTTCGTCTGGAGGCGAATCCGCACAGGTCGTCCAGCGGCAGATCTGCACGGGACACCACCAGATGAAGAAGACCCGATTCAAGCGGGACACTCCGCTCGGAGAGAGGCGGCGTTTGGGCCGGGATGGACATGCAATGAAGATCCGGGGACCGGAGGGCCATCAGGCAACCGAACGGACCAACCGCGGCTTGCGGATGTCGGTGACCAGCAGTCCCGTTCTCGGGGTCGGAATGTCTCCGGGTTCAGCGGTGCCGAGGGCCAGTCGGATCGCCCAGTACGGCAGGACCACACCGGACAGAAAAGAATAGGAAATGCCGCCTGCCATGCGGGGGTTGATCTCGAGCAGTCGTGGCATGCCGGCGGCGTCGTCCTTGAACTGAACGTTGAAAAGACCGCTCAGGCCAAAGTGCGCCACCAGGGTGCGCACATAGCCAAGTACCGTCTCGTTGTGTTCGAGGAACTGGGTGCCGTCTGGATTTTTGCGACGCACGATCCCGCACAACAGGCGGCCCTCGGAACCAAGGCAGTCGACGCTTCGCTCCAGTCCCGGCAGGTGCTGCATGACCAGTTGCGTTTTGAAGCGGCGCATCCCGCGGAACTTGGCGAGTGCCTCAGGCAGGGAGATGTCCAGACGCAGGTCGGGTGCGGAACGTTGCTCGGCGCTGGGGTGATTTGCGCTGGGGTGGTTCACCAGAATGTGAAAGCCGTAGCCGAAGATGGAAACCGCGGGCTTGTAGCAGACGGCGTGTCGGGTTCCGACGGAATCGACCGCCGCCACAAATTCTGCAAGTGTCCGGACCTGTTCGAATGCCGGAAGCGGCACACCGCAGTGTCTCACCGAGTCGTAAAAGCGGCCCTTGTGGTTGATGACGTTGAGCACCGCGGGGGCGGCCGGTGCGACCACCTGGATCCCGTGGTGCAGGAAGGTCGCGGATTGTGCGGCGATTCCGGAGACCTGTCGGCCGGGCAGGAAGACTTCGGCGCGGTATTGCTTTGCCACCTCCAGACAATAACGGGCGTAGGCCGGGGAATGGAGCCGGGCCGGTTCGCGAATGAAGGTCGCATGGGGCAACGTCCGGACTTCGCCAAGGGGAGTTTTGGTGATGGCTGTGGGCCGGCCCTCCGGTTGGAACTTGTCACGGCGGTAGGAGCAGATGAATGCGAAATCTTCCCCGGGGCGCGCGGCGGAGCGGACCGCATCAATCACCTCGAAATGGCTGTTCAGGTAGACGTTGGTTGTTTTCATGCAGAGGGGTGTGCGTTGGCAAAATCCGGAGGTCAAAAGCGGCTGATGAAAATGAGTCCGTGGCTGGCGGGAAACCCGCCAGTCTCATCTAAACCAAAGGCTGCGGCGAAGTCACACCCTGATCACCTGCAAAACTCTCGCGAGCAAGTGAGCGTCACAGGGGAATCCGCTGGCGGATCCCGGGGTGGCGGATGCAACATGGCGCAATGCCCGAATACGAAGTTGTCGGAAACGTTGATCCTTTCCTGCTGATCCGCCTGCAGCGGGGCGAAAAAATCCACTGCGAACGCAATGCGATGGTGACCATGGATGGTGGCCTGGAGCTCAAGGGTGAGATGCAGGGGGGCTTTCTTCAGTCCCTGGCCCGGCGGGTGGCCACGGGGGAATCCTTCTTCCAGCAGACCATTGAGGCCACTCGCGGGCCGGGTGAAACCCTCCTCGCTCCCAATCTTCCCGGGGACGTCATGGTGTTGGACGTGGGCCCCCAACAGTACCGGCTTTGCGACGGGGCTTTTTTTGCCTCTGACTTTTCGGTGGGCATCCAGACGCGCACTCAGGGGATCGGACAGGCGCTCTTCGGCGACACCGGCGGATTTTTGATCATGGAAACCAGTGGCAGTGGCAAGCTGGCGGTCGCCGGGTTTGGCGCGCTTTTCATGCTGGAGGTCAAAGCGGGCAACGAAATGATTGTCGACAACTCCCATGTGGTGGCGTGGGACGCCAGCCTCCGCTACGAGATCAGCACCTCGACGGTGAAGTCCGGCTTTATCTCGGGGCTGGTCAACAGCTTGACCAGCGGCGAGGGCTTGGTGCTCAAATTTAACGGTAACGGCAAGGTGGTCGTGTGTTCTCGCAACCGTGGCGGGTTCCTGAGCTGGCTGGCTGGCGCGCTCGGCATCAAGTCCTGAAGATTCAGGGTGTGCCGGATGGCGCGTTGGCGGCGTGCAAACCGGCGAGGGGAGCGACGGCGGGCTCTAGGGTCCCGGCGAGCGGTAACAGGTCGCCTTGTCGAAAACCACCCGCTCGAATGCGTCATCAAGGTTGAGGGTCGTTTCCGCGCCGCCAAGAAACAGGTAACCGTTGGGACGGAGCAGACGCCGCACTTTGGCGAGGATCATTTTCTTGGTTTCGACGTCGAAGTAGATGAGGACGTTTCTGAGGAAGACCACGTCCATGGCGGGCATGAACGGCCAGTTGTGCGTGAGATTGAGCTCCTTGAAGATGACCTTCTTGCGCAGGAGCGGATCAAACTCCCAGGCGTTCCCGTTGCGTTTAAAATATTTCACCAGCAGGGGCGCAGGCAGGCCGCGGTTGACCTCCAACTGGCTGTAGAGGCCGGACTGGGCTTGTGACAGCACGTCGAGGGAAAGATCCGTGGCAATAAAGTTGAAGTTCCAGTGGAAAATCTCCGGAAAGTTTTCGGCGATCGTCATCAACACGCTGAAGGATTCCTGTCCGGTGGATGCGGCCCCGCACCAAAAATTGAGCTGACGCTCGGCGCGCCTTTTTTGAATCAGGTCCGGAAGGATGTGCTTCTTGAGGGCTTCGAAGGGGTTGATGTCCCGGAAGAAGGAGGTCTCATTCGTGGTCATCGCGTCGACGACGCGCCGGTGGAGTTCGCTCCCCGGGCTGGCGCGCAGCTTCTGCACGAGCACATCCACGCTCTCTATTTTTTCTTTTCTGGCCAGCGTTGCGAGTCGTGATTCGACGAGGTATTCCTTGCCTGGCTCGAGGACAATGGCCGCCTGACTGCGGACATAGTTTCGAACGTAATCAAAATCAGCAGGTTTCATTAAGCGGATTTGGGAGGCGGGGGGAAAGGGTTGGCGGGGGCGCCGGTTTGGAGACGTCTTAAAATTTCGGGGGCCAGTTCCTTTAGCGGCAGGATTTTGTCTGCAAGGCCCGCGTTGCTAACCGCCCCGGGCATACCCCAAACCACGCTCGAAGCCTCGTCCTGCGCCAGAATCTGGCCGCCGGTGGCGGCGATCGCCTCGCACCCCCTGAGCCCGTCCTGACCCATGCCTGTCAGCACGACCGAGAGAACCCTGGCGCCGTAGCACTTTGCGACCGAACGAAACAGGACATCCACCGCAGGCCTGCACGAGTTCTCCGGGCGTTCCTCGTTTAAGTGCAGGATCACTCCGTCGCGCACCCGTTCGGTGACCATGTGGAAACCACCCGGGGCGACCCATAACTGGCCGGGAAGGAGCAGTTGTCCTTCGGATCCCTCGCGGCATTTGAACCCGGAGATGGCCCCGAGACGCTCCGCGAGAAGCCGCGTGAAGAGGGGGGGCATGTGCTGCACAATGACAACCGGGACAGGAAAATTCTTTCCGAGGGCCGGCATCAATTCCGCCAGAGCGTTGGGGCCGCCCGTCGAGACGCCGATGGCAAGAACATCGACGCCGCCGGCGGCTCCGAAGCCACGGGTGACCCGCGGAAAGCGCGGTTCCGGCCGTGGTGGTGAGACCAGTTCGGCGCCGGCGGAACCTTTGCGGCCGCACAGGGCCTTGATTTTCGGGATGAGTTCCTCACGGATCCTTCCCATGCCCTCAATGACGCTGCCGACGTTGGCGGGCTTGGTTACATAGTCACTCGCGCCGAGGGAGAGCGCGTCCATGGTGGCGCTCGAGCCACGCTCGGTGAGCGTGCTGAACATAACAATGGGCAGCTTCGGATGTGTTTTGCGGAGTGCCTTCAGTGTCTCGATGCCGTCCATGACCGGCATTTCCATATCGAGAGTCACCAGGTCGGGGTGCAACTGATGGATCTTTGGGAGCGCCAGTTCCCCGTTGCCCGCCATCCCCACCACCTCGATCTGCGGATCGTCCTTGAGCAGGTCCGACAGCAGCCTCCGGATCACGGCGGAGTCATCGACGATAAAAACGCGAATTTTATCCATGGTACCGTTCGGTCCGGTGCAGGTGGTACTTGAGGCGCATCACAGCGTCAGAAAAAACAAAAAACAAAGAACTAGAAACTAGCTCCCTCAAATCACCCCCATGATCTGGAGTTTTTCGAGCAGCAGTTCCTTGGTGAAGGGTTTCATCAGATACTCGTTGGCGCCCGCGGCGAGCGCTTTCTGTACCTGTTCGATCGAGGACTCCGTGGTCACCATCATTACTTTGATGTCGCAAAGCAGGACATTGGCACGAACCGCGCAGAGTAGTTCATACCCATCCATGACCGGCATGTTCCAGTCCACGAGCATCAGGTCTACGTTTTCGCCGTGGTAGAGGCGTTCGATGGCCTCCTGTCCGTCGCCTGCTTCAAGGATCTCAAACTCTAGTTCCTTAAGCAGTTTGCTCAGGATCATGCGAACCATCTTGGAGTCGTCGACGATTAGAGCACGCATGGGGGCACCTCAGCGGAAGAGTACGTGACGCGGGCGGCGGAGGACCCGGCAGGGCGGGGGGCGAAAATGGGGGCGGAGATCACTTTTCGTGGGTGGGTTGAAACCTTTAGACCGTAGGGATCGCTGGAAACACAGGCAACCACTAGCGTCGGGTGTGGATCGCTTTGCAGGAGTGCTCCCCGCGGGACGTGCCCTGCGGGGAGACAAACGCCGGAGAACAGGGTCCCCGGGCCGGTCCTAAGCTAGTTTTGGACGCTCGCGACCGTGTTCTGCAGGCTTGCCGCCATGCGTGCGAGTTCGAGGGCGGCCCTTTCCGTGTCGCTGGCGCCGGAGGTCGTGTTGCGGGCGGCTTCCGCCACGCCAAGGATGTTCTGGGCGATCTCGGTGCTGCCCTGTGCCGCTTCCGCAATGTTCCGGGTGATTGCGTTCGTGGTGGCCGTTTGTTCCTCCACGGCGCTTGCGATGGTGTTCTGGTAGTCGTTGATCTTGTTGATGACGCCGTTGATTTCGGAGATCGCGGCCACCGCGTGATTGGTGTCGGACTGGATTTTTTCGATCTTCTGGCTGATGTCCTCGGTGGCCTTGGCGGTTTCCTTCGCCAGTTCCTTGACCTCGTTGGCAACCACCGCAAAACCCTTGCCTGCCTCGCCTGCGCGCGCGGCCTCGATGGTGGCGTTGAGGGCGAGTAGATTGGTTTGCTGGGCGATGGAGGTGATCGTCTTGATTACCTTGCCGATTTCGGCGCTGCTCAGTCCCAACTTGGAGATGGTGTCACTTGCGCTGTCGGCTGCGGTCACTCCGACGGCAGCCACCTTGGCCGCCTCCTGAGCGTTCTTGGCAATCTCACGGATGCTCGCGCTCATTTCCTCGGTGCCTGCGGCAACGGTCTGCACGTTGGTGCTGACTTGCTGGGCTGCCGCGGAAACCACTCCCGCCTGGGCGGCTGTTTCCTCAGCATTGGCCACCATCTGCTGGCTGTTGGCCGACAACTCTTCGGACGCGGACGAGAGCGTCTGGGCGCTGTCGGAAACCTCCTTGAGCACCTGTTCGAGCTGGATGCGCTGGCTGACCTCTGCAGTCACGTTTGTGGCGATCTTCACCACTTTGACCACGCGCCCCGTTTCATCCGTTACCGGAGAATAGACCGCCTGGAGCCACAGTTCCTTGCCGGAGCGCGAGATCCGCTTGAACTCGCCCGATTTCGGATTGCCGGCCTTCAGGTCCGGCCAGAACCGGGAGTATTCCTGCGAATTGGCCGTGGCCGGATCACAGAAAGTCCTGTGGTGCTTGCCTTTGATCGAGTCCAGGGAGTACTCCATGGTCGTCAGGAAATTCTGGTTGGCCGTGATCACGTTGCCATCCGTATCGAATTCGATGTACGCGAAAGCGCCGTCGATTGCGCGGAACACGCCCCGCATGTTCTGCCGCTCCGTCTCAATCTCGGTGATGTCGTAGCGCACCCCGAGGTACTTTTTCGGCTTTCCATTGTCACCCATGATCGGGGCGATGACGGCGTCCACGTAGTACGGGGTGCCGTCCTTGGCGCGGTTCTTGATGATCCCGCGGAACGGGTTGCCGCGGCCGATGGTGGCCCACAACTCCCGGAACACCTCCTTGGGCATGTCGGGATGCCGGGTGGTGTTGTGGGGTTTGCCGATAAGCTCGTCCCTCGAATACTTGGAGACCTCGCAGAACTTTTCGTTGATGGACAGGATGTCCCCGCGCAGGTCGGACTCCGAGACGATGCTCGTCATGTTCATGATGTCCGTGCGCGCCTTCAGCTCTGCCTTCGACGCGGTGATGTCGGTGGCAAACTTGATGACCTTCACCGGCTTGCCGTCCTCTCCGAGAATCGGGTTGTAGGAGGCGATGATCCACACCTCCCTGCCGCCCTTGCCGATCCGCTTGAATTCGCCCGCCTGGAACTCGCCGCGATTGAGTGCCTGCCAGAACCGCCGGTAGTCGGAGCTCTCGGCGTAGGAGGGTTCGCAGAACATCTCGTGGTGCTGCCCCTGCACCTCGGCCAAGGAATAGCCCATGACCTTGAGGAAGTTCTGGTTCGCCGTAAGGACGGTGCCGTCCAACGTGAATTCGATCACTGCCTGGGACCGTTGGATGGCGGCCACCTGGCGCCGGAGATCCTCCGCCTCCCGATCCACCGCCTTGCGTTTGGACGCCGGCGTTTTTTTCTCCGCAACTCGTACCGAATCAACCGCGGTTGGGGTCGCCCTGGCCGCGCCTTTTTTCAGTCCACCGCGCACGACTCCTTTGCGCCGGGGTTGGGTAGCAGATGCTTCAAGACTGTCGTTCGGCGTTTCGTTCATAGTTGCTTTCTTTGGGGTTCTGAGAAAATCAGCTCTTGTTGGGCACCAGCGCCAGCGTCATGGGAAGGGTCGCCGCTTTTTCCGTGTCGAGAATGAGCAGCAGCCTGCCGTCGAGTTTGTAGACTCCCGTCACGAGGTCGCGGATCACGCCAGTCACGGTTTCCGGCACCCGCTCGAAGCGTTCGTCTGCAATCTCGAGCACGTCTCCGATTTCGTCCACTAAAAGGCTGAGCGCCCCCTCGTCGGTGCGGATGACCACGTTCATTGGCAACCGGTCGGAGGGCCGGGGAGGGAGGGCCAGCCTCAACCGGAGGTCGATGGCCGTAATAATTTGCCCGCGTAGATTGATGAGACCCTCCACCATTGCCGGAGCGGTGGGGACGCGTGTCATTTCCTGATAACGGATGACCTCCTGCACCTTGAGGACGTCCACCCCGAGAAAAAGTGAGTTGAGCGTGAAGGTTGCAAACTGATTGCTGGGCATTGTGATTGGGCGGATGAATCAGCCGTCAGGCGGCGGCCGAAGGGGTTCCTTTGCCGGGTCCAAACGAGGGGTCGAAAGCACGGATCACCGACTGTACGTCCAGCAGGTCGGTCACCTGGTCCTGCACCACAATCGACCCGAGGATGCCGTTTCCGTAGGCATGGCGTTTTTCGGTGATCACTTCGCTCACAATGTCGTCGATCTTGCCCACGACCAGTCCGACGCTCTTGCTGTTCTCCGTGTAGACCACCACCTGCATCGGCGCGTTGGGGTCTTCTTCCGCCTGCGGCCCCAGCGAGGGGACATATTGGGATACCTTGATCAGTGGCAGGATCTGGCCTCGGTAACGCACCACCGGATGCCCGCCAGAGTACTCGATGGAAGAGCGCGCAAACTCCTCCAGCCGCGCCACCGTCGAGAGGGGGATCGCCATCCGCGTACCCTGACCTGCGGAAAAGATGAGCAGGGTCTGTTTCTTGTCCTGCTGTTTGCGGGCGTCGGCCGCACTTTCCAAGTGGCTGTTGCGGCTCAGGGCTTCCGCCACGACCCGGGACTGTTGTGCGAGGCCCAGAACGTCCAGAATCAGGGCGACGCGACCGTCGCCCATGATCGTGGCACCCGCGAAGCAGGTGACACCCTTGAGTTGCTTTCCAAGCGGCTTGACCACGATTTCCTGCGTGTCGTTGATGTCATCCACCACCAGACCGAACGGATGTCCGTCCGCCTGAACCACCACGATGTTCACTTCGCGCTCTTCGGACCCACCCGCTCCGGAAGCCTCCAGCTTGAGTTCGCGGTTGAGATAGACCAGCGGCAACAACTTGCCTCGCAGCCTATAAACGGGCGAGCCGTGGATCGACTCGATCTGTTGCCTGGCGTTGGAAGCGTCCAGACGCAGCAATTCGAGCAGGCTGATCTGCGGAATGGCGAAGCGTTCTCCGCCGCTGCTTACGATCAACGCGGGGATGATCGCCAAGGTGAGGGGAATCTTGATCTTAAGTGTCGTCCCCTTGCCCAACTGGCTCTGGAGGTCCACCGTGCCACCGATTTTTTCGATGTTGGTTTTGACCACGTCCATCCCGACTCCCCGACCGGACACGTTGGTGATCTTTTCCGCCGTCGAAAAACCCGGCATGAAAATCAGGTGCAGACCGTCATGCTCGCTCATCCGTGCGGCCTGTTCCGCGCTGATAATGCCGCGCTGAACGGCCTTCTGTTTGACCCGGTCGAGGTCAATTCCGCCGCCGTCATCGATGATCTCGATGTTCACCTGGCCGCCCTCGTGGAAGGCGCGCATCTTCAGGCAGCCCTCGGCCGGTTTGCCCCGCTCCAGCCGCGCCTCCGGCGTTTCGATGCCGTGGTCCACCGAGTTCCGCACGATGTGGGTCAGCGGATCCTTGATCGCCTCGATGATCGTCTTGTCGAGTTCGGTGTCGCTGCCCTCCATCTCAAGCCGGATCTCTTTGCCGCAACTCGCGGAGAGGTCGCGTACCACGCGGGGGAGCTTGCTCCAAATGTTGCCGATCGGCTGCATGCGCGTCTTCATGGCGCTGCCCTGCAGTTCGGTGGTGATCAGGTTCAGCCGCTGGGCGGTCGCGGTGAAGGCGCTGTCGGCGTGCTTGCTGGTAAACTGGAGCACCTGGTTGCGGGCCAGCACAAGCTCGCCCACCAGGTTCATCAGCTTGTCCAGAAGGCTGACATCCACGCGGATCGAGCTGTCCGAAGCCGCGGAAGAACGTTGCTCCAGGTGTTCCGGAGGTGCCGCCACCGGAACGGGCGCGGCTGTGACGGCGGGAACCGCCGGGGTTGCGGGAGCTTGTGGAGAGGCTGGAACCGCCGGAGCGGAGGCCGCCACGGGGACAAGAGGCGCCGCCACGGGTGGCGGCGTGGCCGGAGTGAGATGCACCGGCTTCGCGGCGGGTGCCGGCTCTGCCAGTGGTGTGGGTGCGGGTTCGGCTTTCACCGCCGGTTCTGGTGTGACCACAGGTTCGGCCGTCACCTCAACCGGCGCTGGTTGGGGTTCCGGTTCCGGGGTGGGGATCTCGGCCTCCGCGTCCGGACCGTCTTTGAGTCTGTCCAGAAGCTGGATCAATTCGGAGTAGTCGCGTTCCTCGGGGGCGCCCGTGGACTCGATTTCGCCCAGCATACGGCGGACCACGTCAACCGTCGCGAGCAGGGCGCCCGCGATATCCGGATTGATGACGAGCAGTCCGTCGCGCATCCGGCTCAGAAGGTTTTCACCTACATGGGAGACCGCTTCGAGTTGGCCATAGCCGAGAAATCCCGCCGAGCCTTTCAGGGTGTGAATCGTGCGAAAGATACTGCTGAGCGTCTCTTTGGCGTGGGGATCTTTTTCCAGTTCAACCAGATCGCGTTCCAGCCGATCGAGGTTTTCGTGGCTTTCAATCAGAAACTCTTTGATGAGATCGTCCATAAGGAAGCGCTGAGAGGGTAACCTAGTGATTGGCGAGCCCTTTGCAACATCAGTGTTGCCTGAATGAGGAATGAGCGAATGGTTTTCCCCCAGTGGTTTGCGCTCGAAGCAAATGAGTGTTTCTGGTGCCGAGTCTTGCGGCCGGTTCCCCACGGCCCGCCCGCTTTTTTCAAACTGTACGGACCTGCGGCGCCCCCCGCTTTTGTGTGCCGTCTTTTAAGGCGTGGGGGCGCAGTTTCAGGCTTCGGGCTGGGTTTTTTCTTCGATCTGGTACCGGGCGATGAGCTGTTTTAGTCCGTCCGCCATCGTCGAGAGCTCCAGGGCGGCAGACTGACTTTCGGCGGCACCCTTGGCTGTGGCCTCCGCCGCAGTTGCGACGCCGGCGATGTTTCTCGCAATCTCAGAGCCGCCGGCGGCTGCCTCCGCCACGTTGTGGCTGATTTCGTTGGTGGTCGCGGTCTGCTCCTCCACGGAGTTGGCGATCAGGTTGGCGATTTCGTTTACATGGGCGATTACGCCCGTGATTTGACCGATGGCCTCCACCGCTCCCCGGGTGTCGGTCTGGATGGCCTCGATCTTTTGGCTGATGTTTTCCGCAGCTTCGGTCGTGGCTTTGGCAAGCTCTTTGACCTCGTTGGCCACCACCGCGAACCCCTTGCCGGACTCGCCCGCCCGCGCCGCTTCAATGGTGGCGTTGAGGGCAAGCAGGTTGGTCTGCTGTGCGATGGAGGTGATCAGTTTGATCACCTCTCCGATTTCCGCGCTGGACTCTCCCAGTTTCAGAATCGTCTGGTTGGTGGAGCTGGCAATCTTGACCGCATCGCTGGCCACCTTGGCCGCTTCCACGGCATTCCCCGCGATTTCATTGATGCTCGCGGACATCTCCTCGGCGCCGGCGGCGACCGTTTGCAGGTTCCTGGAAACCTCCTCGGCGGCGGCCCCCACCGTTGACGACTGCGCTGCGGTTTCCTCCGCCACGGCGCTCATATCCGCACTCACCAGGGACATCTGACCTGAGGCCAAGGAAAGCTAATTGCTGGCGCTGGCGAAGGCGTGGATGCTGCCCCTGAAAGCCTCTAAAAGGTTGTGCAAGCCCACTCCAACCTGCCCGATCGCATCCGAACCCTTCACGGATACGGTTTGTGTCAGATCGCCTTCCGCTGCGGAGGAGACGGTTTTCAGGAGTTCTTGAGCGTTCTGTTGCAGAAGACGCGCCGCCTCTTTTTCACGGAGTGCCTTTTTCTGGTTTTCCGCCACCACCCCCCAATCCACCACCTCTTCGAGCAACACCGAACGGATGGATTCCACCATCTGGTTGACGGAACGCGCCATCTGTCCGAGTTCGTCGGAGGTGTCCTGCACAAGCCGCTGTCTGAAGTCTCCGCCGGCCACCGAGTCCAGCACCTGGGCGGCGCGCTGCACAGTGCCGATGATGCTTGAGGCAACCGCGCGCGACAGCAGGAAGACCACGACGATCACCGCAGCGATCGCCAACATGAGAAAGCCGGTCGCGCTACTGATGATCCCAGCCACGTTTTTCTCTTCTTCAGAGGTGAACTTGTTGGCGACTTCAACGAGTTTGAGAATTGCGGCGAGGTGTTTTTCGTAAAGAGGCTGCAGGTTTGTACTGAGAATCTTGCTCGCCTTTTCACGATCCCCAGCCTTCAGGGCCGCGTTGAACTGTGTGTCGCGGATTTTGAAAAATTCGAGTGCCGGAGTGCGCGCATCCTCCAGCAGCAGTTTGCGCATCGCAGCATCGGGGAGGTTGGTTTCCCAGTAGGCGTACCGGTCCGTGAAGTCCTTGCGGAGCGCATCGCCCTTCTCCACCAGTGCGTTCACTGTTTCCGGAGTGCCCGCGTTGAGAGATTGCAGCACGACCGCGTAGGACTCGAGGATATAGGCAGGGGGAGGGAGAATGTCTGCCTGAAGGTCCTTTCCCCGGATGATCAGATCGTAGTGCGGGCCGTTGACCTTCACATTTGCGATCATCCTGAAGGCGGCGAAACCAAACAACAGCGCCCCCGCAGTAAAGAGCACGATCAGAAGGTTAAATTTTCCCTTTAAAGTGAGATTCTTGATCATGTTTAGGCTGTTTGGTTTGAGATAAAAAGCTTTCCTCAGTATAGCTTTGTCAGCCGAAGTGATCGCAAGCGAAATAGCCATGCCTCCGGGAGGCCGGACGGGAAACTAATGATTGCGAGTCGCTTTCGCGAAGTGGGCCGAGTTGCATCAGAGCGCTCGGGACAGACTGAGGCTTTGCGTTTTTCGGACGACCGGTTTTGGCGGCCTGACCGTTGGCTCGAAAGGTTGGAAAGGCGGGGCGGACCGGCGCATGAAACGGCGCATGAAACGGCGCATGAAACGGCGCATGAAACGGCGCTTTTCAGTCAACCGGACCCGGGTGCCGACTGCCTTCTGCCTGGCACTAACAAACCCGGTTGGTTTCCAAGCCAAGAGGGAGCGAAGAGGATCCCGACGGAATGTGGGTTCTGAATGTCCCCGTCCCGCTCAGCGCTAGAGATACAAATCCGCGTACAAGTGTGCCTCACTCACCTGAAAGAACAGGCGGACGGGCGGAGCAGAGGACGGGTTCCGGGGACCTGCGGTTCCGCGGATCACGGCAAGCGCCGCCTGCACTTTCTGGCGGGCGTCCGTGGCGTCTGGCGCGAGCCGCACCACGCGTGGAACAGTCATGTTACAAGGCACTTCTAGATCGGATAGCCTCGATTTGACGGCACCCGCCGCCATGTTGCTGAATTCGCCCGCCACATCCTCCACCATCTTTTCATCCAGTTCTGCCGCCGGCATGTCCAGAGAGATCCCGGCGAGACGAGCCGCTAGAGACTGGGGGAAGTACATCGCGACCTCCAGGCGGTAGTCGCCGCGGATTCCAATGCAGGCGACGAGCAGGGCGTCCGTGGCGGTCACTCCGTCCGCAGGGCCTGCGGGATAAGCCTCCAAACCAAACATGGTTTCCGAAACGTCGAGAACAGCCTGGGTAAACCATTCACTGACAGGCTCGATGCCGATTTCTGGAGGGTTATTCATAAGCGTGGGGGTGGGGCGGATGCTACCCCGGGTGTCCGGGGGGTGGTTTTTAAAACACGCTTAGCCCCGGTTGGGTATGGGAAGCTTTGGCAGCTGGGGCTTTGGTGGTGGCGCCTTTGGTGCCGGCGCTTTCAAGGTCAGCGGGATGATGCCCTTGGTGAGCTCAATTAACTGCTCTCCCTTGAATGGTTTGGCGATGTAGCCGCTCACCTTGAGCTGGTCCGCCATTCCAAGGCGCTGCCCGTCCGATTCCGCCGTCAGCATGACCACTGGAATGGTCGCAATCTCCGGGGTTTCCCGGATCTTGGCGAGCGTTTCAATTCCGTTCAGCACTGGCATCGTAATGTCCAGAAAGATGATGTCGGGCTTTTCCCGCAAGGCAACCTCTACACCTTCTGCCCCGTCGGCAGCACCCACGACAACGCAGTCGAATGGTTGGAAGGTGCTGGTGACGATCATCCGTACCATCTTGCTGTCATCTACCGTCAGAATCTTCTTGCTCATGATCGAGTTATTTTTCGTCAGTCTGTGATCGGGGAGATTATCAAATCAAGAAAGAGTCCGAATCCTTCAGTCGCGAGAGGAAGGGCCAGATGGAACTCGCTGCTGCCGGTGTCTGCGGCGAAGCCGGGCCGCGTGTCAACCTGTGGCACACTCAACGCGCAGGTCAGGCCGGCGTCCACGAGGTTGGACTTAAAGTTGCCGCCGACGATGTTGAGGATTTCTCCGACGACATCGGGCAGAAGTTCGGCCGGTTCCATCGGAAGATCCTTCCCGAGAAACCGGGGCACCAGCCAGTCGGCGGAGTGGCAGGAGATCCGTAGAAAAACGCGCCCGTTTGCCTTCCCTTTGAATTGAATACAGCCCACGACCTCGTCCCCGGAGGAGGAGAGGACCTCGCGGGGTTCGAGGGAAACATTCAGCATGGTGCTGAAGGTCTTGGTCACCGCGTACAACAGGAGTTCGGTCATCACGACAAGGGTGACTTGGTGCACTCCGATGCGTGCAACCGCCGCTTCCACCTCGAGGGCGGTTTTGCCGCCGCGGGTGGCGACTTTGATGACCCGGGCAGAGAGGGCGGCGTCGGCTTTGATGATCGTCGCAATCTCCTGAACATTGCTGTCGAAGGCTCCCTGGACCAGTTTGCCGAGGCGCAGGACGTTTTCCGGAGGCTTCGCGAGTTTGTATTTTGCGTGGAGAGTGTCGGCGTTAGACATGGATTGCGGCGTGGAGGAAAATATCGGACGGTTCAGGTCTCAAGTCGCGTAGAAAACGGTGCGAGGCGTCTTTTAAAGTTTTCCCCGTGTGAAAGGAGCGGTTCTGAGCGCAGCAGCTCTTGGGTTGGCGCGGGGAGGCGGAAAAGACGGGATGCTTTTTGTGGCACCTGCCGGGCAAAAGTGTTGAACATTCCAGCGATCCGTGGGCACAGAAGAAGGCAAACTGGCCTCCATGGGGCTTCCGTCGCGTGTCTACCGGTTACCGGTACTCCCTTGGGCGTCGAACCTGGTGGCAGCCGCCTCTTTTAAAACTAGCTGAAAGGCCCACCTCTTTATGTCTGAACACGAGAAACTAATGGAGCTGTCCCGCCACGTGGGCACCGTTGCCAGCCGCAAGTTGATCTCGATCAATTCCATCACCCATGAGATCCGCATCCTTGCGTTGAACGCTTTGATCGAGGCTTCGAGGGCCGGTTCGGCGGGGGTGGGTTTCGCGGTGGTGGCCAAGGAGGTGAAGTCGGTTTCGCAGCGGATCACCGACATCTCCCATGACATGGGCAAGGAACTCGCCTCTTCCATTGGCGATCTCAACAAGGTGGGGGGAGCCATGCTGGCGCAGCTTGAAGAGGCCAAGGGCCAGCGCTTGAAGGATCTGGCGCTGAACATGATTGATATCATCGACCGGAACCTCTACGAGCGTTCCTGCGATGTGCGGTGGTGGGCCACCGACACGGCGGTGGTGGAGGCGCTCGAGCAGGCGGACGAATCAAAGCGTCGGTTCGCTTCCGAACGGCTCGGGGTGATCCTCAACAGCTACACCGTGTATCTGGACCTTTGGATTGCGGACCTCAACGGCAACGTGATCGCGAACGGCCGGCCTGAACTGTATCCGGGGGTGGTCGGAAGCAATGTGGCGGACCAGGCTTGGTTTCGGGATGCCTTGGCCACGGCCTCGGGGGATCACTACGCCGCGCAGGACATCGAGGTGGCGGCCCGGCTCGGGTCCCGGCAGGTGGCCACTTATTCGACCGCCGTGCGCGAGGGAGGACGGGCCAGCGGCAGGGTTCTAGGCGCACTGGGCATCTTTTTTGACTGGGGCAGCCAGGCCGCGGCCGTTGTCAACGGCGTGCGTCTCACGCCGGAGGAAAAAAAGCTCACCCGCTGTATGCTGGTGGACCGGGAGGGCAGGATCATCGCCAGCTCTGACGGAAAAGGCATTCTGGATGAAAAGTTTCGGATCCGGGGTAGAGCGGGTGCGCAAAAGGCGGATTTCTATACCACCGCGGATGGTACAGCGGTTGGGTTTGCCGAAACACCGGGCGACGAAACCTATCCCGGGCTGGGCTGGTTCGGGGTGATTGAGCAGAAGGCGCTTCGGGCGGATTGAGGACGGGCCCTTGGGAGCCACGGTGAAAGACCGGTCCCGGGTGGTTTCGGCTTGAAGCCGGCTTTTGCCGCAACACCAGTGTCAGGAGCCGTGAAATTCGCCAGCGGGGGTGCACTCCGGCTTGGACAGGCGTCGTACGGTCGGTAAGCTCGACGACCCAGCGTATCCTCAGGCCCATGACCGCCCCGCAATCAATGATCTATCTGGACAACAACGCCACCACGCGGGTGGATCCGGCCGTGCTCGAGGCCATGCTGCCCTACCTGACCGAATGTTACGGCAATCCGTCGAGTGCGTACCGCTTCGGCAAACAGGTTGACGTCGCGCTGGAGCAGGCCCGCGCCCAGGTCGCCGGCCTTCTGGGGTGCGAGCCCCAGGAAATCGTCTTCACCAGCTGCGGTACCGAGGCCACCAACGCCGCCATTCTCTCCGCCCTTTCGGCGGATCCCGACCGCCAGCACATCGTCACCACGCGGGTGGAGCACTCCGCGACCCTCAAGATGTGCGAAACCCTCGCCAAGCGCGGCGTCGAAATCACGTGGCTTGGAGTCGATTCCAAGGGCCAGATTGATCTCGAGGAGACGCGCAGGGCCGTTCGGCCCGACACGGCCCTCCTCACCGTGATGTGGGCCAACAACGAAACCGGCACTGTTTTTCCGGTAGAGGAACTCCAGCGTATCGCCCGTGAAAAAGGCGTGTACTTCCACAGCGACGCGGTGCAGGTGGCGGGTAAGCTGCCCCTGCACATGGGGCGGGCGGACATCCAGTTTCTGTCACTCTCGGGCCACAAGCTGCACTGCCCCAAGGGGGTGGGTGCGCTCTACATCAACCGCAAAACCCGCTTTTCCCCCTTCCTCATCGGCGGCAGTCAGGAAAACGGCAAGCGCGGCGGCACGCAAAACGTGGCCTCCATCGTGGGCTTCGGGAAGGCTTGCGAGATTGCCGCCGCGACCCTCGAGGCTGACACGCGGCATGCGCGCACGCTCCGCGACCACTTTGAAGCCCGGGTGCTCACGGCTGTGGAGGGTGTTTCCGTCAACGGCGACCCCTCCCACCGGCTTCCCAACACGAGCAACCTCGCCTTTGCCAACGTCGATTCGGAGGCGCTTTTGCTGCTCCTCGACGAACAGGGGGTTTGTTGTTCCGCGGGTTCGGCGTGCACCTCCGGTTCGGTACACCCTTCCCATGTGTTGAAGGCCATGGGCCATTCGGATGCGCGCGCCCGCTCCAGCCTGCGGTTCTCCTTTTCCAAGTTCAACTCCCTGGCTGAAACCGACCTTGCGGTGGACGCGCTGGTCAGGGCGGTCTCCAAAATCCGTTCCCTGTGACGGTCCCTCCCCTTCCCCAGCAACTGTCGTGGATCCAGCCTCGGGCGACTGATCCCGTTGCGGTGCAGAGTCTTGCTGGAGAGCTGGGGATTCCCTCCCTGGTGGCGGAGATTCTTTGTTTGCGCGGGTATGCAACGGCCGACGCGGCCCGCGAGTTTTTGGAGCCGCGGTTGGGAACCCTCGGGGATCCTTTCGCCCTGGGGGGCATGGAGGCGACGGTGGATCGGCTGCTGCTGGCGATTGACCGCGGCGAGCAGATCCTTCTGTTCGGCGACTACGACGTGGACGGGGTCACCTCCTCGGTGCTTCTTTACCAGGTGCTCAAGGCGCTGGGGGCGGAGGTGCACTGTCACATCCCCCACCGAACCGAGGAGGGCTACGGCCTGACCCCGGAGGGGTTGGAGTGTTGTCTGGGGCGCTTCTCCCCACGGTTGCTTGTGGCGCTCGACTGCGGCACCTCTTCGCTCGAGGAGGTGCGCACGCTCAATGCCCGTGGGATCGACGTGCTCATCATCGACCATCACGAGCCCCTTGGCGAACTGCCCGCCTGCGTGGCCATGGTCAATCCCAAGGTCAACGGCGCGTACCAGTACCTTTGCACCGTCGGGATCTGTTTCAAGGTGGCCCACGGGCTGTTGAAAAGGCGTCGGACCGGGGCGATTGATCTGCGCGACACCCTTGATCTGGTGGCGTTGGGTACCGTGGCTGATCTGGTGCCGCTGATCGCGGAAAACCGGGTACTCGTGCACAAGGGGCTCGCCCAGCTTCAGAACACCCGATGGACGGGTCTGCGTGCGCTCTTGGAGATCTGCGGGGTCACCCATCCGGCCAGCACCACCGACATCGGCTTTAAGCTCGCGCCCCGACTCAACGCGGCGGGCCGGCTGGGGGCCGCCTACGAATCCTTCACGCTGCTCACCTCCACGGCGGCGGAGGAGGTGTATGAACGACTGCAGTCGCTTGAAAAGCAGAACAACCAGCGCAAACTGGTTGTCGAAAGCGTTCTGCAGCAGGCCGAGGAGCGGTTTCTCGAATCCCCGCGCGGAGTCGATTCCGCCGCGATCGTGGTGGGCGACGCGGAGTGGCACCCGGGTGTGATTGGAATCGTGGCATCGAAACTCGTTCAAAAATATCACCGCCCGGCCATTGTCATCGGGTTTGACGAGCACGGTGTGGGCAAGGGCAGTGGCCGCTCGGTTGCCGGGTTTTGTCTGGTGGAAAATTTGCGGGCCTGCGGTGCCCATTTGCTCAAGTGCGGCGGGCACGAAATGGCCGCTGGTCTTTCGCTGCACAGGGCTCATTTTGAGGCGTTTCGCGAGTCCTTTGAGGGGTTGACGGCGGCTTTTGAGGCACGGCGCGGCCCGAGCATCCGCGCGGTGATGCCGGACCTGGAGGTGGAACTTTCCGCGCTCCAGATTGAACTGGTGGACGTCTACGAAAAGCTGGGCCCCTTCGGCATGGAGAACCCCGTCCCCCTGTTGTTGGTGCGCGGCGTGCAGCCCGCCGGTTCACCCAAATTACTCAAGGAAAAGCACATCAAAGTGCAGTTGCGCAAGGGCCGCTCCGTCGTGGATGCAATCTGGTTCAACGCGGACGCGCCCCTGCCGCCCGCGCCGTGGGACGTGGCGTTTGAACTGGTGCGCAACGTCTACCGCGGCAACGTTTCGGCGCAACTGCAGATCAAGCACCTGCGTTCTGCGGAGTAGTCACGCCCCGGACCGGGCGGCCAGACACCGCTCAAAAAACAGCAGGGAATCCTCCAGATGTTCCGTCCAGTAGGGCCAGGTGTGGCCGCCGGAAAACTCCTCGTATACGTGGGGAACACCGGCCGCAACCAGTGCCTCGTGCAGGCGCCGGTTACCCTCGAGCAAGACGTCCTCCCTACCGCAGTCGAAGCGCACGGGCGGCAGCCTGTCCCTGGAGCGCAGCATCTGGTCGAGCACGCAGCGGTCCTCCTCGAGCACCGTGAAGGTCGCTGGGTGTTCCTCCACAAAATTCTCCATCTGTGAGAAATGCGTCGCGGCGGAATGGGCGGAGGCCGCGCGGAACTTCTGCGGATATTTTGCGGCAAGCCGAAGCGCGCCGAAGCCGCCCATGGACAGCCCGGCGATGAACAGGGGCGAGTCCGCAGAGCAAGCCGTTGAGGCCAGTCGCGCCACCAGGGGCACCTCTTCCACGATCCAGCGCTCGAAATCCTGGGTCCGGTGCGGCAGATAGCCGCTGCCATCTCCCCAAAGGCCGTCGCTGGGCATGGCCAGCACCATCGGACGGATGCGGCCGGCGGCCGCGAGCCGGGCGGCGGTCCGGTGGGCGCCGCCTTTGAGCGCCCACGCCCAGTGGCTTCCGTACACGCCGTGCAGCAGGATCACCACGGGTGCCGCCGCGGAGGCGGAGGCGCCGGGGCACTCGAACACGCAGGTGTCGCAGCGCTGGGCAAGCGCCCGGCTCTTGACTGTCACCCAACGCAGCCCCTGCGCTTCCAGACTGGGGTCGGAGATTTCGACGGTCCGGAACGGGTGTTCGACAAAGCGATGTGGGTGTGAATCAGACATGGGCGAAGTCACGGTCCTTGAGAGCGCGCAGGACAAGCTCCTGTGGCACGACGGAGGCTTCCATCCGTGCCAGGGCGGACACCGCGTCGGCGACTTGTGTCGCGGTGAGGAAGTCCGCGGTGGGCATGGTCCGGGAGACGGCGTCGTTCCAGAAACCGGTGTCCACGCCGCCGGGCAGGAGGGCGGTGACGCGCACGCCGACGGCGGCAGCCTCCTCGCGCAGGCCTTGGGTAAAGCCGCGGACGCCCCACTTTGCGGCGCAGTAGACCGTTTCAGACGGGATGCCCCGCAGGGCGGCGGTGGAGATGATGTTGATGATGTGGCCGGCGCGCCTTGGTGCCATGGTTCTAAGCGCCGCCTGGCTTCCAAGGATGGCGCCCTTGAGGTTGACCGAGAGCATCAGGTCAATCTCCGCCTCGGTGTAGTCGACCACCTGACGGTGGCGCGCCAGACCGGCGTTGTTGATCCACAACCCGATGCCGCCCGCAGCCTCCGCAAACTCCGCCAGACGCGCGCAGTCGGCAGCGGAGGTGACGTCGGCTGTGAAGGCGACGGCATCGGAAGCGCCAAGTTCCAAGGTCGTCTCCCGGAGCGTCTCCTGCGCGACGTCACTCAGGATGACGCGGTAGCCATCGGCGAGAAGTTTGGCTGCGATAGCGCGCCCGATGCCTCGGGCTGCCCCGGTAACCACTGCGCAGGGTTTGGAATCAGTCATGACTGGGAGCGGTGAGAATGGGGTGAGGTAGGGAGGCGAAAAGAAACAGACCAGCTCATTTGGCAGAGATCTGTTTGTGGATATTTTTTCAGAAGACTGGCCCTGTAGGCCAGTTCAACGAACCTTTTGACAAAGGTTCTGGCAAGAATCCCCCTGTTGCTTGAGGATTCACCTTGCCCGTGATAAATGAATGGAAAGTCACAATCACCGAGTCTTCCGGTCAACACCGGGTGGAGCAGGTATCCGCGGGTACGCTGATTGTCGGCAGTGATCCCGGGTGTGCGATCCGTGTGGAGGGGGAGGGGGTTGCGCCGGAGCATGTGCAGCTTTGGTTCGGGGGCGAGCACCTGCGGGTTCTGGATTTGGGCAGCGCTGCGGGAACCGTGGTTGAGGGGTTCCCGATCACCGCCAAGGTCAAGGTGGAATACCCTGTCTCGGTACAGATTGGTTCCGTTTCGCTGTGGCTGGAGGTCTGGCATGAACAGGCGCGGATGGAGGTGGAGTTGGAGGAGGCCGCAGTGGAGGTGCGGATGGACTACGGCCTGAAGGAGGAGATCGCCCGGGGGGGCATGGGGCGCATTTATATCGGGGAGGACCCCATGTTGAAGCGCACTGTGGCTGTCAAGGTGAGCACGGTTAGTTACGGCGGGGAAGACCTGCGCTTTGAGAAGGAGGCCAGGGTGCTCGCTGCCCTAGCGCATCCAAGCATCGTGCCGATCTACAACATCGGCAAGGAAAGCGAGGGCTATCCCTTCTACGCGATGAAGTTGGTCAAGGGCAGGACTTTGCAGGCGGTGATCAAGGGGTTGCTCGAGGGGCACGTGGAGACCGTTGCGCAGTATACGCAAAAGACCCTTCTGACGGTGTTTCGCAAGGTGTGCGACGCCATGGCCTTCGCGCACTCCAAGGGTATCCTCCACCGCGACCTCAAACCTGAGAACATCATGGTCGGCGAGTTTGGCGAGGTGCTTGTCATGGACTGGGGCCTGGCGAAAATCATAGGCGAACAGGATACGGCGGTCGTTTCAGACGCCGGTGCCCCGACCGAAGGAGCCGCGGAGAAGGCGTCGGACTTCGGCATGACGATGGAGGGGGATGTGCTCGGGACTCCGCAGTACATGTCGCCGGAGCAGGCTTCCGGAATGTCTGCGGGTCTGGACGAACGCTCGGATGTGTACGCGCTCGGTGGAATCCTTTACTCGATTTTGGCGCTGCGTCCGCCTGTGGGAGGCAGCACCCTGGAGGAGGTGCTCTCGAAGGTCAAAACGGGTGCCATCCTTCCGATGGACCCCAGTTTCCGTGAGCCTTTTGACGAGAAGAAAAAAACCGAACGGGTGCCGGAAGCCCTTCTGGCGGTGATCCGCAAGGCGATGGCGCTCGGGCGTGAACACCGGTATGCCAGGGTCGCTGCGCTTGCCGAGGAGATTGATGCCTACCAGCACGGGTACGCCACCCGCGCCCAGTCGGCGGGTTTCGTACAGCGGAGCCGTTTGTGGCTGGGCCGTAACAAGGCGTTCGCGTTCACGATCCTGTTGGTGGGCGGCATTGCCGCCGGAGTCACTCCGAGGGTGTTGCGCGAGCAGCAACAAACGGGGGCGGCCTTTGAGCGCCTGCGTGAAACGGCCCCCACGTTCGCGGCGCATGCCGAAAACGCCCTGCGTGACGGAGAGTTTGAGGGGGCCCTGGAAAGCGCCACCTACGCCGTTGAACTTCAGCCTAGGAACGCCGTCTACCACCGGCTGCGGGCCGACGCTCTGCAGGTGTTGTTCCGGCTTCCCGAGGCGTTGCTCGCCTATCGGCAGTCGGCGGCACTGGCGGTGGAGGAACGGGTATCTGAAAACCTGAGACTCACCGAGGAGTTGCTCGCCCTCACCCAAAAGGGCGAGGAGGCGCAGGCACAAACGCAGCTTTACGAGGCGCTTAAAAAACAGAAACGCCGCGGTGAGGCGATGGCCTTCGGCAAGCTCCTGAGCGGGGTCCTCATCGGGCAGAAAAAGGATCCGGCTGCGCTGGCCGAACTGGTGAAACGTCTGGAGGAAAAACTCCTGCCGGTTCCCGGAACCAATGTGCTCCTAGGTTCGACGGAGGTGACTGTCGCGGAGTGGAAGCTCTATCTGGCGGCGGAAGGGCTGCCAAACTGGGAGAAACCCCGCGATCTCAACCAGACCGACACCCATCCGCTGGTTAACGTGACCTGGGCTGAGGCAAACGAGTTCTGCACCTGGCTCACCGCCAGTTCCGGGAAGGAATGGCGTCTGCCCACCAATGCGGAGTGGGACGCGGCCGTCGGGCGCAGCATCTGGCCGTGGGGCGACGACTACCCCCCCCGGTGGAACGATGGCAACTACGCTGTGGACGCGAAGGGAGGCCTCGACGCGGGGCGCGTTGGAGTGGACCATCTCTCTGGAACGGCCCCGGCGGCATCGTTCAAGGCCAACGACCTGGGTTTTTACGACCTGGGCGGAAACGTTGCGGAGTGGACGTTGGACGGGGCGGCTACCGACGGCAAACGCGTGGTGCGTGGGGGGGGCTGGGCGGATTTCGGCAAGGTCTGCCGCTCCGATTATCAGCGCAGGGTGGCCCCCAACCACCGAGAGCCGGATACCGGCTTCCGGTTGGTCCAAGTGTCAGCGAGATAACCCATGCGCGCACCGCTGCACAACCCGAGCCTTTTGCGGATTCCATGAAGACCTGGAGTGTCACCGTCTTCTGTAAGTCCGGCGAGATGCGTTCCTTCGAGTTCAAGGAGGGGCTCTTTCTCATCGGTGCCGACGCTTCCTGCGAACTGGCTGTCGGCGAACCAGGAATCGCGGGCCTCCACACTTCTGTGAGGCTGGCGGCCGACCGGATGTACGTTGAGGACCTCGGGAGCGCGGCGGGTACCCGTGTCAACGGGCGGCGGATCCGCCTCCCCACCGAGGTGGAGTATCCTGCGTCGCTGCAGCTGGGGGAAACGCTGGTGGTGGTGGAGCCTTCCTTGAACGAGCTTGATCGCGAGAAGTCGTTTGCGATGAGTGTTTTTTCGAGATCCAATAAAGGTCCCGAAACGTTTCTTGCGGAGGCCTCCGACGCTGCCCGTCCGGATGGGGAATGGATGCCCGAAGACCGTTTTGCGAGCGTCGAACTGGCCTACACCCTCGATGGCTGGCTCTCTGGCGGCGGCTGGGGGGCCCTCTACTCCGGGATGGACCGCACGCTCGAACGACAGGTGGCAGTCAAGCTCGGCAACCCGGTCGGCGTAGGCGAGGAAAGCCGTCTGGCGCGCGAGGCCGAACTGCTCGCACAACTCGCGCATCCGAACATCATCCCGATCTACAACCTCGGGCGGGACCCGGAGGGCCGGCCGTTCTACTCGATGAAGTTGCAGGAGGGCAAAACCCTCCAGGAGATCCTGCACGCGCAGCGCTCCGAGGTCGCTGAGGCCTTGCAGCGCGGGTCGCTCGAGCAGCTGCTGACGGTGTTTCAAAAAGTGTGCGACGCCCTCGCCTTTGCCCACCAGAAGGGGGTTCTCCACCTGGATCTGAAACCGCAAAGTGTTCTGGTAGGTGGCTTTGGCGAGGTTCTTGTCTCGGACTGGGGCAAGGCGGAGCTAAAGTCTGATATGACCGCGGAGGCGGAGGACGGCGAGGCTGGCGCAGCCGAGGAGGAGTCCGGACTGGAGCTTTCGGCCGCTGCGTCCCGCTACATCGCTCCGGAGCAGCTGTCGGAACACGCTACACTGGATGAGCGCACTGACGTCTACGCGCTCGGAGGAATCCTCTTTACCATTCTCACGCTGATGCCGCCCGTTGGGGGACGCACCCGGGAAGAGGTGCTCGCCCGTGTGAAAAGCGGGAACTTGACCCCCTTTGTCCGGCGCGCGTTTCAGGCGGGAAGCACCAAGCTCAAGCGCGTTGGTGGCCCGATCAGTTCGGCCCTGCAGGCGGTCACATCAAAGGCCATGGCGCTGGATCCGGCGGAGCGCTACCCCTCCGTCGCTGCGCTGGCCGAGGACATCGACGCGTTCCAACGGGGCTTTCCCACCAGTGCGGAGCACGCCGGATTTTGGATGCGTTCAAAACTCTGGGTGGGCCGCAACCGGGTGTTGACCGCCTGCGTGGCCGGGGCGTTTGGAGTGGCCGCATTTTTTGCCGGCCGGCTGGTTGTCGAACAGCAACGAGCCGCCCGTGTTCTGGCTGAGTTGCGGGAAACCGCCCCCACCTTTGCCGCGCGCTCCTCGGCGGCCGCACAGGCTGGGGATCTAGAGGAGGCGCTCAAAAGCGCCACGCACGCGGTGGATTTGCAGCCTGAAGTTGCCGCCTATCACAGGCTTCGCGGCAATGCGCTCCAGTCCCTGGTGCGTTGGAACGAGGCGGTGCAGGCCTACCAGCAGGCGATCCGCCTTGGGGACGGAGGAACCGTGGCTGAGAATCTGGCCCTCACCGAGGAACTTGCGGCGCTTGCCCAGCGCGACGGACCGCTCAAGGCGAAGGTGCGCCTCTTTGAGGCGCTCCGCGTTCAGGGCCGTCAGAACGAGGCGCTTTCGCTGGGCCGCGGCATGACCGAGTTCTGGCGCAACCGGAAAAAGGATCCGACCGCCCTGAGCGAACTGGTTTCCCAGCTTGAATCCAAGCTCATCCCAGTGCCCGGAACCCGCGTGCGCATGTCCAAGACGGAATGTACGGTTGCTGAATGGAAACTCTACCTTGCCGCGGAGGCCCTGCCCGCGTGGCAGGCACCCAACGAATTTCCTCAGACCGACGACCATCCCGTGGTCAACCTCAGCTGGAGACAGGCCATGGAATTCTGCGACTGGTTGAGCGCGCAGACGGGCAAGCCCTGGCGCCTGCCAACCGACGCCGAATGGGTCGCAGCCAACGGAGGGCCGAAGGATTACCCCTGGGGTGGCGCGTATCCGCCCAAGGCCGGGGATGGCAATTACGCGATTCTTCCCAATGGCGCCGAAGACCCCAAACTGACGGGAATGGACAACGTCTTCGGTACCTCCCCCGTGGCTGCGTTTCGGGCCAACGCCCTCGGCTTTTTCGATCTTGGTGGAAACGCCTCCGAGTGGACGGCCGATCCCTACGGTGGCTCCAGCGAACGGAGGGCGCGCGGCGGAGACTGGAAGAGTTCCGGCCCCGCGTGTCTTGTTTCGGCGGTGACTCTTTTTGAGGAATCCAAGGGCCAGAACCGCGTGGGGCTACGTCTGGTGTGCGCGGAAAAAAGGAAGGACCCAGCCGCCTACGATCTCCTGCTCAAGCGCCTCGAATCCAAGCTTTTAGAAATTCCGGGAAGGGACGTGCTCATGAGCCGCACGGAACTCACCGTAGGAGAGTGGAGGCTCTACCTCGCAGCCGAGGCTCTTCCCTACTGGCAGATGCCGAAGGCCTTTGACCAAAACGATGAACACCCCGTGGTGGACGTTTCATGGCGCGAAGCCCGCGAATTTTGCGAGTGGCTCAGTACTCGTTCCGGTAAGGAGTGGCGCATGCCGGTGGACGAGGAATGGGATGCCGCCGTCGGCAGGGTCGCCCACCCGTGGGGCGACCACTTCCCGCCCCTCCCGGAGGACGGTGTGCTCGCCACTGGTTCCAGTGCCAAGGGCACGACCCCGGTCGGGACACACAAACCGAATGCGTTTGGAATCCACGACCTCGCAGGCAACGTCGCGGAATGGTCGTGGGACGGTTTCATCAGCGGCGGCGTCCACTCCGCCCGGGGCGGGGGCTGGGAGACCGCTCCCAAACAGTGCCAGACTTCCTCCCGGCAGGGCAGCGGCGTGTACGGCGGCAGCGACCAGATCGGATTCCGGTTGGTGCGGGGCAAGGACAGGCGGCGCAACCTCGCGGCCCAGAACAGCCTGATTCGCGAACTGGAGCAGAAGCTGGTGCGTGTCCCCGGCACCTTGGTGCGGATGCCCGAATCACCCGTCACTTTGGGGCAATGGAAGCTCTATCTCGAGGCGGAAGCCCTGCCGGAACTGGATCCCGCCGCGGTTCAGGGAAGGTCTAACTCGGCTCCCCTCCTGAGCATTCCGCCCGACCAGCAGATTGTGTTTTGCCAGTGGCTGTCCCTGCGCACGGGCAAGAAGTGGCGGCTGCCGACCGAGGCGGAAGTATTGGCAGCGCGCGAAAAACCGGGGGTACCCGCCGCGGATCCCAACCAACCGCAGCCAAGGCCGGCCCTTCTTGGACTCTTTCCGGCGTGCGCCGACCGGACCAAGAGCCCCGAGTTGGTGGAGTCGCTCGTCTCGTCGCTGGAGGCGAAGCTGATTCCGGTGCCCGGGACCAACATTTTTCTGAGCCGCACGGAATTGACCGTAGGGGAATGGAAGCTCTACCTGTCCGCCGAGGGGCTCCCTTATTGGAAGGGGCCCGCTGGGTTCGCGCAAGCCGACGATCATCCGCTGGTGAATGTCAGTTGGAATCAGGCCCGGGAATTCTGCGAATGGCTCAGCGCACGCTCGGGCAAGGACTGGCGCCTGCCCACCAGCGAGGAATGGGAGGCGGCCGGGGGTAAGGCCAGATACCCGTGGGGAAATCATTTTCCCCCGACCAAACAGGACGGCAATTATCGCTTCTCCCTTGGCACCAGCGGCACCAGTCCGGTGGGATCCTTCGCGTCAAATGTCCTCAAGCTGTCCGACATGGGGGGGAATGTAGCGGAGTGGACGGCCACCCGGTTGCCCGGCAGTGGCGCGGCGATCATCAGGGGCGGAGGCTGGAGCATGAAGCCGGAACTGTGTCTGCTGGCCTCGGTGGTATCGCTGGTGCCGGACGGGTCGACGGATTTTGTGGGATTCCGGCTGGCGCGCAAAAGCGAACAGAACGAGCCCGCGGAAACAGCCAAGAAGGCGACCAGCGTTTCCATCGACGCGGTTCCGTTCAGTCAGGGTGCCTACAAGATGTCGATCGAAGGGGTTGCCCGCCTCGGGCCGGGAAAGCCGGCGGTCAGGGTGAGCATCCGCACGCACTGGCTTGGAAAGGTCGATGGACGGACCGTCCTGCTCAACGTGGACTACCGGTCGGCCCAGCTCGAGCCGCGCAAAGATTTCAAGTTCACCTCCACTGCCAGAACCGAGGCGCCCTCCAAGGGGGGGGACCCCTTCATTCACATCAGCTTTGATTCGCGCAAAAAACCCGAACGCTTCCGCCTTTCCAGTCTCCGGGTTGACGGGTGGATGGTGAGTGTCACCGATGAAACCGGCGCGGTGATCGCGGTGAAGGGTTCGGAAACCCAGTTCGAGGAGATGGCGCGCAATCCCGCGGCCATCAACGCTCTTGGAAAGTTCTTGCCGTAGCCCTCATGGCGTCCAACCGCCGTGGAATCCCAAATCTCGAAGAACACATGGGGCGCGGGCGTCACGTCCGCGTCAGACGCTCCAAACAACCCGGCCGAGGGCTTGAAAAACGTGCGCGTGCATCTGTGCATCTACCCCGGGCGGGGCGCCCCGCTTGGGTTCACGGCTTCACGGCTCGAACTCGTCTGCGGGATCGAAGGGCGGCATGGGTACGTTGAGGATGCGCAGGTTGCCGACGGCCCGGTGGATGCAGCCCGGTGGAATCATCACCGCGGTCAGGGGCTTGAGTGGGTGGGAGACCCCGTCCGCCTCAAGGAAGCCCTCGCCCTCGAGCACGATGTAAATTTCGGTCATCCGTTTGTGGTAGTGCGCGCGGCTGTCTTTTGAGATGTCGGTCAGGTGCACCGTGGCGAGCGTGTTGTCGGGCGCGTGGAAAGCGCGCCTCGCCTCCCCGCACGGGCACGGGACCGCCGGGATCTCGTCGAGTTGTGCGATGCGGATGACCGGCTTTGTTTCCGGGGCGCGACTGAAGGGGGCAACGTCACTCATGTCCGGATTCCAACCGAGGCCGTCTGCGGATGCAAGCGGGCTCTCTGGGATCCCCGGCCCGCCCGCGCAGCGCTGTGCGCTGGGATCATTTTTTCTCCGGTCTGAAGGAGGGGGGCTCGAAAAAGCCGACCCCGAAGGCGGAACTGCGGACGCCGAGAAACAGGCCGTTGGGGCTGATGGCCAGTTTCTCGGGGCGTTGTTCGGGCTGGGATGCGATCCCATGCAGTTCGCTGAGCTGGATCCCCGTTTTGAGGTTCCAAATGCGCACGTTGAGATCCTCCGAGGCGGTTGCCAAAACCGGCAGTGTCGGGTGCCAGGCGATGTCGGTCACGGCGCCGTCGTGCGCGCGAAACTCCTTTTCGATCTCGAAGGTTCCCGCATTCCGGATTCTGACGTGCATATCAGCCCCGGCCTCGGCAATCTGCGTTCCAGTCGGCGAGACGCACAGGGCCATCGCGTCGGGTGCGTAGATGGTTGCGGTTCGTTCGCCGGTTGTGGCGTCCCAGACGAGGATGGCGCGTTCGACAGCGTCAGGCGGGGCACCTAGCCATTCGGCCTTGACCAGGGCGATCTCCAAAATCTGCTTGGGGTTGAGCCATTCCGAAGCCCCCGCACCCGTGGGAGGGGCATCGACACCCGCGCGGTTCATCTTGCAAACAAGCTTGCCGGTGACGGTTTCAAAAACGCCGTGACCGGTCCACAGCTGTGTCCCGGAGCTGTTCAACTGGAAGTGGCCTGCCTCCTGGGGCAGACTCCCGCTGTGCAGCTCAACCAAACTGGAGTCCTTCCTCATGAAGGTCCGCGTTGGGAAGCCCGAGGTCGCCAGGATTGAGCCGTCCTTGTTGCTGGTCAGTGCCGACGGATTCGCCACCGGCGATGCGGAGGTTGCGACCGGCTTCTTGTCAAAGCCCTGAATCCGGGTGTCGAGGACCTCCAAAAACCAGGCCTGCCCCTTCTGCTGAATCCGGGCAACCCGCCACGGCTCCCCCGCGAAGGCGAAGGAGCGTTTATGGACGGTGGGGAGCACGTGCGAGGGTTTGGATAGACGGAAGTTCCAGGCCCTGAGCCTTGTGCCGTTGATGACGGCCACATCCCCGGATTTTTTGTTCACCACCAAGCGCCATCCGCCCTTGAGCTGGCCCAGCAGCGGAATAGCTTTAATCAACATTCCCGTCTGCCCGTGCCAATACTGAAGCACAACGCAGCGGTCTGAGCGCGACGCCAACGTCACCAGCGTTCCTGAATCCTGCAGGAACGCGATGCCCCGCAGTTCGGAGATGCGGTTTTCAAACAGCAGTTTTCCAGTCGCACTGTCGTAGCGCCGCAGGAATTTCGCCGGATTGGCATGGTAAACAAACACGGAGGACCAGTCCGCCGGAGCTGTGTACTGGACACTGGAAACAACCGATCCGAAGGCAAATGGCCAGGGCACCTTGCCCAGTTCCTTGCGGGTTTCTCCGGTTTGGGCGTCCAATTCCCTGACGCCGTCCCTTTCGGAAAACACCCGGATGACCGCGCCGTCTTCGGAATATTCCGCCACCGATGCGGAGTTTGGCGTGTGATTCCATACAGCGGCTCCCGTCTGGGCGTTCCAGACCTGCACGCGCTGGGATCCCCCGGCGCTGAGGCGGTACTCGGTGAGCAATTGCTTGCTGTCGGGGCTGAAGGTGAGGCGCATTGCATTGGCCCCTTCCAAATTGACAGTGGGCCCTTTCTTTCCGTCAGAGGAATAAATCTCCACCGCCACGCTTTTGAGGGCGTTACCATTCCTGTTACCGCGGGCGATGGCGACGCGGCCATCACCGGAGAAAGCGAGCAGTTCAAGCAGCCCGCCGGGGTTGGTTTTAAAGAGGTCTCCCACCTGTCCAGAGCGGAGGTCCAACGTCCTCAACCAACCGTTGGTCTGCAGGGTGACCATGACTCCTGCCTTTTGGGGGTGGGGAACCAGACTCATCCAGCCCGCGCCATCCTTTGAGGAGACATTCAGATCCGCCGTGTCGAGTTTGCCGTTGAGGTATTTCCACTTTTGATCCCGCAGTTCGATGGGCACCTCGGCCAGAGTCCGCTGCATTTCTTCGCCGTCCAGTTCGCGTTCCGCGGCCTCCGCCAGAGCGAGGAGCGCCTCGGCGGCGGAGACACGAGCCGCCTGTTTCTCACGCTCGGCCTGCTCGGCGCTCTGTTTGGCGAGGCTGGCACTCTCCTCGGCCTTTTTTGCATGTTCAGTTGCTATCCTCTCACTCGCAAGGAGTTTCAGGGTAAACGCTACCCCGCTCAGCAGCAGCAGCGCAAGCATCGCTGCAAATCCCTTGTGCCGCTGCACCAGAAGCTGGATCTGCCGGAGGGGACCCGCCCTTTCTGCTCGCGTGGCAAATCCGTGCTGAAAGGCGTCGATCTCTTCGATCAACTCCTGGATGGTCGCGTAGCGCTCCGTCCTGTCCAGTGCCATGGCCTTGTAGGTGACCGCGCGCAGCGCGTCGGGTATCCCCTCGCCCATGTCCGCTGGAGTCACCGCTTCCGGGTTGGCCCCGGGCGAACCTCTCCGCTGGCTACTCATGGCGCTGATTTGTCCGGAGCGCACCTTGGTGAGCACTTCCTCGAGGGTCTTGCCTTCCACGGGCGGGCGGTAGGTGAGGATGGCAAACAGCACTCCGCCCAGCGAATAGACATCGGAGCGCTCGTCCATTTCCGTCAGCTTTCCAAGCGCCTGTTCCGGAGACATGTACTGGGGCGTCCCCAAAACCTCCCCCTCCATCGTCATGCCGAAGTCCGACACCACCTCCTCGTCCCCTTCCGTTGCGGCACCACCGTCTGAACCGACCGGCGTTTCCTGTTCGCCGATGATTTTCGCCAGGCCCCAGTCCATCACCAACACTTCGCCGAACTCTCCCACCATGATGTTCTCGGGTTTGAGATCCCGGTGCAGGATCCGCCGGGAATGGGAGAAGGCGATCGCATCGCAGACCTTCCGGAAAACACCCAGCAGATGACCGCGGGTGAACGTCTTTGCAGTGTCCGTGTCGCTGGCCCTGAGCGCGTTGATGATCGACTGCAAGGTCCGCCCTTTGACCAGCTTCATGCTGTAAAACTGGAAACCGTCGTCATCCACTCCGGTGGCGTGAATCGGAACAATGTTTGGATGCGCTAAATTTGCCAGAACCTCCGCCTCCCGGATGAAGCGCGGATCTCCGCTGCCCCCGATTCCGCTGATTTTCACCGCGACCTCGCGTTTGAGTTGGGGATCCTCTCCGCAATAGATCCGGCCCATTCCACCGCGGGCGATCTCCCCGCGCAGCGCATACTCGACCTGCACCATCGCCGCCCGCGGTCCCATGGCGGATGCATCCGCGGCCACCTTCGCAAAGGGAATGTCTTCCTCCTCAACCACGTCTGCGGTTCCGCCGTTCTTCTCTACCTCAAGGGTTGCAGAGCCTAAATGTACGGTGACGGGGTAGCCAACCTCCACCCTGCCGCTGATGTCGTAGCCGTTCACCCGGGTCCCCTCGGCGCTCTCCGCTTGTTCGATCTCAAGGTGGTCGGCCTCCAGCCAGAGTGTGGCGTGCTGCGGGGCGACCCCGGCGTGGGGAAGCACTATGTTGCAGGCGGGATCGCTTCCGACGCCGTACTCGCCGGGCTCCAATAGATGCGTGTCGGTGCCCTCTGGCGTGCGGATGTTTATTTTAAAAATCGGCGGCATCGTTGCACAGGATAGCAGTTTACACGTGAAATTAACCTCTCAAAAGCATTAGTTTGGGCAAGCGCGAAACGCTCGCGCACGCTCCCGCGGCGGTCGTTTTTCCAACATCGGGTAAACCCATGGGGAACGCCGGGTTGCGTACTCCGCTCAGCAATCCGACTGAGCAAAACAGCGGGGACCACGGGAGCATGAACGTCCCGCCCGCGGCGGGCGTGGCAGACTGAGTGACTGGGATCTTGGAAAAGCCGTCCAAGGCTCCTAGACGTGAAAGGGGCACACCCCGGAGGACACGCCTGGAGAAGACCTCGAAAATCTCGGGAGTTGCTTTTAAGGCCTACCTTTTTCGCTCCGCCGCCGGACCACGGGTTTGGCGACCTTGCCGGGGAGGGCGGCATTGGACCCGCCCTTGCGCGAGCGGGCTGCGCCGCGGGCGGGCCGCTCCCGGAGGTGCAAGTCGATCGGCAAGCCGAGCCACGGCTCCACCCCGCGGATGCGGCTCTCCAAAAAGCGCTGGTAGGAATCGTCCAACAGGCTTTTGTCGTTGCAGAAGAGGACCAGCTCAGGGATGGGAATAAGGCGACTGCCCCGCGGCTCGGGTTGGGTGCCGTAGAGCACCTTGAACCGGCGTCCCGCCTTGAGTGCGGGCGGGTGGTTTGTCATGGCAGTCAGCAGGAGACGATTGAGCGGGCCCGTGCCGATCCTGCGACGGGCGGCCTCCCGCACGTTTTCGATCCGTTTGAAAAGCCGGTCCATGTCCTCGCCCGTTTTGGCCGAGAGCAGCACCACGGGGGCGTAGGCCAGAAAGCGCAGATCCTCTTTCAAGTTGTCGAGCACCTCGCGGAGCCCCTCCTTGTCGGCGGTTTTTTCCCCGATCAAATCCGCCTTGTTCAACACAATGACGCAGGGCTTCTTTGCCGCTACGATCAGTCCTGCAATCCGTTTGTCCTGACCGGTCACCCCCTGTTCTGCATCGATCACCAGACAACAAAGGTCGGCGCGTTCAATGCTGGCCTCGGAACGCATCACCGAAAAAATCTCCACCGCCTCCGAGCGCTTCGCTTTTGGGCGGATTCCCGCGGTGTCCACCAGCATGTAACGCTGTTCCCCGCGCTGGTAGGGGATGTCGACCGCGTCGCGTGTGGTTCCCGAAACCGGAGAGACAAGGGTCCGGTGGTCCTGGAGGATTGCATTTGTCAGTGACGACTTGCCCACGTTGGGGCGGCCGACAATGGAGATGCGCAGCGGCTTTCCTCCATGCTCCCCACGCTCCTCGTGCGTGGGGGCCGGGAGCAGTGCATCAATCCGGTCCACCAATTCCAGCGTCCCTAGGTCATGTTCCGCGCTTACCGGCAGGACCGGGTTGAACCCGAGCCTTGTAAACTCCGCTGGCAGGGTCTGGTGGTTGAGGTGGTCGATTTTATTGACCACCAACAACACCGGTTTGGCGGTGCGACGCAGGCGGCGTGCAATCTCCGCATCTACAGGAGTGAGCCCGCTCTGGCCGTCGACGACGAACAGGGTGAGGTCGCAGGTCTCCAGGGCGATGTCGACCTCCATGGCGACCTGTTCGGAGAAATCGGCGTCCGCCCCTTCGCCGATACCGCCGGTGTCGATGAGTTGGAAGGGAAGGCGGCCGCGCTGGCACACCGCGACAATCCGGTCGCGGGTCACCCCGGGCTGGTCGTGGACAATGGAGATTCGCTCCTGGACCAACCTGTTAAATAGGGCGGATTTGCCCACATTCGGGCGGCCAACAATTGCTACGGTTCGCATGAAGCCTCCAAACTAGCAGGTGATTTGTTGAAAAGACACCCATTCGCGCCGGTTCCGGGGGTGCCTCCCAAAAACCGGCACGAGCAGCGCCGGGTGGGGGAGAGCGCCTCCTGCCGTCAGATTTCAGATCGCGCGAGTGCAGGACGTGGCGGCATCCGCCAACATTTGAACAAAAGCGGCCTCCAGTTCGGCGACGTGGCGTGTGGCATCGCACAGCGAGGCGCTCACGCGTCCCCTCATGGACTGACGGACTTCCGCCAAACGGGGCAGGTTCGAGGCCAGCGACACCGTCTTCTGCAAGTACTCCTCCTCGGTTCCCGCCACGAATTCCGGCAGTCCAAACCGGCGCATGAGACTGCCTGCCGCCCGCTCCGGAGGGCTTTTTCCCTCCAATGTCACGCACGGCACCCCCATCCATCCGGACAACAAAGTCACCGTTAGTCCGTTGTAGGGAAAGGGATCCAACGCCAGATCAATCCGGTGGTGCATGCTCAGAAATTCCCGGAGGGGGAGACGTCTCTGTTCCAATAACCTGTCGGCTGGGATGCCCAGTCCTCCCAGTTCACTGGCGAGCCGGTTGCCGGGGCGTCCAAAAAAAAGAAGCTTGGCATGGGGCAACGCCTTCAA
>JBILKV010000263.1:0-5551 GCA_044376515.1 Chthoniobacteraceae bacterium | reverse complement strand
GGACAGTTGAGCACCGTCGCCTGCTCCTGAAGGAAGGCCAGCGCGTCCCCGATTTCCTCTGCTGAAGGCTGGCGCGCGAAGGCGGCGGTGTACATGAGGCGCAGGCGCTCCTGCGCGGAGGCCTGTGGCGGCAGGCTCCTGGCCCAGAGGCCCGCTTGCTGGACCACAAACGGGTCGTTCATCAGGACCAACGACTGCGCCGGAACGTTGGAGACGTTGCGGCGTCCCATCGTGTTGAAAGGAATCGGAGTGTCGAACGCCAATAGCATTGGGGAGAGGAAGTTGCGTTTGGTAGCCACGTACAAGGTCCGCCGCCCGTTGCTGTCAAGCGGGCCGGATGCAGTCTTTCCGCGTCCGTCCATGAAGGGAGTCATGAAGACCGGCACGCTTGGTCCACCCCCGGTGCGGTCGAGCCTGCCGGAGACCGCGAGCATCGAATCACGGATCGCTTCGCCCTCGAGCCGCTTGAGGTTCATCCGGTGCAGGAGCGTGTTCTCCGGATCCTGCTCCTCGGCGCGACGGTCCGCCGGCGCGCTGCTCATCGCGTACGCCGAGGAAAGCACGATCTCGCGGATCAGCGTCTTGAGGGACCAGTGCTGCTCGGAGACGAACCGCACGGCCAGCGCATCCAAGAGTTCCGGATGCGAAGGCGCCTGCCCCAGAACTCCCAGATTGTCGACGGAGGGCACGATGCCGCGGCCAAACAGGTGGTGCCAGACCCGGTTGACGATGACCCTGGCCGTCAGCGGGTTCTCTGGCGCGACGATCTGTCCGGCAAGCTGGAGGCGTCCGCTGCCGAGCGAACCGCCCAGCGGTGAGGGCCCCGACAGCGCTTCCAGAAAGCGGCGCGGCATCTCCGCCTGAGGTGCCTTGGGCGAGCCCCGTTTGAGCAGGAACTCGTTGGCCCCCGTTCCATCGAACATCACCGAGGCGATCTGCGATTCCTTCGGGATCGCGGCACAGAGGGCGTTGTGGCGGTCCACCCACGTTTTGGCAGCCGCGGCGAGGCGCTCGCTTGCGGGGGAGGTTTCCGCGCAGAAAAGCCGTGAGGAACGGGCAATCCAGTCGGCGAGCATCCGCTGGTGTGGGGCGGAGTCCGGTCCCAGCGTGGGCATCGCTTCGATCACGTCGAGCAACAAGGTTTGGAGCGCGCGCAACGGGTCGGCGTCCGCCGCGGCAAGCCGGGCCTGCACGTGTGGTGTGCTGAAGGATTCCGGCAGGGGTGGTTTTGTTTCGGAGTCCACCACCAAGGCGACCTCGAACGGACCTGTACCGTCGGGAACCAGCTCAATGTGGGCGCGGTGGCCCGCGTATGTCGTGAGGGAGTGGTTCACCCATTCCCAGCGCCCAGCATCCTTCCAGCGGTTCAGGAGTTTGCCATGGAGCGGGCCCTGGATCATCAGGTGGGAATTGACCACCGCGTAGGCTTTTCCCGCACCCCGTACGAGGTACCATAACTGCCCGGTGGCGAGCCGGACCTCGGGCGTGCGAAGGGTTTGTCCGCTGCGCGCGAATTCCTTGAGGCCGCCCGGATCCGCGTCTCCTTTTGCGAGCAGGTTGGTCCATGCGGGGTCGCGGCGCGCCGCCGTGTGGGTGACGACCCCGGCGAGCGGCTCAGATGGGCTTCCGCCCGGAATTACGCTTCCAGCCTCCGCCGGCCCGAGGCCAAAGGCCGAGCCGTCCTGAATAAAAGGGGTGGCCCCCGGAGTGGTGTAATCCGCGATGAGCAGGAGCGGAGTCGGGGTATTGGCAGGAGCTCCCGCGGGTGCCGGGGGACGGGGCGTCAGTGGGGCGGGGGGTGCGATGGGCGTGAGCTTCGGGGCCAGCCAGACTTTGGCAAACGCGTGGAGCGGGTGGGAGTCGGTGGCCTTGGCTGCGTTGAGTTCGGTCAGCCAGGCCGCCGCGGGAGAGTCGGGTGCCAACGGTTGCGCGGAGAGTACTGCGGCGCGGGCTGCCTGCAGCACCCCTGGGAGGCTATCAACCCCCGGGCGCACGGCCTGGGCCAGTGTGCGGAGCAGCTCCGGGCCGGCCTGCCTGCGGAGTTGGGAAAGGTCCGCCAAGAGCCTGCGTTCGGTTTCCATGGTCTCAAAACGGGCGAGCCGCTGGCTGCTGCTGACAAGGAAACCCATCAGGCTGTAGTAGTCCCGCTGGGAGATCGCGTCGAATTTGTGGTCGTGGCAGCGCGCACACGCGACAGTGACTCCGAGAAACGTTTTGGTCATCACATCGAGCCGGTTGTCCAGTCGGTCGACCTCGTCCTGACGGATGTCCACGGGGGAATGGACTTCCTCGCCCAAAAACCAAAAACCCGTTCCAAGGATTGATTCGTTGACCGCCGTGCCGGGCCGCAACCGCGCGGGGAGAAGGTCCCCCGCGATGTGCTCCTTCACAAACTGGTCGTAGGGCACGTCTGCATTGAGCGCCCGCACCAAATAGTCCCGGTACTGCCAGGCGTTGGGAATGATGGGGTCGAATTCGTGTCCGCGGGTTTCCGCATAGCGGACCAAGTCCATCCAATGGCGCGCCCAGCGCTCCCCAAAAGCGGACGATCCGAGGAGCCGGTCCGCCACTTTGGAAAACGCGGCGGAAGAGTCGTCCGCGAGGAACGCCTCAACCTCCGGAGGCGTGGGGGGAAGGCCGGTCAAATCGAAGGTGACGCGGCGCAACCAAGTGCTCCGGTCCACGGGCGGAGCGGGGTTGAGTCCGGAGGCTTCAAGCTTCGCGAGGATAAAGTTGTCGCCCGGCGTTTTTGCCCAGGCCTTGTTTCTCACTGTGGGCACCGCCTGAGGCTTCGGAGGGATCCAACACCAGTGATCCTGCTTGCGCTGGGCGAGGTCGAACTTCTTGGAGGTTTTTTTCGCGACGCCGTCCGCCGGCCAAGGTGCCCCGGCTTCCATCCAAGCCGTCAAATCTGCGATGGCCTGCGGGCTCAGTTGGCCGCCCGCCTTCTTTGGGGGCATGGCCGTTTCGGGATCGGCGTAGTGGATGGCCGAGAGCAGCAGGCTCCTTTTCGGGTTGGCCTCGTTGAGGGCGGGGCCGGTGTCGCCTCCCTTGAGCAGCCCTTCCCGCGAGTCCAGTAGGAGGTTGGCCTTGAGGCTTTTTGATTCGACGCTGTGGCATTCGAAACACCGCTCCGCAAGAACCGGCCGGATCTTTCGCTCGAAAAAATCGGCGTCCGCAGGCATTGCGAGAGCGCCTCCCGTCGCGGATGCAACGACCCAGACTGCGAGCAAAAGAGGTTTATTGGCGGGCATAGGTGGTCGGATGCGGGTTTGGAGCGGCCGGGTGGCTACTTGTAGGTCTGGCCCTCGATGGGCTTGCCGTTGGTGTCCAGAATCTGGAACTCGTGAATGCCGCCGGGCTTCCCGTCCTGGCGGCTCCAGACGATTTTTTTATCGCGGCTGATTTCGAAGAGTTTGATGGCGTCCCCCTTGGCGGCGTAACTGGTCACCACGATGTTGCCGTTGGGCAGCCACTGCGCGCCGCAGGGGTCCTTGAAGGTGTCGGGCAGGTCCGCGTTGGAGCATTCCCAAACGATTTTTCCGGAGGGGTCGATCTCCACCACCTTGTTGCCATGGGTGAGCGTCACCACCGTGTTGCCGTTGGGAATGCGGATGGCGGTGAAGGGCCAGCAGTCCTTCGGGGCGTCGGGGGTTTTGAATTCCCAGACGACCTCGCCCTTCGGTGTGTATTCGCGCACCACGCGGTCAAGCAGCTGTGGCACGAGATAGTTTCCGTTGGGCAGTTTGCGCGCCATCCGGCTTTCCATGTGGGCGTTGGCGGTCTGGCACTGGAGCGGGAATTCCACGACCACCTTGCCGGTCCTGTCGACCTCGAGCAGGCGCGGGTTGGGTCCTGCCTCCGTCAGCATGATGTTGCCGTTGGGGAGAGCCTGAGAGGTGTTCACCTCCGCCTGGGTCCCCTTGTACTCGAAGACGATCTTGTGGTCCCGGGTGACCTCCACCACTCCGCCCCCGGGATAGGCTCCTCCCTTGGAGAGGGTCAGCAACAGGTTGCCGTTCGGCAGCACCCAGCCATCTCGCGTTCCTGTCGGGTATTTCCAGAGTACCTCGCCCTTGTCCGAAACAATCTCGGTGTTGCCTCCGAATGATGCGTAGGAATGGGTGGTCCCTGCGGATTCCGCGCGTAAACCGGGGGGTACAATCCCCAGAAGGAAAGCGGCGGCGGATGTAATCACAGGCAGGCGGGCGGAGGCGGGGATTTTCATGGGAGGGACGACTGGACAGGCGGGAGGGGGCCGGTGTGAGAGACTAGGCTTTCGGAGGGGGCTTCTTAGGGGGGACGCTCGGGGGTACGGGCGTACCGGAGCCACAGGTCCAATACTATCAACCGGCGCCATTGCATCCAGAGACACTTTTTGCAAAAACACAGACTTTAAATGCACCCGTGAAACCCAAGCGCAACATCCTGGTCACCCTTGGCTGGTACGACCCCCGGTTGATCGAGGGAATCGGTCGGTACGCGCGCCAGGCGGGCTGGCACCTGGAAATGCGGGCCACCATCGAGGCCACGATCCCCGTGCACTGGCGCGGGGACGGTATGCTGGCCAACGACACGGCGCTCCCAAGGGTGGCGCGCTTTGTGGCTGCGCAGGCTCGGCTGCAGCCGACTGTGTTGATCGGAAGCAATCATCCGCCTTCACGACTCCCGTGCGTGCGCGGAGACAACGCGGGGGCGGGGCGCGCGGCAGCGCTGCATTTTTTGGACCGCGGCTACCGGCACTTCGCGTGGCACAGCGTCAGGCGCGGAATGGTGGAGGAGGAGAGGCGTTCCAGTTACGTGCGGACGCTTGCGGAGGCGGGGCACACCTGCCACCTGCTCGAAGGTCAGCCCGGCCGGGGGCGGCGCGTCGAGGATTGGAGTGGCGCGGCGGATTGGCTTTCACGGGAGATCAGGCGTCTTCCAAGACCGCTGGCGTTGTTTGTGTTGGACGACCTGCTGGCGATTGATGCGGTGCAGGCTTGTTTGGATGCTGCCTTGAGGGTGCCGGAGGATGTTGCGGTGCTGGGCGTTGCCAACATGGAGCTGGCTTGCGAATGCTCCCGGGTGCCGCTTTCGAGCATCGACGAAAACCTGATCGAAATCGCCTACCGCGCCGCCCGTTTGCTGGACTCTTTGATGGACGGAAAGGCACCACCCAACACGCCGGAAGTAGTTCCCATCAAGGGACTCGTGGTCAGGCGTAGTACCGGGATTTTCGCCATCTCCGACCCGGCGCTGCTGCGGGCCTCCGAGTTCATGGAGCGGAATTTTCACCGGAACATCGGCATGGAGGACGTTGCGCGGCAGGCGGGAATTTCGCTTCGCGCCCTGCACTATGCCTTCCGGCGGGAACTCCAGCGGACTCCCGGACAGCATTTGCTCCGACTCCGGCTTGACCGGGCGCGCGAGTTGGTGGAGACGGGGAAGTCGAGGATGGGCGAGGTCGCCGCAGCATGCGGTTTTTCGACACTCCGCAATTTTCATCGAGCGTTCCGGCGCGCGTTCGGTTCGCCTCCGGCGGCGTTCAGGCACAGGGGTGCTACCGAAC
>JBILKV010000380.1:0-5563 GCA_044376515.1 Chthoniobacteraceae bacterium | reverse complement strand
GACGCTGACTCTCACCAACAACACGGGGATGGCCGGTTTGAACAACCGCATCAACGATGCCGCGCCGATCACGATGCGCGGCGCAAACTTTACCGCAACGGGCCGGGACAACATGGCCGTGGTGGAGACGCTCGGGAACCTTACGCTCGCACAGGGTCAAAACTTCTTCACGCTGACAAACGGCGCATCCGGCGTGCGCTCTTTGGAGGTCCAGGCGGGGACGCTCACCGTGCTCAACGATGCGACGATGTACAGTAATAACATCCCTGCGCTGGGCTCTTCCACCCGGCTGAAGTTCACCAACGGCACCGACCTGCTGGTGAACGGAATTCTGCCCTTTGCGACAAGCGCTGCGGAGTTGCTTTCCTACGATGCGCAACTGGGTGTGGGAACCTTAAACACCGTCGGGTTCCGCGGCTACGACGCAGCCGTTCTCCCCGCCACGGGCGGCGCCACCCAGAACATCCGGCTTGCCAGCGGTAGTTTCACGGTTGCGGATGTCGCAGGAACGGGAACCGCAGGAACTTACGCGCTCAACGCACTGGCCTACGTGAGCAGCGCGAACGGACAGACCTTCGGGTTCGCCGACAACGCAGACACCCTCAACCTGACCGCGGGCGCCCTCGTTCTCTCAGGAAACTTCACCCGGTCAATCGGCACTGGCGTTGGCAACGGCCGGCTGAATGCCGGTGGGACCCTGGCGGCGGGCAATGCCAATCTCTACCTGACCGTGAACCAAGGTACCGTCACCCTTAACAGTGCTCTCGTGGACAGCGGTTTCGGAGCCAAAATGCGGTTGGTGTACACCCCCTACAACAACGCGGTGCTGCTGATGGCGGGCTCCAACGGTTATACGGGCGGAACCGTCCTCAATGGAAATCCAGGACAGACGGGTACCATCCAGCTTGGCGTCGCCAATGCCGATGGCCTCAACACGGTGGCCATCCCAGCCGGGGACCTCATTCTCAATGCCGCCACCGTTTCGGTGCTGGGTACGGGCCAGATCGCCACCAGCGTTGCTCCAACCCTCAATGGGGGCGCCAACCTCAACCTGAACAGCTACGACGCCACGCTGGCCGGCCTGACCTTCAACAACAACGGGGGCGGTGCGCCGACTCTGGCTCTGGGCAGCGGGCTCTCCACGCTCGCCAGCGCCGTCACAACCTCCGGTTCGAACGTGGTGACCATGACCAATACCTTCGGCCTGGTGCCGGGGATGCCTTTGTTCGGCACCGGCCTTCCCACTGGCGTGACCGTCTCGCAGGTCCTCAATTCCACGCAGGTCCTGTTGAGCGGCACCGCCAACGCCAGCGGTACGGTGACACTCACCCCCTACGGGAGCGGCTCGACCGAAGCGAATTCAACCACGATCACCCTGCCCACGACGGTCGGCCTTGCGGCCGGCATGCCGATTACCGGCACCAACATCCCGGCCGGGACCTTCATCCAGTCCGTCGAACCGGACGGCGTCTCGGTGGTGCTCACCAAGGCGGGTACCGCTACAGCCGTCGGCACCGGCACGTTCACCATCGGGAGCACCCTGAAACTGGCCGGGGACATCACGGCCACTTCCTCCAACGTGAGCACCATTGCCACGGTCTCCTCGGGAGGTCCCTCCGTGCTGGATCTCAACGGGGCCACCCGCACCTTCAACGTGGCGGCCGTGACGGTGAACAACAATGCCTCTATCGCACCGATCACGCCCACGCTCAACGTCGGCGCGATGATCACCGACACCGCCGGCACCGGACCGGGGGGCATTATCAAGACCGGCAACGGCCTCCTGCAACTCAGCAGCGGCACCAGCAACTTTACCGGCGGGGTCGACGTCCGCGCTGGCGGGCTGGTTCTTGGGGGCAGCAGCACTGGAGCCCCCAATAATATCACGGCCGGTCCGCTGGGGACGGGCCCGTTAACCATGGGCAACAACACGACGCTGGTGACGGATGCCGCGCGCACGATCGGCAACGCGTTCACGCTGGGATCGCACCTCAACCTGCGCGGCCTCAATAGCCTGACCCTGAGCAGCGACACCACCTTGCCCGCCGGCGGGACGACCCTCAACGTGGAGGCCCCGCAGGCCACCCTCACCCTGAGCGGGGCCATCGCCGGCACCGACGAGACCTCCTCGCTCACCAAAACGGGGTTGGGCACTCTGGCCCTGCTCAACAACAACAGTTTTACCGGGGGGCTCACCCTCAACGGCGGGACGCTCCAGTTGTCGGGTCTCAACGGGTCCAACCCCTTTCCGCTTCCCAGTGGGAACGTGACCATCAATGGGGGACTGCTCCAATTGCTCAACAGTGGGGCCTCCAGTTTCGGGACAATTTTCTACCCGGCGGGAATTGTGGCGGGCACAAGCACCTCGGCGATCACCCTGCAGATTGGGACTTTCGGCATCGCAAATACCGGCAACATCATCCAAGTGCCGAAGGTTTCGATGAGCGGTGGTCAGATCCTCAACGTGCTTGGTTCCGGCAACTACGGCTTGCGGGTGGAGTCGCTTTCCAACACCGGCTCCGAACCGGTGCGAATCAATTCCTCGCTCGGCACCACGGTCACTGTTTACGACTATGAAGGCCCCAAACCCGTCAACATCGGACTGGGCACGGTCATCTTCCCTGATCTGGTGACGCTGGGCACTTCTACGGCGAGTGCCTACGCCGTGGGCGGAACCGTGACCCTCAACGGGAACACCGCCCCGCTCATCGCGGTCAAAACCAGCGGGCTGGGTACCACGGTGCCAACCGACTTCCAGCCGGGCGGGTTGAACGCCTTTTTCACCTCCACCTCCACCCGCGCTGGAACCATCTCGGCCGTTTCGGGGCTCATCGGGGGAATTGGGTACAGCGCCCAGAGCGTTTCCTCCCCCTCGGATGCGGGTTTCCTCAACAGGCCGGCGAATGCGACCGTGAATTTCCAAAATTCACAGGCAGCCTACACCGGTTTGCTCCAGATCACCACCGGCGGCAACTACACCTTCACCAGCGCGGCCGACGACCAGCTGATTCTCTACATCAACGGGGCTTCGGTGCTGCAGAACAACGCAGGTGCGACTGGTGCCGGGAGCTTTAGCGACACTGCGGGCGCGACAGTGTATCTGGCTCCCGGCCCGCATACCATCGCCTACAAGGCCGGAAACCTCGCGGGCACGGGGGGCCAGCGTTTACTCTACTCGGGTCCCGACACCACCGGCGGCGGCACCCCTTTCGGTTATCGAGCCATCGCTGCAGGAAATCTCTACAGCGCCCCCGCTAACAACTCCAGTCTGGCGGCGCAGATCGACGCCGACTTCGTTTTGCAGGCCGGTACCGTTGACACGATTGACACGCTCGGGACCGTTTTCGGCGCGGTGCTCACCGGGTCGGCAAGCTTTGGGGCGGGCGGCACCCTCAATCTGGTCAACGGTGCCTTGAGTTCCCTCGCAGGGGGCTGGTTTGGCTTTGGGGGCCCCATCAGTGTGGGGCCGGGAGTGACGCTCAGCACCAGCCCGTTGTCCATCTTTCAGACCGGCAGCGCCTTGCAGCTGCTGGGGCAGATCAGCCAGGCAGGCACCAGTACCGGTGCCAACGCCCTCTTCAAGACCGGCCCCGGCATGCTGGTCATTGGCGGGAGCAACACCGGCTCCTTCCGCGGGGACCTGACTGTCAATGGCGGGATGGTCCTGGTGGCCTCAGCCAATGCGCTGCCCGCCGGTACCACTCGCATCACAAGTGCAACAGCCAGCACCACCACCCCGCCGGTGACGGCCGTTAATTCCAGTCTCGTCACGCTTCAGGGAGGCGACACCGTGTCGAGCCTCGGCCTGGCGCCGGGCATGTTGCTGACCGGAGGAACCTCCGTGCCCGCAAACGCCTACATCACTTCGATCGTGGGTGGCACTTCCTTCCTCATCTCACAAACCTTCAACACCACCGCCCCCGGCACGCTGACCGCCTCCTCCGCCGGTGGCCTCGACTTGAACGGAACCACAGGTGTTCTCGGCAACGTCCAGCTCAACGGTAACGGGCCGGGGCTGATGAACTTCAACTCCACTGCAGCCCTTTGGAACAGCAGCGCCAACGCCGCCAGCTTAGCTGGCAGTCTGACCGTGGGCACCTCGGGGGCGAGCGTCGGTGGCTTCGGTGACATCACACTCAATGGCCAGCTGACCGTAGGCGCTGGAACCACCTTCACAAAGCTGACCCCCAACACGCTCATCTTGGCGGGCGAAAACCCCTCCAGCTTCGCTGGCAGTCTTTTTGTCAGCGCGGGGGTCCTCAAACTGGGAACCAGCACGGCTTTGGGGGATCCCGTAGGTACCACCACCATCGGCAGGCCCGCGTTCACCAGCAACTCCAATCAAAACGCCCCGACAGGCTTTGTGGGTTCAAATATTGTGTATCTCAATCCACTCGACAGCACGGCGAACCTTGCGGTGGGGATGGCGGTTGGCGGTAATGGGAGTATTCCAGCCGGGGCCGTCATCACCGCCATTCTGGGCGGCACCTCCTTTTCGATATCGTCCAACTTCACTGCCGCGCTTACCCCCTCAGGCAACACTCAGGTTGTCACCGCCGCCGCACTGTCGCCGGTGCTCGATTTGAACGGCTTCAGCCCCGCCCTTCCGGAGCGGATTTCGATCTCAGGGTTTGGATTTGGCGGTGCGGGAAACATCACCGGTACGGGTCCGGTCAGTGCGCTGGGAGCCCTTATCAACAGCAGCGCGACGGCTGTCACGCTGAGCGGATCGCTGCTGGTTGCTGCACCGTCGGGAATCGGCACCAGCTTCATCAACGCCGTCAGCGGCGTCACCCGGGGTGGCAGCCTGACCGTTTCGGGCACGATTGGCGGTGCGCTGCTGACCAAGGTGGGTGCGAACACGCTGGTGCTCACCGGCACCAACACCCAGAGCGGCCTGACCATCAACCAGGGTCTCGTCATTTTGAGCGGTTCCGGACAGGCCGGTTCCGGCGGAAATTCTACCGTCAACGCGGGAACCGTTTCCGGCCTGTCCATGGGCAACATTCTGCGTTTGGACAACTCGGGCACCGCCTACGGAGCACGCATCGGAAACGGCCGTACCCTTACCCTGAATGCCTCGGGATTCGAGCTGGTGGGTAATGCCTCGGCGGCTGTTAATGAGGGGATTGGTATCGGTGGTAATCTCATTCTGAGCAGCGGGTTCAACCTGGTCACCTTCACCACCCAGGCTGGATCGTTATTGTTCTCGGGAAACTCGGTCACCCGCGCCAGTCAGGCGACGGGTCTGGTGCGGGGCGTGACCACGATTGGCGGCACTTGGGCCGGGCTGACGCTTGCAACAGCGGCAACGGCTGTCGGCCAGGGCGGCGTGAACAATACGATCAACCGGGCGATTGTCCCCTGGCTCCTCGTGGATGGTTCCCCGACAGGTTCCGGCACCAGCTTCGCCGTATCCGAGAACAATACCGCCTACCGGGGAGTGCGGCCTCTGGATTTTTCCAACGAAGTGATTGCGGGCACGCTCTCAGGAGGCTCCCTCATCCTTGCCGGGACGGCCAACAACTGGATCTTTGGCGGGACCGCGATCGCTGCGGGATCC
>JBILKV010000262.1:0-5568 GCA_044376515.1 Chthoniobacteraceae bacterium | reverse complement strand
CGGTTTGAAGTGGTCCCGAGCGCGCGGGAATTCGCGGACAAGCGTCGCCACCATCGCGATGAAAAAGACCGGGGAGTAGACCACTGCGTGTGCTCCCAAAAAGCTGAAGGGTTCGCCCGGACGGATCTGGAAGCCCGACTGGAGACCGCCCCGCTGGGAAAGGTGGGAGAAGGTGATCCACAGGTGCTGGGCGTTCCAAACCAGCGGGGGAATGGTGAAAATGAGAAACACCAGAACCAGCATCCAGAAGCCCGGTTGGCGGAAGTGGCGTCTGAGGCGGGGGCCGGAAAGCAGCAGGGCGATGATGGAAACCAACTGCATGCCGTTGGTCCATTTGCAGAGAAAACCGAGTCCGATGAGCAAGCCGGTCGACGGCCACCACAGGCTCCAACCCGCCCCCGGCTGGTCCTCCTCCCAGAGGCTGGAATGTTCGAGCGCCAACCAGAAGGTGTAAAGAGCCGCGGTCCAGAAGAAGATGGAAAGCGGATCGATGGTCATGACGACGCTGCCAACGTTAAAAATCGGCATGAGGTTGGAAGCCACCAGCGCCCAGAGTGCCGTGCGCTCTGAAAAGAGGCGCCGGGTGAAGCGGTAAACCAGCACGCTGGTGGCGAGCGAAAGCAGCGGGCTGAGCAGGCGGACCCCCGCCTCGCTCACTCCCAGGAGCATCGTCCCCAGACGGATCGCCACGGCGACGCCGGGCCCCTTGCTGAAGTAGCAGAGATCGGGGCGTAGGCTCCACTGGTAGTAGTAGGCCTCATCGGGGGATAGTTCTATGGAGGTCGCCAGCCAGAAGCGGAGCAGGGTGAGTAGGCCGAGCGCGAGGAAGATCCAGCGTTTTGAGGTCATGATGGGAGCGGGGCGCTCAGATTGTTTTGGACTGATTCCCGCCGTCCGAGGCCGCTGAGAGGGGGAAAACCAAGGTGGGACTGTCGGCGGTCCACTGGGGACGGAGCCGCGTGAGCGGGCCTCTCCAGAGGGATTCGCAAACCTTGAGCAGCAGGAGGCTCAGGGGAGCGCCGATCAGGAGGGAGGCGAGTACGTCGCTTGGCCAGTGCGCCCCCGTGTACACGCGCGACCAGGCCATGAGCGGCGGTAGCAGAAGCCAGCCCGGCCACCGCAGGAAACTCCAGAGCACCATGCCGAGCAGCGTGGAATTGAGCACGTGCGCGGAGGGAAAGGAGCGGCGCATGGGGTCCTCCGGTCGGGGTGGGCCGGAGCGGCTGACCTGCATGGGATGGGCCAGCGAAAGCAGCCTCGGCCGGACCCCCGCGACATCCACGCGGCGGACGCCCTCCAGCGACTGGTGGGGCCGGGCGCGGTGGGTCAGTTTTTTGAGCGGCTGGGCGATGCAGGATTCGTTGATGCAGACACCCACCACGCAGATGAGGACGCATGCGGTGCCCCGGTGCTTCTGTTTCCAGACGAGGCAGGCGGCTCCTAAAAGCAGGAAAGGAGCCCAGAACTCCATGCTGGAGAGGGTTCCCAAAAGCCGGTCCAAAAAAGGATGCGTCCACCGCTGGTTGAGAAGAAAAAGAAGATGCTGGTCCATCTCAGTCGTGGAAGAGTGTTGACCTTATGAGCGAAGCGTTGCGCGGGAAAATGAATTCGACCTTGTTTGTGTCGGGCCCCCGGCCGGGCGGGGCGCCGCGCTTCCGGCGCGCTTTGTGGGCGCGCTCCGCCGGATGGGTTGCGCGCACAGCGTTGGTTGTAGCGCTGGTTGCGGCTTTTGGCTGGACTGCGGGCGCGGGTTCCGCGCTGATCGCCGCCCCGCCAAAGCCAGAACAGGCGGAGCCCCAGTTTGTTCAGGGCGGTCCCGATCCGCTGGCGGTGCTGCGCGGCGTGCGCGAATCCCAGGCCGCCATTCGCCAGGCGCTCAACGGCAAACTCCGGATGGGCGCACGCAAGCTTCCGTACAAGATGGTAATGAACGGCGGGGAACTGCGGTTTGAGTTTCCCGAGGCGCAGGCGCCCGACCCCCAGGCGGTCACCCTTTCGTTTGGCGCAAAGGAGGCTTCGGTGCAGGTCCAGTCGACCACCGGCGGCGTTCAGCGCGCCCAGTTCGGTGATGAAATCGCTGGCATGGGGGTCTTGTACGAAGATTTGGCGATGCGGTTTCTCTACTGGAACAAGGCCGAGTTGGAGGGGGAGGAGAGGCTGCTGCCGCCGCTTTATTTAAAATGCTGGAAAATCCGGGTGCACCGTCCTTCCGGGGTGCGGTCGGTCTACAAGGAGGTGGTGGTGTGGGTGAGTCAGGACAACGGAGGAATTTTAAAGAGCGAGGCTTACGATGATACGGGCGTGCTGGTCCGCCGGCTCAAGGTGGTCTCCATTCAGGGCTCGGGGCAGGGGACAACGCTCAAGCAGATGCGTATTGAATCGCCTCAAAAGGGGGGGGACTTTGTCTATCTGGACGTCGACGGGCACCCGGCGGTGAAATTGTTCAAGTAGTCCGCCGGTTGCGCCCGCGCGGCTGGGAGTGACTTCCCCGGAACATTCGGTTCAGATCGGGACTGCCTTCCCGCCTCCCATGCTGCCCTCCGTTTTTGCGACCGTTCTTTTCTCTGCGTCCGTTCTTTTTGCTTCGCGTTCGGCGAGGCTGCTTGGCTCCATGCAGGCCAATGTGTCTCGGTTAGTGCTGGCGATGGTGCTGCTGGGAATTTGGGCGCACGGTTTCGGCGGGGGCTGGGGGGGGCCTGCATTGCCGTGGTTCCTGCTAAGCGGGGCGATCGGGTTTGGACTCGGGGATATGGCGCTCTTCGGTGCGCTCCCCCGGATCGGGCCGCGGCTGGCCATCCTCCTCACGCAGTGTCTGGGGGCCCCGATCGCCGGGGTGGCCGAGTACTTTCTCCTGGACACGCGGATCAGCGGGATCGAGGCCGCGTTTGGGGCGCTTATCCTGGTGGGTGTGGGGCTGGCGCTTGCTCCAGACACGCGGCAGGAGGTGGACAAATCGACGTTTCGTGCGGGGGTGTTGTTTGGGATAGGTTCGGCCTTGGGCCAGGGACTGGGCGCGGTTTTCTCGCGGATGGCCAATGCAGTCGCCACGCTGAACGGGGTCGCCGTGGATGGCGGAACCGCGGCCTACCAGAGGATCACCGCGGGGGTGGCGCTGACGCTGCTCTTCTGGCTCGTGCTGAAACGGACGGGCCGTTTGAGGGAGGATCTGCAGCCCCTGCCGCAATGGAAGGCTGCCTCGTTGCTGGTGGTGGGTAACGCCCTCTCGGGGCCGAGCCTCGGGGTGGCCTCTTTCCAGTGGGCGCTCCGGACCTCGCCCAGCGCGCTGGTCCTGCCGATTGTCGCGACTTCACCCTTGGTGACCATGGCGCTCGCCTGGTGGACTGAGGGAACCCTGCCCAAGAGACGCGCTATTTTTGGCGGGGTGCTTGCGGTCGCGGGAGCCGCTGGTCTTGCCTGGGCTCGGAACTAGATGGGGCAGGGGAGGCCGCGTTCGGGGGGCGCAGGCGCGGCTGAAAGTCGTCCGCAGCCGGGACGAATGGGCGTAGATTTGGGGGGAAAGGGTGGGCCGGATGCCTGGGCGGGTTTTCGTGGGGAACCAATAAAAAAACCAGACAGCCCGGAGGCGTCTGGTTTTTTGACTGGTGAACCGGTGACTTGACCGGATCCAGGACTACTTTTTGAAGCCCTTGACGTTCTTGGAAACGGGATGCTGGTCGGCGCCGTGATGATGGTCCTTGGCGCAAGCACCGAGGCCGAACGCAACAAGCACGAGGGTCATGAAAGCAATGTTTTTCATAATATGATGTTCCTTTATTAGAGACGCCTTGCGGCGCGCCCAATGGCTTACGGGATGAGTCTGTGGAAAACAAACACTTTTTAGCGGGTTTCCTCCTCGGCAATCCAAACCGGGGTACCCACCTCCACGCGGTCAAACAAATCCACCACGTCCGCGTTGCTCATCCGGATGCAGCCGTGGCTCGCCGGCGTGCCCAGTTTGCTCTCGGCGTTGGTGCCGTGGATGTAGATGTAGCGGGAGTGGGTGTTGGCGTTTTCTTCCGACAGCCCGGTGAGCCAGAGAATCCGCGTCTGAACGTGGTCGGCCGGATCGTCCTCGGCCCCGTAACTTCCAGTGGCCGCCCGCGCGACGAAAATTTCGCCCTCCGGCGCGCCATTGCCCCATTTGGATTCCACGACAAACGAACCGGTGGGCGTTTTCTGGCTTCCCGGCTCGAATCCCGTGCCAAATTTGGAGGTGGAGACGACATAGCGTCTGACAAGTGCGCCTGAGGCATCCAGCAGATCCAGGGTTTGGGTGGCAATGTGAACGCGGATTTGCATGGGAGGGGGAAACCTGTGTTAGTTTGGACGTTTATGAGCCGGAATTTGCATGTTGCTGTCGTCGGGGCGTCAGGGGCCGTCGGGGTTGAAATCCTAAACGTCCTCGAACGTCGGAAATTTCCCGTCTCCAAACTGACTCTACTGGCCTCGGCAAGGTCCGCAGGCAAACATTTGTTATTTAAAGGGGAGCAGGTCCCGGTCCGGGAATTACGGGAGGATTCGTTTGCGGGGGTGGATCTGGCCCTTTTCAGCGCGGGTGGGTCGATTTCAAAGACGTTTGCTCCGGCGGCGGTTCAGGCGGGCGCGGTGGTGGTGGACAACTCGAGCGCCTTCCGGATGGACCCCCAAGTGCCACTGGTGGTGCCTGAAATCAACGGGGCGGACATTGCTCTTGGCCGGGGGATCCTCGCCAATCCGAACTGCACGACAGCCATCACCCTCATGGCGCTCTGGCCGCTGCATCAGGCCTTCGGAGTGCGGCGCGTCTTTGCCTCCAGCTACCAGGCGGTGTCCGGCACCGGGGCACAGGCCATCGAGGAACTGCGTACCCAGGTGGACGCAACCGTCGGTGGACGGCCGGTGGAGTCCCGCGTTTATCCGCACCAGATCGCCTTTAACGTCCTGCCGCACGTCGACAGCTTTCTGGAGTCTGGATACACCAAGGAGGAAATGAAGATGCAGCACGAGGGGCGGAGGATCATGCATCACGAGGGCTTTCTGGCCTCGGTAACCTGCGTGCGCGTGCCCGTGTACCGGGCGCACTCGGTGGCGGTGAGCGCGGAGTTTGAACGACCCGTTTCCCTGGAGCAGGCGCGGGCGGTTCTCTCGAACTTTCCCGGGCTGCGCCTGGTGGATGATCCAGCGACCAACAGTTACCCGCTGCCTCTGCACGTCGCCGGACAGGATGACTGTCAGGTCGGGCGGTTGCGCGTGGACTGTGCACTCGAGAACGGCCTCTCCTTCTGGGTGGTCGGCGACCAACTCCTCAAGGGGGCGGCCCTCAATGCCGTCCAGATCGCCGAACACATCTAGTCAGCGGCAGGGGGCGGACCCGTGGCGGAAGCGGTCCGGGGGAGGGCCACCCCGTGGCCTGCCTGGGCTGAATTTCAACTCCACAGGGCCGGAGGGTAGGCGCCGCTGGCGGTGAGCGCGGCGATGCTTGCCTGCACGATCGGCTTGTCCTCGCGGTAAGTCACCCCGAACCAGGTGGAATCCGTAGGCAGCACCTTGCAGGTGGCCTCGTTGCGGCGCACGAGTTCGCCCACGGAA
>JBILKV010000163.1:0-9933 GCA_044376515.1 Chthoniobacteraceae bacterium | reverse complement strand
TGGCTGGCACTGTTTGGTCGCGCCTCGCCTCGCATCCGGGATCTCCACCCTAACACGTGACGCCAGCCGCTTCCCAAAGTCCGGGAAAGCGTTCTAACATAACCGGCATCGGACTCCCGGCAGGTGGCCGTTTGAATTTGCACACCGTACGCCCCTGCGTGTTATCGGTCCAAGCACAAGCGGGAGATGACGCGGGTGAAGAGTCAAGCGCCCGCGCCGCTGGAAGGTTCAAACCAACAAAGCCCGTCAGACTTCGAGCGGTTGGTTAGAGTCTCCGAAGCTCTCGAGCGTCAGGCCCATGCGGTCCGCGATGGTCATCAGCAGACTGGAGAACTTGCGGTTCGGGCTGCTCTCGAAATCCAAGGAGCGCCCGGTTTGGAATGCGCCGCCAAGACCGCCCGCCAAGAGAAGCGGGACCCTCTCGGCGCTATGCGCAATCCACTGTTCGTTGGCGAGCACGATGCATGAATTATCGAGCACGGTGCGATCGCCCTCCTGCGTGGCGGCGAGTTTTCCGAGGAGGTAAGCATACTGCTCAATCCAGAACCGAGTGATCGACGCGAACTCCTGCTTTTGCCAGGTGTGGGAAAAGCTGTGGTGATCGCCGCGCAGCCCGAGGAAGGGGTAAACCTGTCCAGACAAATTGTTGGTGAGGAGCATCGTAGCGATCCGGGTGCGGTCGGCTTGGAACGCAAGGGCAATGATGTCACACATCAAACGAACGTGGACGTCGAGTTGCGTGGGCAGTCCGTTGGGTGGACGCTTGGCCTTGAGCGCGTCACTCGAAGCATCCTTGTCGTTAGCCTTCAAGCGCGCCAGACGGGTTTCCACCTCGCGGATACTGGTGGCATACTCGTCGATCTTGGCCTGGTCCGAGCGCGAGACCTTTCGGGAGACATCCTTGAGCTGTTGCCGAACATGGTCGAGCACGCTGAGGTGGGCCAGATTGCCACGGCTCTCAAAGAGGCTGTCGAACGCCAGCGCCGGATAGAGCTCCGCGGGCACAGGCGACACGGGGGAACTCCAGGAGACGTGCGAGGCGTACATCATTGAGTTTCCGGACTCGTGGAAGCCACTGATGGGACGTTCGCAGGCAAGCACCAGGCTCGAGAGGGCGGTAGCATCGCCAATCCGCCTGGCCAACACTTGGTCGAGGCTTGCAGCCGCCCGGATTTCGCGTCCGTGCTTTGGACTCACCCCGCTCAGTATGGCCGCGGCTCCAAGGGCATGCCCGTATCCGTACGGGTTCTTGAGGCCGTGGATGAAGTTCACCTTTTCCTTCACCGATTCGAGTGAGGCGAATGCGGGGCCGAGTTCGAGGCCGGTGCCGTTGCCTCGGGTCCACCACTCGGCGGGGTGGATTCCGTCGCCGAAAAACAGGAAGGCGAACCGTTTGGGAGGCGTCTTGTCGGCCGACCGCCCGTCGGCAGCACGGGCCATGGATTCCAACCAAGGGAGCGCCACGGTTGCTCCGAGGCTTTTAAGCACAACGCGGCGGGAGACGGGGTGAGTGGTCATGGGGCGAAGCAGGTTGGGGGCGGACAACTCAAGGAATGTACGATCGCGCGGCCGGAATCCAGATTGAATCATCGCGCCACCCTGTCCTCCTGCTGGGCGAAAGCGCGGCCCCGTTGCCGGCGAAACTGCGGGCTCAACACGACCGTTTCAAAAAGCGCGGAGAAGCGACCATCGGTCTGCAGCGACCGCTCCATCTCGAGAAGAAGCGAGCGATCGGAGAGCAACACCGAGCGTCCCAGCGCGTAACCGAGGAACTTGCGGCACAGCTGGCGGTCGAAATCCTGACGCCGGTTTTTCTCGATGTAGTCGATGAGCCCTGCGATGCCCCGCACCTCGCCGGCGCCTTGGAGTTGTCCGCTCGCAAGTATGGCACGTCCGGCCTGGTCGGTGGAGCGCGCCCTGCCAACCGCATCAAAGCCTTCAAGGGCGAGGCCGAGACCGTCGAAGTGAACATGGCACATGGCGCACTTGGAGTCCGCGACATGGTCCGCGAGAAGTTCACGGATGGTTTTCGAAGCCTCCTTCTCCGTCTTCGGGAGCTCGGGAACATCCGCGGGCGGAGGGGGAAAATGCTGTCCGAGAAGGTGGTGTGCCAACCAAAACCCGCGTTTCACGGGGCTTGTCCGCGGACCGGCGGAGTTTTTCGCGAGGATCACGGGCATCCCGAAAAGGCCGCCGCGCCCCGCTTGGCGGAGACCTTCCACGCGGTGCCATTGGGTGGGATCCGTGGAGTGCCTGCGATACTCGGATTCGATGCCTTCCCCGTAGTGTTTTGATAGGGCTTCGTTCACGAAGGCGGAATCACCGCGCAGCAACTCCGCGACGGGTTGGTCCCTCAGGATGAGGTCCGTGATGAGGCGGGTCGGAGCCTCGAACATCGCCTGCCGGAGGCCGTCGTCGTATCCAGCGAAGGTACCCGCGGGAATCGGGTCTTTTGCCAGGTAGTCGCGGTAGCGCAACCACTGGCCGAAAAACTCGCGCGCGAAGGCTTCGATCTTCGGATCCCTGAGCATGCGGCGGGTTTCCGCGCGCAGGCCGTCCTCACCCTGGAGGGCGCCGCTCTTAACGGCGGCAAGCAGTCCGGCGTCGGGGAGCGAGGACCAGAGGAAGTAACTCAGTCTCCGCGCAAGATCTTCGTTTGAAAGCGGATGCACTCCCCTCCCCTCGGGCGCGTTCGGAATGCGGTAGAAAAATTCCGGGGCCATGAGGATGGCGGTAAAGACACCCCGCAACGATTCCTCAACACCCTGCCCCTGGTTTTTAAGCCGTTGATAAAGGCCGCGCAACGTGGCGGCCTCCTCTGGCAAAAGCGGGCGGCTGAAGGCGCGTTCCGCGAGCCGTTCCAACTGGCTGAGGGCGGGCTTTTCGGCCTCCTGCAGGGTTTTGCGATGCTCCTCGAGCCCGGCTCGGATTCGCTCAAAGAATCCGTGGATGAGGTCGAACTGCCCGTCCGGCGCTTGGGGTTGGAGCGCGTCCTCCACGAGTTTCACCCCGAGTTTTTCGAGATAATTGCGCTCGAACTTGGAGAGAAGTTCCTCCCCAACCAGCAGAGGATCCTCCGCCCGAAGGAAGTCGAACCGTTCCTCTTGAAGGACGTGGCGCTCGGCGCGCTCGAACCAGACAAAACCGCGCAGCATGGTTTCGGTGCTTTCGGTGATGAAATCGAGCTCACGCCAGAGGCGGCTGATTTCGGCCTGCGCCTCCTCGGAGATGACTTTTTCGACAAGCGGCCGGTCGTCGCGGAAGAAGCCTTCCACCAGATGGAAGCCGGCAGTCACTCCGCGGCCGGCGTCCACAAAAACGAAGCGGTTTGGGAAGGTGGAGCAGATGTTTCCAGCGGACGCCGCTATCTCCCTCGCCGCCTCGCTCTGGCCTCTCACAAGAAGCTCGGCACCAGCGTTGTACGGAATATCTGGGCATTTTCCGAGGGCGGCTGAAATGGCGATGACCGCCTTGGGCGAGGATTGGCCATCGAGTTCGCAATCAAACAGAACCAACTTGTCGTTCAGGGCTGCCACTGCTTCCGGACTGAGCGGAATTTCGAGGATCGCCGGTGCTCTGACCACAAAGGAGTCGGGGCTGATGGCCTCTCCTGACGGGTGCGTCCCGAAGGCCAGTGTTTTGGCGAGCTCAGGCGCGTCGCGCTCGAGAACCGAACGCAGGGTCTCGACAAGTTGATCCTTTTCATCCTTCTCGGTGCGGGGCAGGTTTTTGGACTTGCTGAAAACCGGACGATGCACGGTGACGACCCCCCCCGACTCGCTGCCAAAGGCGGGATCGACGCGGAGGAAGATTGAGGTCCCCCGGAGGTTGGGGTCCCCCCTGCGCCCGACAATGCGTCCGGGCCTGAGGGTGGTACGCGCCCTGAGCGCGCCGAGATCGAACTTGTCGCGCGCGGCGGCCACCTGAGCCCGGAGGGCAAGGTGACCGATTGCCCAATGCCCCGGGATCAGGTTGGGTTCTCTCGCCACGAGGTTGCCCTGTATGAAGGCGATGAGTTGCTCAATGTCGCCCATCCGCCGGGGGACTTCGTGTCCGCTCGAGGGCGCGGGAAGCGCATCCCACATCAGCCCCAGCTGTTTCAAGGGGCCACTGAGTTCGCTGGCCTCGCCGAGGGTTTTCGCGACCAGGCCAAGGTACTTCCCGCTCAAATCACTCCGAACGGCCCAACTTTCGATCGAGGCGCTTTGCTCTCCTGCTCCGCGATGTTTGTAACGCCAGGCCGCCTCGAGGTAACTCCCAAGCTTCACCTCATGTTTCTTGTAGAAATCGATGACGGCTTGCTCCGCCAGCTTTTTCCGCTCGTTGTATGAGGTGACAGGGAAAGGAGCGAAGCTGAGGCCGCCCGGCTTGAGCACGAGGTGTTGGGACACCGTTTGTGCGGCAGCCAGATACTTGGTGAGTTGGGCCGGAGTCATCCCAAGCGCTTCGCCCGTGTTGTCGAAGCCCTCGCCTCCGGCAGGGTCGGAGGGAAATTCCGCGGTGGCGCGGATAGGGACGCCGGTGAGGTCGCGGATGGAAAGATCATACTCCGTGTTTGAAAGGCGCCGGGGCAGGATGTTTCCGGGATCACCGGCATGCTTGTTGGCCTCGGCGACGAGCATGGTCTCCACCGCCCCAATCACGGCGTTTCGCTCCTCGATCGAGGGTTGCCTTTCGTCCTCCGGAGGCATCTCGCCGCGCCGGATGAAATCGACGATGCTGTTCCAGCGACGGAAATCATCGGTTACATCGCGCTCGCTGCCGTAACGGGTAAAGTCGAGTCCGCCCTTGGCTTTTCGAGGCTCATGGCAGCCCTGACAATACTTTTTGGTAAATGGAACAACCTGATCCTCAAACAAATCAGCTGCCGGAAGCGTCGACGGTACGCAGCACAAAACCGCGAGCCAGGGGAGGATCCTTGTGCGTTGCAGGAGCCGGCGCACCGTCCTCCGAATCAAAAGGTGCGGCAACCGAATCAAATCCTCCGACCTCGTGCAGCGGAAGGATCCGCCCTCCTCCCCACGCCAATCCGACCGCGGGCCGCAAGTCGCAGTTCCAAGGAGGGCTGTGTGGCGGAGGAATGGGGTGTGCCCTCTCATAAGCCGCTGGTTAGAACCCCGAGGGACTGCTTCGTCAAGGATTTAGGGTTCGGCGCTCATCACGACGGTCGTGAGCGATCTCATCTCCATCGAAAAGGATTTTGACCAACTCCCAAAGGGCGGGATTCGGTGAGCCACGGCGAACATGCGCAGTGGGGCCATTCCGGAACTGCTCCAATTCTCCCACGAAGAGAGGCCTCGCCGCGCGGAGAGCGTTTTCGATGGGTGGTACGATCAGGAAGTTTATGCACTCCTGCTCGACTGACTGTCCGCAGGTGGGGCAAACTCATGGGCTGGTGATCCCTCCCTTCCGCAAAGACGAACCCCTTGACCCGGACCTTCACGTTCTGGCCCCCCGCACCAACTCCTCCCAGAGCGATAGCCAACCCTATAAAAATGCGCGATAAGTTCATGAAAACCTCCCCATTTCTGGGCGCTTGGCTCTCGGTTTTGAGTTCTCGGTTGCCGAGGGGGCTTTGGTTGGGAGTGCTAGCCTGGGCGATCGTCCCTCTGGGGAATGCCGCCAACGCGGCAGCCCCCGCACCCCAAGACCAAAAATCGAAGAGCCAGGAAGGAAAGATTGAACCCTTCCGCCCTGTGTCGGGGACGTTTCCGCCGATTGAGAAGGCGCTCGCCTACCGCGGCGAACTTGTTTTTGTCGACCATGCAAACCGGCGCGGAAGCCTGCGGATTCAGGGCGAAGGGACGTTCTTCCGCAACGCGCCGCATCCCTTTGCCCTGCTCCCCTACGGAATCGTCCGCTACCATGCCGCTCCGGCGGACATTCGCGATGTTCCCTTGGGGACGGTATTGCATGCACTCGCCTACCTTCCCCCGGACCCGAAGTTCTCGGCGGTCCCAGTGCTGCCGTTGGACAACCGCAACGCCACGGCCGGGTACAGCGGCAAGGGCATTGCTCCCGCCGAAAACCACGTCGCAGTCCTTGAGGACGAACCCAGTTTCTGCATGCGTCAGGGGTTGGTGTGGAAACTCAAGGAGGTGGAGGTCAAAAACCGCGAAGGTTTCCTCCTCGCGACAAGAGTACCCCGCGGCGGCGGCGGCGGCGGCGGCGGCGGCGCAAGCGAGGAGAAGCTCACCTTCGATGCAGCCACACGGGTCTGGCGCGGTCCGTTTAGCCACAGCCTCGACGAATTGATTTCTGAAGGTTCATGGCCCGCGGACGGAAAAAAGGCGCTGGATGGACAGGAGGTTTTGCTGGGTATCTGCTGGACGCCCACGCCGGATGGCATCTTCACACGCTTTCACATCTCGGACATCTGGCTGGACGAAGCCGCCCTCGAACGCGCCGCCAAAAACCAGACCGAACGGCACAGGGCCTTCATTCGCAAACGCTGGATGCCCGCATCGGTGGACGCCGTCGAATACGGCAAGTTCGGGCGCGCGACGGTCACCGCGACCCTCTTCGGCGGGATGGACGCGGAACTCTACGAGGACTTCCAGAAAGGCGTGGAAGCAGTCATGAACGGAGTGGAAAACACGCTCAAACACGCAGGCGGCGGGTACGGACCGGCGCACATGGCCTCCAAGGGTTCAGTGATCGAGGTCGAGAAACGCACTGCGGAAGTGCCCTTTCTGAGCAGCGGCATACGCATTCGTTTCGAAACGGACCTTGTCATCGAAGGGATCCGCGAGGGGCGTGTAGTGCGGATACGCCCCAAGGCTTGGCCGGCGGTAAACATTCCCCGCGAGGAGTACGTTGGCGATTCGAACAACCCCGACGACCGTTTTCCCACCCCCGCCATCTTTCCAAAGTACTGACCCTTTTGCTTGGGCATCCCCCGGGCTCCTCCGAAGGCGCGAAGCGCTTCCAGCTCAGCGGACGGCGTTTGCAGCCAGAACGCGCAGCACGTTTTCCCCGAGCACCCTGCGAATTGTTTCGTCGGAGTGGCCCAACTGCACCAGGCCGACCGTGAAGAGCGGCCAGTTGGTCCAGGCCAGGCTTTTTTCAGCGTGTGGCTTCGGCACAAAATCGTCCGCCGGCCAGAGATGCTCCCATCGGGCCGAGTCGGCCGACATCGCCGGACGCGTCCTTGCCTGCTTGGGTACTTTCGCCCGTTCGGCCTCCTCGTTGCGTGAAACGTAGGCGACATCCGTCCCGATGGCGACATGCTCCGCCCCAAAGGTGCGGATCCCGTAGTCGACGTGCTTGAGCAGCGCGCCGATGTCCCCGTCCCCCCCGAGGAACCGTGGAATCAGGCAAACCCCAAGGAGACCGCCGCTGTCGCAGATAGCCCGCGTGACTTCGTCGGGCTTCCCCCGAAAATGCGGGTAGACGCCCCCAAAAGAGGAGTGGCTGGCGACCATCGGCTTCGCGGACGCGCGCGCCGCCTCCAGACTCGTGCGCCAACCCGAGTGCGCCACGTCCACGATCACCCCGACACGGTTCATTTCTCGGACCACCTGATGCCCGAAATCACTCAACCCGCCGTTGCCCGGTTCGCCCGCGCCGTCGCCGATCGGATTTCTGCGATTGTACGTCAGATGCATCATCCGGATTCCCAACTGGTGAAAAATCCGGATCAGCCGCAACTCGTCCCGCGTCGACTCCCAGAGTTGGCGCAGGGGCACCCCGTTGAGGGAGAAATACAGACAGTGGGCGCCCCGCGCCTTGGCGGCCCGGACGTCCGCGGGGTCGACCGCTTTGGGACATTCCTCGCGCGCGAGGTCGGTGGCGTAGGTGAACCGGGCGAGTCGCTTCATCAAACGCAGCGGATCACTGCCCTCCTCCCCCGCGTTCTGAAAGATACAGGTCACTCCGGCCGCCCGCATGGCTTCCACATACTCCCGCCTTTCGGTGGGATCGCTCGCCCAGCGCGTCATCATCATCTCCTCCCGGAGGTCGCTGAGTTCCGCCTCGGAAGCGCCGGACTGCACCGCCTTGCCGAACGCCTCGCCGTCCATGGCGGCTCTGGGTGCGAACCCATAGCTGTCAAACACGAGGGATTCCGCGTGTAGCTTCAGTCCATAATCCAGATCACGTGCCGAGGGCTTGAGAACGGACAGGGCGACGTCCCTGCCCTCTTGGATCTTCAGATTGGGCGGCGCGCCGGGGGACTGCGCGCGGGCGGCCCTTGTGAAGACGTTTGGAAGGCGCAGGGCGGCAGCGCCCAGCGCGAATCTTGCGGTGTTCTGGAGAAAGGATCGGCGTTGCATCGGGGGGATGGGGGGAGGTCACCAGCCTTGGGTCAGGTCGGGACAGGTTTCGCGTAGAATTTCAAGAACGGCCCGCCGACCCGCCGCGGGGATGCCCGCAAAGTCGGCATGGGGATCCTCACCGAGCAACACGGTATGCAGACGGTCCAGGATCTTTTGGCGCACCATTTCGGGCAACTTTCGGAACGCCTCCGAGTCGAGGAGGAAACTGCATGGATACTTGAACAGACGGGTCTGTAGATCGAAATCCCGGAGGGATCGCCCCTTGGAATCGCGTTTCGCGTCCTTTTGGAAAGCGTCGACAAACCCGGGAGCCGGCTTCATTGGTGAGGGAAGCGAAGCCTCCTCGGTGAAGAGGAGATAGCGCAAAAAAGCGCGAACCTGGGTGTCAAGATAACGCACATGCCCGTACTCAACGATCCTCTGTTTGCCCTCCATTTGAAGTCGGGTGATATAGTTGTGCATGTGGGTCTGGTGGTCGTGCACGAGAAGAGCCAACGTGTCGCTGCCTGAAAAGGGGTAGCGTTTGGAGGCGCCGATCTTGCCGAGAAGCCGCCGTTTTTGAGCCTCGCTCTGCTCGTCCTGTCCGGGATGGTTGGCACGGTGGACCCAGTCCGCGGGAGCGTTGGTCACGTACCAACCGCCCCAACGCTCAGCCACCGGAGTGCAGTGCGTCACCGCCGAAGTGTCGGTGGCGGGGACAACCTCCCCCTCGTCATCGGTATCCAACGAGCGAAGCACAAACCCGGGAACCCCCATACTCCGGGCCGCACCATGACAGGAAAGACACTCGTTGCTGCGCTTGAACCGCAACGGCTCCTCCCTGTCCTGATGCACCGTGTAGAACACCGTGCCCAAGTCAGCGTCCACCGCCGCGATTTCAATCTCGGAAGCCCCGGGAATGAAGCCGACGTACACGTCATCTGAAAAATACAGCGCCCGCGGGTTCGACGGATCGATGCTGCGCCTCTGGACCGAGGTTTTGGAAAAAACCAGCATCTGCGAGGACACCGGAACGCGCAGCAGTTCCAGCACCCTCGGGAGGTAGCCAAACCTCGGGTCATACGGTTGCGTGCCCGCGCCGGCGTCTCCAAGCGTTTCATCCAAGCGTGCGACGGGATCGGTTGCATCCCGTGTGGAATAGCCAATCGGCGGCCCGTCGAAGTCGAGCTTGTGGGCGCTCCCCTGAAAATCTTCGGCCCACAGGGCTTTCCAGCCCGTGGCGTATAAAGCCAGGAGCAAGAGGCGCCGGAAAACCCGTTGGAACTGCCCGTGTCTGGGCTCAGGCCCGCGAGAAATCTGCTCCGCAGAAAAGAGCCCATCCGCAATCTGCCGGCATTCACAAACATCCCGGCCAGAATGCGGGCGGCCATGCGGGCGGCATCCAGTGCTGGGGAGAAGCATTGCCTAACAAAGCACCCAAAGAAAGGCCCGGCAAGGCATCAGACCAACTCTCAATGATAACCGGAGTGTTTCCGCTCCGAAGGGGGAGGCCACTCGCAGCCCATGGCAACGCCGTGGGTTTGATCCGTTATCAAACAGGAAGCCCTGAAAGGGCGCCCCATGAGGAGGCCACGCTTTCGGATGGACCAGGCAGGTGAGGGTGCCCTTTCAGGGCGTATTCTTTTTTGGGGACGGTTATCCCATGGCGTTGCCATGG
>JBILKV010000026.1:0-35253 GCA_044376515.1 Chthoniobacteraceae bacterium | reverse complement strand
GCGTCAGATTTGGCGGAAATCCGCGCCGCTTTCCTGAACAAGGCGGAACGATTCATTCACGGGGTTCCCATCGCTCATAATCCAGAAAACTCACATACGTGGTATCAGACCGGAAAGCGCGCCGGACAGCCGGGCCGGATTGACCAAGAGAGAACTTCCACAAACAGGCGCGACCTCCGCCTTGTCTCCAGCCACTGCGCTGCACCCCTGCTCAGACGCGATTGCCGTCGCGATGCAAACAGACCCCGGACCGCTTGAACTCATCACAGGTCGCCTCAATCCGCGTCTGTTTTTTCGCCGGAGAAAACCCAAGCCGCTTGGTGATGCAATTCTCGAGGGTGTCGATGTTGCGGTCCTCAAACTCCACAATCCGGTTGCAGTCAATACAGATGAGGTGGCTGTGTCGCGGGTGATCGATGTAATTGGGATCGTAGAGCATCTGGTCCTTTCCAAGGTCCAGCTCCTTCAACAAGCCGCTTTCCACAAGCAACGGCAGCGTCCGGTACACGGTGGCCCGCGACACCGACGGTTCGATCGCCCGAGCCCTCACCAACAACTCCTCGGCTGTGTAATGGTCCGTGTGGCTGAAGGCCGCCTCGATAATAGCGTCCCGCTGAGCGGTCCGGCGCAGACCGCTCTCCAGCAGGAACTCATAAATCCGGTCGCGCACAGCCGCTTCCATGGATGGACTCTAACAGGGCACCCCAACGCGGTCAAACCCGCCTCATTGCACAGGAACGGGCTGCGCCCCCGCGACGCGGGCGCCCCTCAATGCCCCTTTTCAATCCGGTAAAGATGGGTCTTGGTCCGCAAATACAATGCGTTGCCGGCCACCGCCGGGGATGCCATGAAGCCGGATTCAAACTGCCCCTCCCCGATTTTACGGAAGGTTTTTTCCGCGGCAAACGTCGTGACCTTCCCCTCCTCATTCAGGGCATAGACGCGTCCATCCGCGTAGATCGGGGATGCCGAAAAATTCCCGCCGATGCGCTCACTCCAGACGACCTCTCCGGAGGTGGCATCCACGCAGGAGGCAATTCCCGAGTCGTCCACCATGAAAAGCATTCCGTCGACCAGCAACATCGAGGGTTTGCTGGGCACGCCCTTCTTGACGCGCCACGCCAGTTGAGACTCTTCCAAAACCCCGCTTCCACCCAGTTTCACCGCCAGAATCTGCCCCTTGAAACCGCTCTGGAAAAATGCAACGCCGTGCGCAAACAGGGGACGCTCGCTCGCGCTGTGCTGCCCCCGCTCTTCCACCCGCCAGAGCTCCTTTCCCGTGGCCGGATCGTAGGCGTAATGGCACTTGGCGCCACTGCTCAAAAAAACGGACTTCCCCTCCCATTCCACCACCGTAGGCGTCGCGAACGCCTTTCGGAAGTCACCATCCCCGGTCGGCTTGCCCTCCGCGTTGAGGTCCTTGAAGTCTACGGTACGGTCCGTGCGCCATAGGGTTTTGCCGGTATGTCTGTCCAGCGCGACCACATACTGGAAGTCGCTCCCGTCGAAATGAAGCAGCAGTGAGTCGCGCCACACCACAGGCGAGGAACCCGCCCCACGGAAGTGGTTGCACACAAAGTCGCGCCGTTCCCAGAGCTTGGCCCCGCTTGTTTCATCGAAACACGCTGTCCCCGGAGATCCGAAGCTCAAGTAAACCTTCCCCCCTGCAACCGCCGGGGTAGGCGAAGCGTAGCTGTTGAACTTGTGGCAAAACTGAGGGTTCTCCACCTTGAACACCACCTCGTCGCGCAGGATCTTCCCCGACTGAACGTCCACCACCACCAGCGAAAGTTCGGTCCCGTCCTCCGAAGCGGTCGTCAACCAGATGCGGTCCCCGGAGATGACCGGAGACGACCAAGCCTTGCCGTGCACGGCGGTCTTCCACACCACGCCCGCGCCCTCGGTTGGTGCCTCCGGCAGACCAACCGCGCGAACCGTTCCATCGCCCGCTGGCCCTCGGAACTGAGGCCACTCCTCTGCGGCCTGCATGACAGGCAAGTGTGCGATTGCAGCCCAAAGAGAGGCGCCCAAGGGCAGGAGACGGGAACAGGGGGTGGCAGTTTTCATGTCTTCTAGCACAAACCAAAACCCGTTCGGATCCAAAGCCAGATTCGCTATCCACCGAAAAACTCAAGTCTGCACGCGAAAGAGGGGGAGGCAGGGGAAATGCATCTCGCTGCCATCGCGCATCGGCAACCCACATGCCCCTGAATCACACTGCCGCTTTGGCTCGCCGGGTGCCGGATCGAAACTCTTTGAAAACGCACACCGCCGTCGAGCAACTCAAAACTCCGGCACCCCCCCCCCTGTCAGGCCAATGGGAACCACGGGCGCGAGTCGAGCGTTGCAAAAGAAGCCCCCGTTGCAAATCTTCTCACATGCCCCGTTCCTCCCCTTCCCCTCTGACCCGGCGCTCCCTGCTTGGACTCGCCGGGAGTCTGCTGGGGTTTGCCCCGGCAACACGCATCGCCAGCGCGCGCGCGGCCAGCCAAAGTGCGGGTTCGTTCGGTTCCTTCAGTTTTGCACACCTCACCGACATACACGTCACCCCGCAGCTGCGCGCCCCCGAAGGACTGCGCCAGTGCATCCAAGCCGTCAACGCCCTGCCCGAAAGTACCGCATTTGTGCTGACCGGTGGCGATCTGATCATGGACGCTCTTGAGGCAGATGCCCCCTCCATCCGCGAACAATGGGCCTGCTTTGATGAGGCCATGCAGGCGCTGCGCTTCCCCGCACACCATACCATTGGAAACCACGACATCGGCGGTTGGTCCCGCAAGGCCAAGCTCCCCAAAGACGCCCCCGAATACGGCAAATCCCACTTCGCCCAGAAGTACGGCAAGGGAACCACCTATCGCAGTTTTGACCACGGAGGCTGGCATTTCATCCTGCTCGACTCGGTCGCCCTTGATCATGAATCCGGGGACTACTACGGCTGGATCGACGATGCCCAATTGGAGTGGCTCAAAACCGATCTGGCCAAGGCCGGCAACCGGACCCCGATCATCGTCTCCACTCACATCCCATTCTTCTCGATCTGGGGACAATTCACAGCAGATCCCCGCAAGGGCGAGGGGCCGAAGGGACTGGTCAACAACGCGCATCTGGTTCGCAAAATCCTTGGCAGTTACAACGTCAAACTCGTCCTTTGCGGACACGGACACGTTTCGGAACGCATCGAGTTGTCCCACCACAACAAAACCACCTTCATTCAGGGCGGCGCGGTATGTGGTATGTGGTGGAAAGGCAAGGTAGCCGGCAACCCCGAGGGGTTTGGCGTTGTGACCTGCCACCCGGATGGAACCTTCGCCTACGAATACCGGGACTTTGGTTGGGTCGCCTGAACCGCCGCGGCACCCCAGACTCCCCGCTTTGAAAAACAACCCAGTGGATTCCATAGGCACCCAGTCCTGGTTGTGGTCTGGCGCGAATTTTCTCGCCGCCGGTTCCGTTCCGGTGAGCGACCGAGGGTTTCGCTACGGGATGTCAGTGTTTGAGACAATTCGGATCGCAAACGGCACGGCCGGTTTTTTGGCAGACCACCTCAACCGCCTGGCTTCGGCCGCACTCAAATGCGGTTTTCCCCTTCCGAGGGAGGCGCTCGCCGCGGTGCCAAGTCTTCTGAGCAGACTGGACGGCCCAGGGGTGGCGCGGGTCTATATCACTGCCGGAGACGGTGCGCCCGCCGCGCCCGCCGAGACGCCCCGGGTCGTACTCCTCTATGAGCCACGCCTTCGTGCCTTGCCGGATAACTACACGGTCCTTTCCTCCCCCAACCCTCACCTGCCCCCTTTTGGTGGACTTAAGACCGCGAACTACTGGACCAACACCGAGGCACTGCGCCGGGCGCGCCTCCTCGGTGCAGAGGAGTGCCTGTTGTTCCGCCCGGACGGCCGTCTCACGGGTGCCGCGATGGCAAACGTGTTCGTCAAAACGGACGAGGGCTGGCTGACCCCCAGCTTACAATGCGGCGCGCGCGACGGGGTCATCCGCGCATGGACGCTCGCGCAAATCCCGGTCCGGCAGGCCCCGCTCACCCGGGAACTTGTGCACGCCGCCGTTTCCGTGTTTTTGACCAGTAGTTGGATCGGGCTCATGCAGGTCGCCTGCCTCGACGGCCAACCCCTCCAGTTGGACAGGGAAATCGCAGAATTGAACCCACTTTAACGGTTGGCAGCCGCCGCGAGACACAGGAGATTGATGGGCTGTTGCATCCCTCATGAGCGACTACATCAACCAGCGCAGGAAACCCCGCGGCTTTCGCAGTTTCGTTGGACGCCTGCGCGGTGTCCTCAAGGGCTTCGCGTTCACCGCGGGGGCCCTCGGTTTGCTCGGCGCTGGGGTCGGGGGTTGGCAGTATTTTGTGTGGTCGAAAAAGGCGGGGGCTTTGGACTACAAAAAGCTGAGGGAGATGGAGTCTGGTAGCCAGATTTTCGACAGAAACGCGGAACTCATCGGCAGGATTTTCATCAAAAACCGGGACGAAAGACCCCTGTCCGAACTCTCCAAATACCTCCAGCAGGCGGTGGTTTCCGCCGAGGACTCGCGCTTTTACAGCCACAGCGGCGTCGACTATTTCGGGGTGGCCCGGGCGCTCTCCAAAAACCTGCGGGCCCGCCGCGGCCGTGAGGGGGCCAGCACGCTCACCCAGCAACTCGCCCGCAACACCTTCACCGAGGAACTGCCCAGCCGCGACCGCTCCATCAAGAGGAAGTTGCTTGAAATGTTCGTCGCATGGGAGGTCGAGCGCCTTCATTCCAAACAGGAGATTTTGGAGCTCTACCTCAACAGGGTCTTCTTCGGCTCCAGCTTTTACGGAGCGGAAGCCGCCGCCCAAGGGTATTTCGGCAAAAGCGCCAAGGACCTGACCCTGGCCGAGTCTGCCCTGCTGGCAGGCCTGTTGCGCAGTCCGAACCAACTCTCCCCGTGGCGCAACCGGAAGGCCTGCATCGACGCCCGCAACTACGTGCTCTTGCGCATGCGCGATCTGGGTACCATTTCGGAAGCCGCCTACAAGGCGGCGCGCGAAGAGGATCCACTGGTCAAAAACAAGCGGTCCATCGTGCAGGAAAGCTACGCCGCCGCCATGGTGCAGGCGCAGATGGCCAAGATCGTGGGACTGGAGAGCGCGGGCAGCGAGGGCTATCGCATCTACACCACCATCGACCTCAACCTCCAACGCAAGGCCGAGGCCGCCCTCCAAAAACAGATGGATCAGGTGGAACGCCGACCCGATTTTCAAGGCAAACCCACCCTCGCCACATTCGATCCGGTCTACCGGGCCTGGAAAAAACGCGCCGCCGCCGGCGCGGAGGAGCCAGCACCGAAGCCCGAATATCTGCAGGGAGCCGTTGTAGCTCTGGACAATTCCAGCGGCGCCATCCGGGTGCTGGTCGGCGGACGCGACGTGCAACACAGCGAGTTCAACCGCGTCTCCCAGTCCAAAAAACCGCCCGGAAGCGCCTTCAAACCACTGGTGTATGCCGCGGGCTTCGAACGCGGCATGCATCCCCACACCATGGTTCAGGACACCGTCATGGACAACCGCAAGGTCATGGTGGGCGGCACCAGCGGCATTCTTGGGGAATGGGCCCGGGAACAGTCCGACACCCCCTACGAGGGGCTCATTCCCTGCCGCAACGCACTCATCCGCTCGAAAAACGCCGCTACCGTCCGCTTTGGCATGCAGATCGCCGACGACCTCAAGGCATCCCTCGATGCGCTTTCCTCCACAGCCAAAGCCGCCGGCATTCAATCGCCGGTGCGCGCCTTTCCCGCGTCCTTTCTTGGCAGCAGCGAACTCTCCCTCCTTGAACTGGCTTTCGCCTACACCACCTTTCCCGGCGCTGGGTCGCGCCCAGTGAAGCCCTTCATTATTGCGCGGATCGAGGACAGCAGCGGCCGACTTATCTATCAGGAAAGCACCTCGCGTGAACAGGTCTTCAAGCCGGGAGTCGCCTTTCAAGTCCACGAGTGTCTCGCCGAAGCGCTTTCCCACGGCACCGGTTCCAAAGCCTTCACCCAATACGGTCTCAAAAACCTCCCGCTTGCCGGAAAAACCGGCACGGCCTACGACTTCACCGACGCGTGGTTTGTCGGCTATTCCAGCGAACTAACCTGCGGGGTTTGGGCCGGTTTCGACAAACCCCGCATCCCAATTTACCGCGGCGCCTTCGGAAGCGATATCGCGCTGCCTGTATGGACGGAGCTCATGAGCGCCTCCCTTTCCAAATATCCGCCCAGTCCCTTCCCCCGACCGGAAGACCTCTACCGCTGTGTGATCTGCGCCAAGTCAGGCTTCGGCCCCGTCGGCAACTGTCAGGAAAAAGGCCCGGATGGAGAGGCCGTGCCCACGACGATGGAGGCATGGCTGACCCACGCCCAGCGCCCGCTGCCCGACGAAACCTGCGACGTCCACGGCCCCAAGCGGGCACGCCGCAGGCGTTCCGAGGAGGGTGCGCAGCCCAGGGTGGAACTTGCCATGGACCTCAGCAGCGTCATCCCCGTCGCCCTGAAGTCTCCGACCGTTCTTGGGAACGATCCCTTCAACGCTTCAAAATCCGAGCAGGCCGCCATTGAAATCAAAAACTTCCGGGAAAGCGGCAAGGCAGCTCCCCTCGACAACCGGACCCCACCCTCAAAACCCTCTACCCCGGACGGGCCGGAACCTCCCCGAGTTCAGGCGCTCCGCCCCGGCGATATCCCCCAGCCAACCCGAGCGCCCGCCGCCCAACCCGCCCTCCCAAAACTTGATTTTTAATTCCACGTTCCTGCGCTTTCTGGACGCCTTATCCGTTCTGTAAATTTCCTCCAAGCCTTCCATCGCTCCACGTGACAAGAAAGGTTGGACCGCATTTCAAACGCATCCAAAGCCCTGAACATCAGAGGTGTTGCGCCGCCCAGACGGCCCGCATCCACCAGAAAATCCCTGCGTCCTCAACGCAGACCGTCCGAGATACCCCTACCCTCCGCGTGCCGCCAAGCGACCGCGTAGCGCATCAATTCAGCTCCAGTTCGCAGCGCGAGCTTGCGGCGAAGTTTAGCGCGATGGGTTTCCACCGTCTTTACCGCAATGTGGAGTGCCGCAGCTATTTCCATCGAAGACTCCCCCCTCCCGATTCGAAAAAGAACCTCCAATTCCCTGTCTGAAAGCGTTCTGGATGGATCCATCGGCACATCCGTTCCTTCCACCGCACGCCGAACCAGACGTTGCGTAAGCGCCGGACTTACCGAGATTTCTCCCGCGAGGACGGCCTGCACCGCCCTGAGAAAATGCTCAGGAGGGGCGTCTTTCATCAGGTAACCCCTTGCTCCTGCAGCCAGAGCCCGGCTTGCGTAAAGATTCTCGTCATGAACGCTCAGGACCAGGATGGCAACGTGCGGCGCTTCGGCCAGCATCTGTTTGATCAGTTCCAAACCGTCCGTGCCACCGGGGAGGGTGATATCCATGATCACCGCGTCGGGCCGGCGCGCGCGCATGCAGCCGAGGGCACACGCTCCATCGCCGCACTCCGCGACGACCTCGAGGGTGGAATCCCTTGAAAAAAGGGTGCGCAGTCCCAGCCGCAGGAGCGGGTGGTCATCGACAAGTTGCAGGCTGTAGTTTCTCGAGGCGGGCGCACCTACAAAAACGCCGCCGTCCTTCGTTCCTCGCGTCATGAGACGTTCCCCGCCTGCTGAATCGACGCAGGGGAGCCCGGCGGGTGCCAGTGGTCCACAAGGAGCCCCGTCCCGCATCCCAAAGAAGGGGCAAACCCTGATCGCCGCCACGGGGCGCCTTTTTTCCAGTCCTTTCCGGCCCCGCCTCCGTAGCGAAACATGCCATGAAACTCAATTCTCTGACAGACCTCCTGATAGCCGAAATCAACGACCTGCTGAGCGCGGAAAAGCAGCTTCTGCAGATTTTTCCGAAGGTGATCCAATCCATCCGCCACGGCGAACTGCGCGGCGCGCTGGAAAACCACCAGCGGGAGAGCGCACTTCAGGAAAGACGTTTGGAACAATGCCTGCAGGCGCTCGGGGTGCCGCTGCGCCCCGTGCGCAGCCACGGCATGGTGGGCATCGTTTCCGCCTGGATGGAGCTGCAGGACGCCGAGGCGCAGGCCGACGTGCGCGACGCTGCCACCATCAGCGTCATCCAAAAGGCGAAACATTACGAAATTGCCGGATACGGCTGCGCCCACGCCTTCGCGGAGTCGCTCGGCAAAACGCAGGTTGCCGCGCTCCTCAAGCAGACGCTGCTCGAGGAGGAGGAGTTCGATCGGAGCCTCACCGCAATCGCCGGGAGCGTGGTCAACCCAGAGGCCGAATTACACGCCAGATAAACCCGGTATCCGGGCCGCGCCGGCGGTTGGAACACGACCGCCGATGCCGCCGGGACAAACCGTGTCTCCAGCGGTGCCGCCGGGGGGGCGGAAAATGTTCCTCGCTGTTTTCGACCGGTGTCCAGACAAGTCTTGTTTTGGCGAGGTGAAGGACGGCCCGACTCCCTCCACCGCTGCGTCACAACCGGTTTTCAAACAACGGCTCCTTTTCCTTAGCAGAGTGAACGGCCACGCAACTTTGTCTCCGTAAATTCGGGGGGGGGTGGAGAGGACGGTCAGGCGGTTTGGCTTTGGCCCGGGGGGTTCAGGTTAAGGCAGGCTTTTCCGCTCTCTTTTCCGCTCTCCCGAGAGTCGCTGATTTCATCAAGGCGCTCCGCGATCAGACGCCGTGAAGCCGCCTCCCTCAGCGCCTTTTGGAAAGCGCCTCCAACTGGGGCCCCGTCTCTTCCAGCCCGTCGAGGGAGGCCAGCCTGCCTTGCGCGTCCAACAGCCAGACCGTGGGAAGCACGTTGATTCCCCAGCGTCTGGCCAAGGGACTACCCCAGCCAAGACCGTCCCACCCGATAGTCCACCCGCCGCCCAGTCCCTGCCGGGCCCGCTCCAAGGCAGTCCGGCTTTCATCGAGACTCACCGCCACACGGGCCACCGCCGGGTGGGCCGCAAGCACCTCGTTGAGGACACGCCATGCCGCGAGCGAGGGCAGGCTCGCTTCGCTGAAATACAGAAGCACCAGAGGCCGCCCGCGGTATTGCTCCAGTTTGAAAGGTCTACCCCCGACGTCGGAGAAACTCATCTCCAGCTTCCTTCCCAGAAGCCCCAGCTTGCGCATTTCATCCCCGATGCGCTGGGTCAGTTCCGGGTCCTTGGTCAGACCGCCCGCCTCCGCGAGGATGGTCCGCTTGACCTCGGGTTCCCGGTCAAATCGCGTAGCCACTTCCACCAACAGGCGGGCCGAGCGAATGTCGCGAGGATAACGCTCCTTGAACTCCCTCGCCGCCGCCAGCAGTTCCCTCCGCTTTTCCGCTCCGGGAAAGCGGTTGCGGCGCATCCACTGCGAGATTTTCGTGAAGGCAATGTGACTTTGCTGCGCTTGAGTCGCTGTCTTTTCAAGGGCATCCAAGAGCGCGTCCGATTCCTCCTGCAGTGAGTTGTCACCGAGAATTTCCGCGCGCATTGCGAGCACCCGCGCCAGTCGGAAGCGCGCCTCGAACGACCATTCCCCACCGCCAGTGGAAACCTCCAGAAAGCGCCGCAGCGCCCGCTCCTGAGAGGCCACGTGCCGGGAGAAAGTTTCCTTGATGTCCCCCTGCGGCACGGATGGGGGACCCGCATCCAAGCGCAAGACATCCTTCCACGCCGCATCGGCCTCCGCGGTGTTGGCCAGAGCCACGCCCGGCGACGGAAAAAAACCCGCCAACAGAGCGCCGCAAAAGGCCCTGCTACACACCCGCCCAACCGCCTTGCCAAGCCTGTGTTCCACGAGGTTCAACGCCCGCCGACGGCACGCAGTCTCCGCTCAAACACCCACTCCAGTCCGCGGGCAAGCCGCTCCTCAATGAAATCCGCATGGCCGCCCGGAGACTCAAAAAAATCCACCCTCGTGTAGGGCTTGATGAGATCACGCAGCACCTTGGCGCCCTTCTGTGCACCAAATTCATCATGCTCGGCACCATCAAGATAGATCCTGTGGTAGGGCATGAACAAATGCGGGTTGCGCCGTGCGATCACAACTGTGTCCTCCTCCAACCAGTTCTGCCAAACCTCCGCCTGCCAGTTGCCCTTCTCGTCGTATAGCCAATGGAACTCCCCGGGTTCGTTGGGGCCCTTAGGGGCGTAGGCCGCCGACAGGCCCAGAATAATCTGAATGAGGTTGTGGCCGGGTTTGACCATCCGCTCCGGCGGCGCCACATAGGCGGCAAGTTGTTTGGGGGTCACGCTCCTGACGATGTGCTCCTCCACCAGCGGCTTGTGCGTTACCTCAAAGTCGGTGTCGGGCGAGAGCGCCACCACCGAACCGAACCGCTCGGGGGCCATCATCGCTACGCGCAACGCCCCGAACCCCCCGCTGGAATGGCCCGCAATGATCCGGTCGCGCGGGGTTGCTGGCGTTCCAAAGTGCTTCTCCAACTGCGGGATGACCTCCTCCAAAAGGTAGTCGGCATAGTTTCCCTGGGCGGGGGAATTGAGGTACTGGCTGCCACCCCAGCGATTGCGGCAATCCACCACCACCATCCGCAGGGGAAGCCCCTTATCCGCCAGGTTCTGAAAGGCCGCAGCGAACCGATCCCCCGTGCCTCCAAAAAAATCCTCGGAAGATCCCCCGTAGCCAGGGAGGTAGTAAACGGTCAGCAGTTTGGAGGTGAATCTAGGGAGTCTCGGGGTAAACACGGCCACCCGCCTCTGGCTCGGGTCGCCCAAGGGATTGCCCTCCAGCAAACGCCCCGGAATCACGATCGGATCAAAGTGCGGGGCGGCCTGCGCGTTCGCCTCCAACGAAAACGCAGCCAAAAAGCAGGCAAGCGCGCGTGCCAAGGCGCTTAAATTTCTCAAAATGTCCATCCCCACCCCTTTCAAATTGGCAACAGAGCGCAAGTGTTTTCTGAGTCGTCCGGCGCCCCGGAGCCCTGTTAATTCCCTTGGAACGCCACTCACCGGGGCCACAGTTTTCCAAAGTTCCGCCCCCACCACGACTCTTTTTTGCCGGTCGAGGCGGCCCAGGAAGCAAGCTCCCGGTCGAGCTTTTCCCGCGCTACCAGTTGCGTGCGAGAGACGGTGATCCGTTCAAGCGGAATGTCGTTAGTGTCCGCCGGCGTCCTGCTGATTTCCTCCAGCACGTCCAACCCGCCCTCCACCCTACCGAAGACCGTGTCAGTCCCGTCCAACTCCGGCAAAGGTTTGAGAGCCACATAAAACTGGCTTCCATTCGAGCGACGCGAGGGGTTGATCCGGTCCGGCAGACGTGCCATGACGACGCTCCCCTTGGTGTGGCGGCGCATGACTTCCGAGGGCAGCGTGTATCCGGGGCCACCGGTGCCAATGTCCGGTGAGTCTTTGCTGCGGCTCAGCGGATCCCCGAGTTGAACCAATTGTTCGGGGGCCACTCGGTGAACGCTGGTCTTTCTGTAAAAAGAGCTTGCCACGAGGCGTCTGAAGTTTGCCGCATGCGTCGGAGCGTCCGCCTCGTAAAGCCCGATGACCACGGGGGGAAGCAGTGTCCCATTCCGCTGAAACTGCAGAAGGACCAACTCATCCCCCCAGGCCAACGCCCCGGAAAGAAAAAACAACCCTAGCTGCGTGAAGGGTAAAGAAAGATGCCGCATGCGCATGGAATTTAAGTGTAAGGCAGAGAAATTTGCGGATAACACACAGGTGCCATGCCCGTCGGCCAACCCCGAATGACAAGGCCTAGAGCATCAGGCGCACCGCACCAGCGCCCGCCTCGATCCGACCGATGATCTTTGCTTTCAGAGAAACGCTCACGCTGGCGACATCCTTGGCACGAACCACCACTGCCATTCCAATTCCCATGTTGAAGACCTGATACATTTCAGAGCGGTCCACGCGCCCTCCCCGCTGGATGAGTTCAAAGATTGCAGGAACCCTCCATGCCCGGGTATCGATCACCGCGTCGCACGTCCCCGGGAGCACCCGGGGCAGATTATCAACCAGCCCGCCTCCGGTGATGTGAGCCAGCCCCTTGAGGATCCCCCGCGGGATCGCGGCAAGGGCCGGTTGGTAATTGCGGTGCACCCGCAGCAATTCCTCACCCAAGCTCTTCGCCAACCCGGCGGGCTTATCAGAGAGCCCCAGCCCCATCTGCTCAAAAAGCACTTTCCGGGCAAGCGAATAGCCGTTGGTGTGCAGTCCGTTCGAGGGCATCCCTAGAATCACATCACCCGCTCGGATCCGGGAACCATCGAGCATCCTGGACCTATCCACTACCCCGACGATGGTACCGGCGAGGTCATACTCCCCCTTCTGGTACATGCCCGGCATCTGGGCGGTCTCCCCACCGATCAGGGCGCAGCCCCCCTCTTTGCAGGCTTTCGCGAAGCCCTTCAATATCCCGGCGAACACGGGGGGGTCGAGACGTTCGGCCCCGATGTAGTCGAGAAAGAAGAGCGGTCGCGCCCCAATCACGGCAATATCGTTGATGCAATGGTTGACCAAATCCTGCCCTACAGTGTCGTGCCTCCCGGTGGCAAAGGCGATCTTCAGCTTGGTCCCGACGCCATCCACGCTGGAGACCAACACAGGTTCCCTCATGCCGCGGAAATCCGGCCGGAACAGCCCACCGAACCCCCCGATTTTCCCCAACACTTCAGGCCCGTGGGTGCCCCTGACCATCCCATGAATCCTGCCTTTCACGACGTTGCCCAAATCCACATCCACCCCTGCGGCCGCATACGCCTTCTGGCCAGAGGGGACCGTCCTCAAACTGGTTGTGGCCTTTTCGATTTTTTTCACCGCAGGATGTGGTGCACTCTGGCCTGATTTTAAAGGCGCAGACTGTCGCGCCTCAATCGGCGGACTTACCTCACGCGCCGCCGTCCTCTTTGGACTGGTGCGGGCTGGTTTTGCGTTGGGAACAGACGGGCGGTTGGTCCTAGCCATGGAAGGTCAGCGTGTGCGCGGAAAAAGATTGGGAGTCGGAGAGGCGGAGCCGAGCAAATTGGAACGTTTGCTGCGTCGTTCCATGATGTGTTTGTCCAAATTGGGGTCGACTGGCACGGGGTATTTTCCGTTGAAACAAGCCAGACAAAACTGGTCCGGTTTCTGGCCGGTCGCGCGGACCATCGATTCGACGTCGAGATAACCAATGGAATCGGCTCCCAGGTAAGAACGGATCTGATCGAGTGAACACTGGTTGGCCAGGAGCTTTTCCGGATCCGGAAAATCAATCCCATAGTGGCACGAGTGCCGGTGGGGAGGGCAGGAGATGCGCATGTGGACTTCGGCAGCGCCCGCCTCGCGCAGATTCACCACCCTCGCCCGCGCTGTGGTTCCCCGCACAATGGAGTCGTCCACCACCACCACGCGCTTACCCGCCACCGCCTCCTTGATGAGGTTGAGCTTCACCCGGACGTTGAAATCCCGGATCAGCTGGCTGGGTTGGAGGAAAGTGCGCCCGATGTAATGGTTCCGCACAAACGCATGGCTGTACGGGATCCCCAGTTCCTCGGCAAACCCGAGCGCCGCATAATTGCCCGAATCCGGCACCGGCACCACGACGTCGGCCTCGGCGGGATGCATCCTCGCCAGCTCGCGGCCCATCTCGGTCCGAACCCGCGCCACGTTGATGTCGCATATGTTGGAGTCAGGACGCGCGAAATAAACGTACTCAAACACGCAAAAAGCGCGACGTTGGGGCAGGAACGGCCACTCGGAACGCAACCCGTTTTCATCAATGATGACCACTTCGCCCGGCTCCACTTCGCGCACAAACTCGGCATGGATCAGATCGAACGCACAGGTCTCGCTGGAGAGTACCCATGCCCCGTCCAGTCTGCCGATGGCCAGCGGCCGAAAGCCGAAAGGGTCGCGCACGCCGATCACCTCCCGCTCGCTCATCATCACCAGCGAGTAGGCCCCATGGATCTTGCGGAGCGCCGCAAAAACGCCGTCCGGCTCGGCCGGCTGGGCCAGAAGATGCAGGACCACCTCGCTGTCAACGGTGGTTTGAAAGATGGAGCCTTTCTCCTCTAGTTCTTCCCGAAGCAGCGCCGCGTTGACCAGATTGCCATTGTGCCCAATCGCAATCTGCCCTCGGGCCGTATTGACGACGAAGGGCTGCGCGTTGGCAAGATTGCTGGATCCCGTGGTCGAGTAGCGCACATGCCCGACAGCACGCGTGCCGGCGAGCCGCTCCAAGTCCCCCGAGTGGAACACCTGCGACACCAACCCCATGCTTACGTGACGCAGGAAAGGGGTGTTGGGTCCATTTGCGGTCACTATGCCGGCGCTTTCCTGACCGCGGTGCTGCAAAGCGTACAGGCCGTAGTAAGTGAGGGTCGCGGCGTTGGGATGTCCGAACACGGCGAAGACGCCGCACTCATGGGTGGGGTGGTGGTGTTTCACTAAAAACAGGTGGTCCTTAACCCTAGGGCTGGACTGCGGGGCGTCAAGAAAACCGCAAGCCTCCCCTATCTCCGCAGGCCAAATTGACCGCACCCGACCGGCGGGCACTCCTCCACAAACCGCCGTTTGCCGCACAAATACAGCTCCCCTGACACGTGGGCGTCCGGGAAACAAAACTGCCAGGGAAAGCTCCCCCCATCCACCGCCCGCAACCGTGAGGCAGGAGGCTCTCTCACCACGCAGCAAGTCCAACCACACTCAGCCCGCGCCGAGCACCGCCTGCACAAAATCACGCATTTTTGCCGGATCCTTCCTGCCCGGAGCGCTTTCAACTCCACTGGCCACATCCACGGCGTAGGGACGCACAGCTCGGACCGCCTCCGCCACGTTGTCCGGGTCAAGCCCACCCGCGAGAACCACGGCAACCGAGGGAAACCTCGCCACCGCCAGCGCCGCCAACCCGAGGTCAGCGCGGGCACCGGTGCCGCCGTAAGCGCCCGGGACAGCCGCGTCCAGAAGCACCTGCCGGGTGCCGAGCTTCGGTAAACGCTCCAATTCCCCGCTCGAGCGAGGCCGGAGGGCGCGGATATGAAGACGGCCGTCGGCGGAGTATCGCGCGCAGTAGGCATCGGTTTCGTCCCCATGAAACTGCACCACATCCACGAATGGCAATCCCCCCAGTCGCAAGGCCTCCTCCATCGTGTGGTTCACACACAACGCGACCCGAGTGACAAATCCAGGCAACTCCCTCATCCACCCGCCCGCGCCAGCGACGTCCACGTACCGTTTGCTGCCCTGCCACGCATTAAAGCCGAGCGCATCGGCTCCGGCAGCCACCGCCAGTTCTGCATCCCTTGCCGAAGTGATCCCACAAATTTTCACCCGCACCCTTGGCCGGACGTTTCCGTGCCGGATGTTTCCGGGGTCGTTGCACTCAGGGGCAGGACCATCAGGATTCGCGGGGAGCGGAGAAGGATTCACGGGCTGGATCAGTTTCAGTGGCGGGCACCTTTGCGCCTGATCTGACCATGGTGGCCAATCCAATGCCAGCGTCCATCGTGGCACCGAAAGCGCGAGGAGACGGCCCAACTCACGGTGGCGACGCAGACCGCAACCCACAACAACCCGCGCCTCCCGGGCAGCGCCCCCCACGAAATCCATGTCGAACTTCCGAGAAACAACACGCCGTTGATCACACTCATCGCGAGAAAAAGCGCCCAATACACAAAGGCACCGCTCAGCCCCAACCGGAGCACCCCGGGACGCACCAGCGCATTCCAAAAACCGATCCACATCGCCGCCAACACCCAGGTCCACCATCCCCAGGACCGCGCGCCTGCGACCACCAGGCAGACATCCGCAAAAATTCCCACCAATCCCCACCGCCCCACGAATTCAACCATGTCGCACCCTAACACACATCCGCTGGCTCGCAAATCAACGCCCATTTTTCGGAGTTTTTTTAACCCACCCGTGCCCCCCCCACCCTTTCCTTCCTTCCAACCTAGCCCCCAATGCGCACTCCAAATCAGCCCCCCCTTGACGGCGGGTCTCGCTTAAACCTGCAGTCCATGCAAAAGCATTCAATGTTGAAAACATGAATCTGCGAGATGCCACCATACAACGTCGAAGCTACCGTTTCCCACCGGGTGGCCTCCAGCGTTCCACAAAACTTCTGATCCGGCCTTCCCGCATTCACTTAAAACGAACAGACCGTGCGAATTTTCGTAATGTTGCCCTCTTTGTGCTCCGTCCAGGCTGGAGATAGTGTCGGCCGCCTCAAACCCGCCTCCTGAGCATGTCGCCCATTTTCCTGTCCCCTTTTTTGCAGCGTGACTCAGCCGTTGAACGACGCATTTTTTGACATCCAATGCCAACCGCTCCACAGCCTCCCACCTTGTCCGAGGGGACCCTCAGCCTGCTCGCGAAAATTACAGGCACCTCGCTGGACCGAGACCGTGCCCATGCGGCCCTCGAGCACACACGCGACAACCCGGATCCCCTGAGCCAACTGGTTTCGGCTGCCAAGGAAGTTTCGATCACGATCCAACCGGCTCGCCTCCCTCTGTCAGAGGCGCTCTGGCTGGCGAAGGAGGGATCTGCGGTCGCCCTCTGGAGCGTCTCGGAGGGGTGCTGGCTGGTGGTCACCTCCGCAGACTGGTTCAGCGTCCGCCTCGCCCGCAGCGACAAGTCGAACGAACGAATCACGCTGAGCCGCAGCGTCGTTTCGCGCCATTTGGGCGTTTCGAGTCCCTCCGAATTGGTGGAGGCCGGAATTGTGCATCCAAGCTCCCCCGGCCAGGCGGTGACCTCCGCTCCGTCCTCCCAACAGGGGCACACCGGCTTGCAGTCCCTCTCGGCGGACTCCAACACGGGGAAAGACCTCAGCCCGGAGCGCCGGTTCTTCAATTTCGTGGAACTGGAACGGGGTCAGATCCTCACGGTCCTCATTTTTTCGTTGTTTTCCGGACTGCTCTACCTGGGCGCGCCCCTGGCCATCGATGCGGTGGTAAGCAACCTCTCGTTCGGAGGACGTACGCAGCCCTACGTGCAGGCGCTGGTCATCCTCAGCGCCGCGCTGCTTGGGTGCATATCCCTTCAGGCCGTAATTTCAGGGTTCCAGTACTACATTTCCGAGGTCATCCAGCGGCGCATCTTTGTGCGAACCGCCGCGGAAATCGCCCACCGGTTGCCCCGGGTGAAGGCGGAAGCCGTTGACCGCGTGCACGCTCCCGAACTCGTGAACCGGTTTTTGGAGGTGGTGACCGCCCAGAAAAGCACCTCGCTGCTGCTCTTGGACGGGGTAAACGTGGTTTTCGGGAGCCTCACGGGAATGCTGCTGCTGGCGTTTTACCATCCCGCCCTGCTCGCACTCGTAGTCGTCCTTTCGGCGTTGATGTGCCTGGTCATCTGGCCGTTGGGCAGAGGAGCGGTCAAGACCAGCATTTCCGAGTCGAAAATGAAGTACGAACTCGTGCACTGGTTCGAACAAATTGCCGCATTCCCGTATCTTTTTCGCGGACCGGGGGGACAACGTCTAGCCTCCGAGAACGCCAACTACCTCTCGAGCCTCTATCTGGAGAAGCGAATTTCCCATTTCAAGGTGGTGCTTCAACAGATCTCGGGGCTCCTCGTGCTCTCGGCCTGCGCGAGCGCCGCCGTGCTTTTCCTCGGCGGTTGGCTCGTCCTCAATCAGCAGCTTACCATCGGACAATTGGCTGCCTCAGAATTAATCATGGGCGGCATTGCCGCATCGCTGGCCAAACTCGGGAAAAAACTCGAGGCATGGTATGACCTCATGGCCGCCATGGACAAACTGGGCAACCTGCTCGATCTGGAGACCGAAAGGGAAACCGGCGAGCGCCCCGCCCGCTCTGAACGCGGAATATCCATCGAAGCTCGACATCTCAGCTTTGTGCTTCCGGGGGTTCCGAGCGTGGTGACCAACCAAACCTTCACCGTGTCCGCGGGAAGCCGCGTTGCAGTGGTTGGCCCCTACGGTTCGGGTTCCAGCACCCTTCTCGACCTCTTTTTCGGAATGCGTACCCCCACTTCCGGCCACCTCACCATCGACGGACTGGACATTCGCAACTGGTACTTGGAAGCGCTCCGAGAGGACGTTTTGCTGGTGCGCGGCTTTGAAATCGTTCCCGGTTCCGTGATCCAAAACCTCAGGCTGGGGACTCGCACCATAGGTTTGGATGAAATCCGTTCCGCGCTCGCAGCGGTCGGCCTCCTCGAATCCATCCTCCGTCATCCTGGGGGCCTCAATCTGGAGTTGCAAAGCGGCGGCGCCCCCCTTTCGGGCAATGAGAAAATACGACTCCTCCTGGCCAGGGCGATTGTCCAGAGACCGCGTTTGTTGCTTCTCGACGAGCTGATCGACGGAGTGGACGAGGCCTCGCTTACCATCTTCAAGGAGGCAATCCTCTCCCCGTCGCTACCGTGGACAGTGGTTGTCGCTTCGCGTGATCCTGCGGTCACTCGGCTCTTTGAGCAGATCATTCCGCTCGGCACGAACGCCCTCACCCCTGAAACATCCAAGTAAAACCGGCCATGAAAAGCGCAAACTCCTTATGGCAACATCCCGGTGAACTCCCCGCGATGAGTCTCGCAGGTTCCACCCGGGCGGCTCTGTTTTTGAGCCGTTTTCTCGTGTTGGGACTCATCCTCCTCCTCGTGGGGATCATTTTCATGCCTTGGAGACAGTTTGTCTCCGGTTCTGGACGCGTCATCGCATTCAACCCTTTGGACCGCCGCCTCAACGTCGAGGCGCAGGTGTCTGGACGAGTCAAGCACCTCAACGTGGTTGAAGGGCAACGCGTGCGGAAGGGCGACCTCATCATCGAAATTCAAGACAACGATCCCAACCTGATCAACAATCTGCGCGCCCAGCGCGAAGCGGTCGAAAGCCGGCGCGACTTTGCCCAGGGCCGCGTCGAGTCCCTCGTCTCCCAGATCATCCAGCAGGAACTCGCCAAAACCCAGGCCATCGACTCCGCCCAGCAACGCGTCAACGCCGCCAAGATCGCGGCCGAGACCGCGCAACTCAACTTCACCCGGACCGAGAGCCTTGCCGGCAACGGCCTTGCCTCCAAACGAGACCTCGAACTAGCCACGCTCCAACGCGACTCAACCTCCGCGGACCTCCGCTCCGCGGAGGCCACCCTCAAGCGGACCTACAACGATTTCGACGCCAGCATCGCCTCCATCCACGCTCAAAAAGGCACGGCGCTCTCGGAGGTCGCCACCGCCGAGCGCGACCTCTCCGGCGTCGATATTCAGATCAACCAGAACCTCCGGCAGATCGTTGAGGCCCCGCGCGACGGAATCGTTCTTCAGGTTGCCGCCACCGACGGCACCTACCTCCGCCCCGGTTCCCTCATCTGCGTGATCATCCCCGAAACAGAAAGCCGCTTTGTCGAAATCTGGCTCGACGGCAACGACGCCCCTCTGCTGCACGCCCGCAAAACGGCCGACGGCAAGGTGATCCCGGGCAGTCAGGTCCGCGTCGCTTTTGAGGGTTGGCCGGCGGTACAGATCATGGGCTGGCCCCAGATTTCTGTGGGCACCTTCCCCGGGGAGGTCGTCTTTGTCGACGCCGCGGACGATGGAAAGGGTCGCTTCCGCGTGGTCATTGCTCCGGCCGAAGAGATTGTTCAACGCAGGGGCGGCCCCGTGCGGATCGGGTGGCCCGACAAGGACCGGTGGCTGCGTCAGGGTGCGCGGGCAAACGCCTGGGTACTCCTTGAGCAGGTCCCCCTCTGGTTCGAGATCTGGCGGCAGATTAACGGTTTTCCCCCCCTCGTTTCAGGCGATGATGCCAAGCTTGACCCCACTAAAAAATGAGCCTCCCTTTCTTGAAACGCTCATTCCCCCGCTGGTACAACCGGCTTGCTGGCCTCTCCTTGCTGTTATCGCTCCTCCCCTGCGCAGCCAGTGGCGCACCGCTTTCGCTCGCTGAAGTGCTTTCGAGCGTTCGGAAGCTTTATCCCCCCTACCTGGCCGCTCTCCTCGAACAAGACCTGGCCAACGGGCGTGCCCGGCAAGCGCTCGGCGCCTTCGACCTACAATTCGGCGCGGGCTCCAACTCCAACCCGATCGGCTACTACGACGGACGCACCTCCTCCGCAACGCTCGACCAACCCCTGCCCTTTTGGGGCGGCAATGTCTACGGAGGTTACCGCCTCAGCAGCGGCTTCCTTCCCAACTACAACAAGGACCGCACCGGCACCGACGGGAGCGGGGTGGTGGGATTCAAGGTCCCCCTGCTCCGCGACGGAACCATTGACCGCAGGCGCGCCACCCTTTGGCAGGCCCGCATCGATCAGGACCTCGCCGATCCAATCATTCTGCGCCAGTATCTGGACTTTGTCCGGGCCGCCACCGTCTCCTACTTCAACTGGGTTGCCGCCGGCCAAAGGCTTTCGCTCGCCGAAGAGTTGCTCAGACTGGCCAAGGACCGCGATTCCGCGATCCAGGAACAGGTCAGGACGGGTGCCTCGGCACCCATCGTCCAAATCGATAACCTACGATTGGTCGTCAGCCGCGAGATCGGCATTGTCCAGGCCAACCGCAGATTTGAGGCGGCAGCCATCGAACTTTCCCTGTTCTACCGTAACCACGCCAACTCCGAGCCGATCCTCGCCTCACGCGCACAGCTTCCGGAGGTCTTTCCCCCGCGCCCGCGTCCCTCGGAAAACCGCATCGACACAGACCTGCCCAAGGCACTCAACGCGCGCCCCGAAATGCGTCGGATCGCGCTTTCCATGGAAAAGCTGCGGATTGACCAGCGGCTAGCCAAAAACAACCTGCTCCCCAACCTCGACATCGGGGTGGAGGCCGCCCAAGCGCCCGGGGGAATTACCCCAAAAGACATCGAGAAAACCGAGCTCTCAGTCAAAATGGAGCTGAAAGTCCCGCTCCAGCGGAGGGAAGCGAAAGGGCGCCTAGAAACTTTCAACGCCCAAATCTCGCGCCTCGAGCAGGAGCAAATATTCGCCCGCGACCGGATCACCGCGGACGTGCGCGACAGTCTGAGCGCGCTGTTCGCTGCCTACTACGCGCTGGCCCAGAGCCACCGCAACGTCGATCTTGCCCAAAAGCTTCAGGACGCCGAAAGCGAACGCCTCAAGCAGGGCGCCTCTGACCTGCTAGCCCTCCAGATCCGCGAGCAGGCCACCTTCGACGCAAAAGTACTCGAGATCGAGGCTATGGCCGATTACTTCCGCGCCGAAGCCAACTACCGCGCTGCAACCGCTGCGGACGCCTCTCAGAGAAAAGCACCATAGGTAGGGCTGGCAAACGCGTTAGGATCATCCCTCCGAAACCCGCGCCTCCCGCGCTGACGCTGCACACCGCAGACCCTGCCGTCGCAAGCAATCCCAGCGTTTCACCGTACCACTGGTTCCGGGACGGCGGCGAGCGTCGCACCGGACGCCGTTTCAAATTCCTCCCCGTCGACCCCCCGTTTCAAGTAGCCCAAAGCAGAAATCTCCCCGTCAGCTCCGAAAAACACGCTGGTCAGCCTCCCCACGGACGTCTCCCGGATGCCGGGCATGTAAAGCAATTCTTTTGCTAGGGGACCTTCATGGGCGGTATGCCCCGGTTTGATCGGTCCATCCCCCGCCCTGCCCTTGAAACGCCGCAGCGTTTGGTTGACGTGTCCAACGCTCTTGAGGCGGGAGATCACCTCCTGCCCGATGTAACAACCCTTATGGTAGTCGATGTGGGTTTTGTCCAAGCCGGCCTCCGGTGGAAGTGTTTCCTCAGTTAGTTCGGTCCCCCATGCTGGAATTCCCTGTTCAATCCTGAGGCGCTCATAGTCGCGGATCCCGCCCAACCGCTCACCCATCGCCTCGCAAAAAGAGGCGGTTTCAGCGGTAGGCACCCAGAGGTCCCAACCGCCCATCCCGAGTCGAGACGCCTGCGCGCAAACCACTCCGAAACGTCCTGCAACCTCGGGCATCTCGGAGCCCGGAAAATGAAAGAGTTCCGCCGTCCCGGATACATCCTCAATGCCCACATCGTCAGCAACAATGTAGCGCTCCAAACGCGCCAGGAGCTGTTCCCTAAGTTCTCCGGGAGCGTCCAACAGAAGCGCCATCTGCGAGGGGGACCGCCCATCTGCCAGAACCCAAACCTCAGCCTGCAGACGCCCCTTGGCAGAAGTGATGCAGGCGGGGAGAGCGAGGCGCTCAGTCACCCGTTTCAGGTCTTGGGTGAGTTGACCGTTGAGGTAACGGAGACTGTCGGCACCGGTGACCCTGAACCTCGCCCTGTCTGGCAGGTGAAAACCAAGGTGCACGACCGAGTGGGATAAAAGATCCATCGCTGGAGAATGCCTGAGGCGTCGACATCCACGCAACCGCCCAAGTTTCGGCATTCCGGCAAACTTCAAGCTTGCCCCCCTGTCCCCCGCATGCATCCTCTAAGGGTGCCTGCGGGTATAGCTTAGTGGTAAAGCTCCAGCCTTCCAAGCTGGCTAGGAGGGTTCGATTCCCTCTACCCGCTCCATCTTTTTAACCTCCTCTCCGGCCTGTAATTACTCTGTAAAGAGCACCTTGCAGGCCTTTTTGTTGCCCTGATCTCAAGGGCCACCACGGAACAGCGAGGGGCACCAATGCACGCCAAATGACAAAAAAAGCGTGCACGATTGTGCACGATTTCCCGGCAAACCGTTCCATCCCGTGCGATGGGTGGATGTGAAGATTCGACAAAAGAAGTACCCGTCCGGTGTGGTCAAATGGCAAGCCGACCTCGGTGTGGTGAACGGACGCCGCCTCCAGAAATATTTTTCCAGTCGCGAAGATGCCGAAAATTTCGCCCGTGCGTTCAAATCTTCCCTCCGGGAGGACGGCATCGCCGGGTATGCCCTTTCCCCTCATGACCGGGTTCTCTTCACAACCTGCCTGGATAGACTAGCCGGTGTCGGCGCTACGATTCTGGAAGCCACCAACTTTTACCTGACCCACCACCATCCTCTCCTTGATGCGCCCGACCTTGTCCAGATCGGCCGCGAGTTTTTGGACGAACAGAGACGTGTGAACTCCCCAAAATACGTTGACGACCTCCAGAAACCGAATCTCGAAAGCCTTTTCCGGTTCCTTGGGGATATTCCAGTAGGCGATATCAGCCGGGAAAAGGTCCAACGATGGGTCACTCAGAACAACCTCGCTCCCGACACCCAGCATAACCGCCTGAAGACCGCCCGCAGCTTCCTCGAATTCGCCCGCTTGTCGAAATCCATCCCCCTAAATCCGGTCAAAGGAGAGGACAACAAAATCAAGCTACCCAAACCTCAGCGTGGGGAGATTCTCAGTTTCGGGCCGAGAGAAATCAGACGCCTTTTTCACACCGCCCTCTTTGGAAAGCACAAGTCTATCGACCGCAGGAACCAAGAGACTCTTTACGTCCCTTACCAATCCTTCTTGGGATACCTCGCCGCAGCCGTCTTTTGCGGGGTTCGTCCGGAGGAAATAAAGAGGACTCCCCTTTCCAATCTGGATGTTGTCGGACGCACTCTGGTCGTGGACGCTCGTTCAAGCAAAACGAACAAACAGCGGGTTATTGAGCTCTCGCCAGTTGCGACCGCGTGGTTTCGTGTCTGGCGACACAGGTGTCCGGAGCAGCCTTCCTTTATTCCCGATACGTTCCCCGGCCGCTGGAGAGCCCTCCGAAGCGCCTCAAAATTAGTTCAACTCCATGATGGCCTGCGGCATACGTTTGCCACGATGCACTACGCTATGCACCAAAACACCTCTTTGTTGAAGGCGCAGATGGGACACGAGGAATCCGAAGACACACTTTTCAGGCATTACCGCGCCGTTCGGACGGTCAGCGGAGAAATCATCACGCGGAAATTGGCGGAAGAGTTCTGGGGTCTCTTGCCGACGCAGATTCGCGACCAGAAGGGCAGATAAGGGAGACGCCATTTTGGCGTACACCCGGTTTTTGCCACGGTTTGGCATTCGCGCTCGCGACCGTTGCGACAACTCTTCCCTCCGGATTCCCCTAGGGGGGGCATGAATCCGTCGGAGCAGCGCTCTTATCCCGACTCTTGGGCGTTTGATCAAATGCACTGCCGCCAAGGCTTGCATAACTGGCCTCAGGAGGCAGGAAATTGAAAAGGCATCGCTCTGGCCCTATTTCTGTCGCGCTATGAGCAGGAGGAACCCGCCTTATCGGCGCTCTATCCCGCGCTATCCGCGCTATGGGTTGCAGGGAGTCACTCCCCGTAGCGCATGATCCCCTTCGATTGGGAGTGAGGAGGAAAACTCCAGCCCACATGCGAAGTTCAGATGCGATAGAGCGGATAGCGCGGGATAGCGCGTTTATTGTAGAGCGAAATCATCCACGATAGCGCGCCAATAGGGCACGACTCACCGGCCGACCTTGCCGACCGATGGCCGAGCCGGCTGTCAGGCCAGTCAAAAAACGAAGTGTCTAAATCCTCAAAAGCCCCAACGCCCTGTGCGGGAGGGCATCGAGAGATCGGGCTTTTCGCTGAATCCCGTTCCAGAACACAAGACGTACGCTCATTGGGAAAACTGCATTCGATAAGCTTCCCTTATGAATGCAATGGACGCAGTCGACCGTTTACGGAGCTTTGCTCCAATTAACCACGCTCCCCCGGTTATTTTCAGAACGGTCAACCTGGGACACATGCGTAGCCAAAAGCAGATCGAATAGATCCACCAACATCGCCCCACCGCACCGCACCAGCAGTCCCGTGAGCCCCAAAAGCAGGGCGCATTCGAGCCGCAGGGTAAAATCGGGCGACACACTCTCGGGAAAACGAAACAGCCAGCCCGAAAACCGTTCGAACAAGACCAGAGCAAAAGCCGTTAAGAAACACACCCAAGTCAGAGCCATCAAAAGCCGTCGGACCGAACCGGAGGCGCTTCTCTTATGGAGTCCTTCAAGACTTCTGACTTGTGTTGTCGGTACCGCTTCTGAACGCAGAGAGGATGGCAAGAGCATCCATTCCTGCCCGTTGGACATCCGTACCCTTGTGTTTTTGGTAATCTGTCCCCTTGCCAATCGCTTTTCAAATTCCTGCAGCGACATGGGGCCATCTGTTGGGGGGTCGGAATCAGGCATGGCTCGCGTTGTGTTTGGTTAAAGTGGATGGCGTGGCTTTTCGAAAGAAAGGTCGCGCATGCCGTTTGAAAGCCCGCGTGTGCGCGCGCAGGCCTCTCCGGACAAAGCAGGAACTGTCAGCAGATCAAACGAGCGAACGCGTCCCGGTTTCCCGGTCGTCGCCCGCTCCGTTTCGTCTGACTCGACAGGCTTATTCTTACACACAGCCCTAAATCCCCCGGCGAATGCGCTTGCGGTCGCAATATCGAGGAACAGGCGACTAGCCCCAGCTTAGGGAAGCCATCCACGGGCGACTACCGCAATCGCAGAGCTAATCCGTCCGCGGGACTGAGCCACACAACCGCGGGTTGTCCAGCAGTGGCGGCGCCTAACGTCCCGCCGCAAGGCCGTGTGCAAGACTGTTGCTGTTCCGCAAATACCGGTTTCGCCGGAGGCCGAGGTTCCCACACCTCGACAGCTTCCACAGCCGCGGGCATCCGCAAGAAACAATCCGTTTGAGCCGTCGCCCGCCTCGGTTGCCCCGGGCATCCAAGCCTCCCAAGCCAAATCCGTCGGCCCGACCCAGCACGCAAAACCAAAACAACAAAACAAAGCCATGAAACGCCCACAAGCCAAGCAACGCATCAGAGTCACACGCCCAAGCCGCGGCTACGAATCCGGCAAGACCTACACCATCGTGCGGGTCGACAACGACGACAACACCCTCGTCGCAATAGACGCGGAGGGCAAAGAGGGGTCTTGGATCAAATGGGACTACTGCGTCCAGGTGACCGGCGAAATCGGCTGGTCCTGGCTCAAAGGACAGTTGTCCGCGGAGGCACTCGAACTGTTGAGCGCCTTCGAGAACCTCGAATCGCTCCGCCTGAAGGATGAAATCCGTGACCACATCCTGTTGCAACTCCCCGGCCTCAAAGACCGCATCCTCCATTCCCAGATCCAGATCGAGGAGGAAGGCCATCCCGTCGACGAGCCGTCCCCCCGAAACATCCCGATCGAGGACGAAGTAGAACTCGGTCTCTAAACCCCGCCCCCCCCCCACCCATCATGATTTCTGCTTCTGTACCACTTCCAAGACGCGTCCTGCTCAAAGGCTTCGACGCCCAAGCGCGCCCCATTGCAGTCGAATGGTTGAAAGATCATTCGATCGAGGTCGTCAACATCCTCAAACTCGCGGACCTCGTCGTTGCGGGACCGGAGGCCGAACCCGCGCTGCTTCAAAAAGCCCGCGTGGACGGCCCAAAAATTCTCAGTTGGGACGAACTGCGCGCCTTTGTCGCAGCTTCCGACGCCGGCAATTCCAGATTAAACGGGCTGGCAGAAAATGAGGAGGATCCGACCGACGACGCCTTTCTGCTGGCGCAGATGAGCGGCAATTCGACGCCCCCAGTCGAACACACGCCGGATGGACTCCGCATTCTCGACCTGGTGCTACCGTATCCGAAACCCGCCGGGGCGTGGGCCTCGAGGGTTCCGGATGCAAGCCAGTTTCAGCACCTCTGCATGGACCGGCCGTTTCTGGAAACACTCCGGGCCGTTGCTCTCGGTGTGCTTTACGGGATGCCCGTCGCGCTCGAAGGCGACACCGCCGCGTCAAAAACCTCGGCAGTCCTCTACCTCGCCCATCTCTTGGGGCAACCCGTGGTGCGGCTGAACCTCAACGGCCACACCGATGCCTCCGAACTGGTGGGACGCTACGTCCCCGCCGATAGCACAGACTTGATCGACTGGAACGACGTCACCCCGGAAACACAGTGGCTCACACAGACTTCCAAAAAGCTGCTGGCCCATGCCGCGCACGAGGGGCGCAAACTGTCCCAAGTTGAACAACTGGGCTTGATCGGTAGGGAGAAAATCCCAGTAGCCGGTTGGCGTTTTCAGGAGGGCTATCTCCCGCAAGCCATGCGTCACGGGTGGTGGATCCTCCTCGACGAAATGAACCTTGCTGAAACGCAGGTTCTCGAGCGCCTCAACTGCGCCCTGGAGAATCCCCCCGGACTGGTCCTCACCGAGGGAAGCGGGATCGTTTTTGGCGAGGGGGGAGCTGTCCCCGTGCACCCTGCCTTCCGCATGCTGGCGACCATGAACCCCGCCGAATACACCGGTCGCGCGGTGATGAGTCAGGCCTTCGCTGACCGCTGGGGCCTGTGGCATCAAGCGGCAGTCCCAGGCGAACGCGAGATCGCACAAATGCTGCTCCGACTCGTTTTCGGAGAACACCCCCGGGTCTTGATTGGAGGGCGGGGCTACAAGGCCGAGAAGTCGCCCGCTGTCTTTCCAGAGCTTCAGGCGATTCCCGAGATCAGCTCGCTCATCCAGCGGGTGGCGGTGTTTCACCACGGCATTTTCAAGGCGGCCGGTGGCGGCGGTGCCACGCCCTCGATCGGCCGCCTCAAAAAGGAACGCTACAGCTTCAGTCGCCGGATCCTGTTAAACTTCGTGCGCTACACCGCCGAACGCATTCGCGCGACGGAAGCCCCTTCTGAAAAGCTCATCACCGAGGCGATCCAGTCCCTCTACATCTCCCGTATCCGGGATGAAGCAGACCGGAAGGCAGTCAACAACATCCTCCGCGCGGGGGGGCTTCTCTAATGCAAGCCTACTCGTTTTCGGGAATCCGCGGTCCGAGCCACCCAGAGCTTTTCACTGAAAAGCTTCAGGAAGCGCTGGTGATGGCGGGTATGGTGTCTTTGCGAAACGACCTTGCCGTGGAGTTCGGCGACTGGTGGAGCTTCAACTGGCAAACCAATGTCATCACGCTTCCAAAACGGGAGCTTGCCTCTGCTCCCGAAGCGGAAATTTGTTGGGTCATCCTACACGAAGCCGCCCACGCCTCCCTGACACGCCTGCACCACATCCTCCCAGAAAAGACGCTCCATCGTAACGAGATACAGGTGCTCCTCAACTGCATCGAGGATATCAGGATCGAAAACTGGCTGGTCGAGCGTTTCCCCGGCTCCAGGCAATGGAAGTCGGTCGCCCAGGAAATTGCAGTGCGCGCCGACCCCAAAAGCACCGAGTCGGCGGCGCAGGAAAATCCAGCCGTTGGATTCCTGCGCGGACTGTTGCGGTTTGGTGAATCGGGCCGGCTGCCGGCCCACCTCAACCGCGTGTCCAAAGCGGCACTCGAGGAATGCCTGCCGTCATTAACCGCGGCTTTTGCCTGCGTCCCCCCGAGCGCAAATGTACGTGAAGCCTCTGTGGACGCACTCTATGGGAGCCATCCCGTTTCGCGCTGTTACACCGCACAGGACCAGATGGAGGAAGCGTCGCCCTTTGAAAAATGGGTCCGCATTCTGCAAGCATCCATGTGGGCACACGTGGCCGAGGGCGTTCTCCCGACCTTCCTCAAGCTGGTACAGCAGCACGGCTGTCCACAGTTGCCTGCCACCCGGGTCATCCGAGTGTGTCGCGCACGGGGGAGAAAAGGGACTCGCCCCATGCCGGAGGAGTTGAAGCGCGCGCTTCGAAAACAGCTGCGCCAAACGGGCGCCGGCGACTACTGGCAGACTGTTGCAAAGTATGGAGAGCAGATTCGCTCGATCACAGATCTGCTGCTGCGGCTGCTTCCAAACCACCGCGGACTCAAGCATGTCCGCGGCCGCCGGACCGGTGATCGTTTGGATTTGCGGGTAGCCGCCCAGTTTGAAGTCGACCGCAGGTTATATGACAAACTTTGGATGCAACGGATTCACCGCACACTGCCCGAACCTGTCTTTGTGTTCGCCATGGACTGCTCGCAATCGATGAGCAGGCACGGACGCGCTACCGCCGCCTACGAATCCATCGTCGTGATGCGCGAGGCGTGCAAAAGAGCGGGCATCCCCTTCTCCGTTATTAATTTCAATGACGAGACGGAGGTTCTTCTCGGTTGGGAACACCCCGATGACACCAAATCCCAGACTAGGCTCTTAGCACTACTCCAGCCGGATGGCGGAACGGATATTGCATCCTCCCTCGAGGCTGCGGATGAGATGCTGAAGGAGCGCTGCGAAAGAAATCAGTTTGTGTTCCTGATGACCGACGGGGAGGTGAAGCGGGGTCAGATCAAGGAGGTGAAAAGCTGCAACGCGCGTCTGGCAAAGAACGGAGTCGAGGTGCTCGCGTTCGGGCTCGGCAGCGATGCGGAGGACATTTCACTGCTATATCCGCAAGCGGAGTTGGTTCGGGACGCGACCGCGCTGCCCCGCGCGTTCTCAAGCACACTCGTGAGGGCAATCAGGCGCCTGTCTTAACCTGCAGCTGCCGTGTGTCTCCGCGGGAGATCCGGGACGCCCCAAACGGGAACGGAAAAAGCAGTGTGCAAGAATGAATGCAGCACCTACCCCGCAGCGAGTTCTTCCGCGTTCCGCTGCAAGTCGCCCGGACCCTGCCATGAAAACCCACCCAACGTCCCCGCAAATCCAGCTGTCCACTCCGGCCTCCGCCAGCATGAAGGACCGCTTCCACAGAGCGCTTTTGCCCTGTCTGGCGTCCTCCCTTTTGCTTGCCGGCTGCACCGAGAAAACCGGCGTTGCACTGAGTGTGATGCGCGACAAGACCGAGAACCGATTGCTGGCCCTCGCCGGTGAGGGTGAGGTCACGATTGAACTCCACCGCCAGCAGTACGCGGACCTCAAGGAGCGACTGGTGCAGCTCAAAACCCTCCTTTCCCAGCACCGGGATTCGCTCGAACAGGCCTACGCTTCCGATGACGCCAGACGCATCCAGATCTACACGGACCTGGTCACACAACTCTCCGACAAGATCCCGAAGGCCGAATCGGCACTGCGCGAGGGGCATCTCGCTTTTGAGACCCAGCGGGAGGAGGTCCGCAGGATCAGAGACGAAATCGCGAGTGTCCGGGCGACGGGCATGTTGTCTGACACGCTCGACCTCGAGTCTGACTTTCAAAAACGTGCCGCGCTAATCCGGGATTTGACCGAATCGCTGAGAACCAAACTCAGACGTGCCCAGGCGCTGTTGGAGGTCAACAGGACGCAGGAAACCTTACCTAAACCCTAGACCATGGAATGGCGAATCGGGTTTCAGCGTCACCTTTGGGCGCTGCCCTGTGTTGCGTTGGTTTCCTGCGAACGCGCACCGGTCTATGTGCCGGATTCCGACCAGCGGATGCAGTATCTGGTAGAGTATTATCCCAGCCTCAAAACGATCCATGACCAGCTGATCTTTGAGGCTCTCAACTGCTGGAGAAACATCCGTGACCTGAAGAAAAAGGGATCCACCTTTCAGGAGAAGGAAACCGTCGAAATTGTCTCGGCAAAGGTCAAAGAGATTAAGGAGCAAAAGGCTTCCCTCGAACTGCACGTCAAACGGATCCACGCCGAGGCTGAAAAAGGTATCGCCTACAGGATGTTCGAGAAAATCGACGGTGGTGGCACGCGTCCACTCGCCCTGCAGGAATTGGAGGTAGACTGCGCCCGGGCACTGTCACGCGCTCAGGATTCCGCTGCGGGCAACCGTCCGGAGGTCGATCCGCTTGCGCCCGGATTCCGCCCACCGAAGGCGATTCCCGTGTGGCCGCCAAGGGCGCTGCCTGTGGTGGATGCACGCCGGAACGAGTTTTAGGTCACTTTTTGCTCCGGAACTCAAAAACCAGCGGGGAGCGCCCCCATCTCCCCATCTTCCGCCCCCGCAAACCTGAATCCAAATGAACCACGCCGCACCCAAACGAACCATGAAATCCCCAAAACCCCGCTCCACCCCCTCGCAACAAAAGGCCGGGGGCCGGCAGAAGACAGGCCGGTTACAGGTCGCGCTGTCATCCCCTGAAGCTCTTGTTCTGAATAACGTCGAAGTCATGAGCCGTCAGGTCGCGACACTTTCAGGTTCCGAAAAGCGGCTCACGATGGAGGAGCTTCTGGAAGCGTTCCCCATCCTCGACACCGACGCTGGGCTCCTGTCCGCCGTGGTGCAATGCTGCCGGCAACGCGGAATCGAGATCACCGATGAAGACGATGCGGGGTCCGTTTCAAACCCCAACCTGGAGGCGGCCTCTCCTGATGAACAGCCCGCCCCTGATTCATTGACCCTCTACTTGCGCCAAATCGGTGGCGTCCCCTTGCTTGGCGCCGACGGGGAACGTGAAACGGCCAAGCGCCTCGAATTTGCCGAAAACAAGGCGATCCATCACCTCGAGAAATGCGCCACCACTGCACATCAGTTGCTTGCGCTCCTGAACAAACTCCACACCGGCTCGGAGCGTTTTGACCTGGTCTGCGCGGGTGGCCCTGAAAGCCGTGCTGCACTAAAGGAAGCTTTGCCCGGTTTGATTGCTGAAGTGGAGGCGATCGTCGGCAAGACGGGCGGTTCGCCTTGTAGACCCACGGTACAGAGGGCCGCCCGCACCAAAAAGAACCGCACGCCCGCATGGGACAAAAGACCTGCGCTACTCCGGCGCGTCATCCGGAAGGCGGGAATCCAGACCGCCGTTGTCTTGCGCTGGGTAGCGGCTGCGCACTCCCCCCTCGCGCAGGCGGAAGAGCTGCGACGTGAAGCGGCCTCCGGAGGCAAAGGACTTCAAAGGAAAGTCGCCGATTTCCAAAACCTCCACTGGCTGAATCCAGAGTCCTACGTGTTGAACGCTGTCGCCCTAAAGCAGTGGATGAAGCGTGTGAACGAGGCACGCAACCATTTGGTAGAAGCAAATCTGCGTCTGGTGGTCGCCATCGCCAAAAAGTACGGCAATCGTGGCATGCCTCTCCCGGACTTGATCCAGGAGGGAAACATCGGCCTCACCAAGGCTGCGGAGAAATTCGAACACCGGCTAGGCTTTCGGTTTTCGACCTACGCAACCTGGTGGATCCGTCAGGCGATCACCCGCGCCATTTCTGACCAGTCCCGAGTCATCCGCATTCCGGTGCACATGAACGAGAACATCACGAGGGTCACGCGTGTGCGGCGGCAGTTGCTTCAGGAACTGGGGCGCGAACCCTCACCCGAGGAGGTCGCGGACGCCACGGCTAGCCCCGTGGCGCGGATCCGTGAAATCCTGGAGATGGTCCAGCCCACCGTTTCACTGGACACTCCTGTTGGAGAGAGTCAGGAGGCCTGTCTGGCAGATCTGATCCCGGATCCAAATGCGGCCGACCCCTCCCAGTGTACCGAGTTTTCTGTGGTGCGGGAACAGTTGCAGGCGGTGATCGCAACCTTGAGCGAGAGGGAGCGGACGGTCCTGGAGCTGCGCCATGGTCTGCTGGATCATTCTCCCCGGACGCTTGAGGAGGTGGGGGGCCGGTTTGGAGTCACCAGGGAGCGGATCCGCCAAATTGAGGCCAAGGCACTCCGGAAGCTGCGGCACCCCACCCGGCTGGGACGTCTCTTCGAAGTTGCCGACGGCCCCCTCGGCTGAGCCGGGGTGCCCGTGCCAGAGCAGTAGGATCGCACCGCCGTGACCTTGGGGATGCCGGCGGTGCGCGACGCTGATGGGGAGCGAACCGCGGCCGCCGTTGCTCCCTATCCCGTCAATCCAGCCACGTGATAATGTGCGATGATCCCCGTGTGCCCGACCGTCCGAAATGGGCTGAGTTTCTCCAACTCGAGTGCTGCAGCCTTTCCAATATCCGGCCACTTTGGGGGCCTGGAGCCAGCGTCCCGCAGGGGAGGTTCGAAAACTTCTGGTTGCGACTGGCTTTCAGAGCCTGCTCGCAGGCGCTTCCTTTCGCAGATGATCAGAATGCGGCTCAAATAAAGTTCCCCGCCGGATGCGTGCTGGAAGTCAGTCTTGAACAGACTGTGGGTCCGGATTGAACGGGGAGGATTCGGGTGGGAGAGAAGATCCGAATGGTCCGTAAAATAATCGGCGCCGGGGTGCATCCGACGCAGCAGTTTACCAAGAAAAGGGCTTCGTGAACGCATTCATAGTTGCCGCCCTCACGGCATCCATCGTTGAAGCCCACAAACTGGGCGATCCGCCCAGCCGGCTCCGGCAATGCGTTCCAGGACAGCATTGTTGTCTAGAAAAAACAAAAAGACCCACTTCCCACCTGACCGTGCCACCCTCACGCTGGGTGTTGCCTTGTAGAGCGTCAATGGAACCTCATTTCGGGAAAATTCCTCCACGAGGCCTCCCCAAAACTTGCCTCTGCCAGCGGGGCTTCGAGGGTAATAATCCGAAAAGACAAACACGTCGGACCGCAACCGGAGTAGCGGACTCAAAAAACGGTTACCGCAACTCCGAGTTCATCCAGCCAGATGGGGTGTCCGCAGTGAGAGATTGCTCGTTGATATAGCCGTCGCGTGTAAACATTTTGAGGGGCTGTCCATGTCTGTTTCAATCTACCCGCCCGGCGGGCGGAGCGATGGAACGTTCGCTTTCTCATAGCATTGAACACGCTGGGAGTTCGTCGTAGAGGTGAATGCTTTGGGTTACCAGCCTGGTCCTCCAATAGACTCGGCGCGCCGCACGCAGGAATCACCTGCGAGGGGAGTGACGGGTAACCCGCAGTTCTACTGCAATACATTAAAATGGTGGACGGTGTGGGACTCGAACCCACACGCCTTTGAGGCACACGGTTCTGCGCCGTGCTTGTCTGCCGTTTCAACAACCGTCCTTTTATAAAATGGTGCGGAATAAGAGACTCGAACTCTTACGCCTTTCGGCACGGGTTTCTAAGACCCGCATGTCTGCCATTCCATCAATTCCGCCTTAAAATGGTGGCCGGAGAGGGATTCGAACCCTCAAGCCTTGCGGCACACGGGTCTCCGCCGTGCGTGTCTGCCATTTTCACCATCCGGCCCTGAAAAGTTTCAGTCAGCCCGCGGGTGCTGTGTTAAACAACCCGGGCGCCTGTTTTGATATCAGGAGACAACGAACTCTTGATGAGCGGGTTCCTCTCCGAGCAGATCTGGCGCACGCCCGCGCCATTCAAGCGCGGCTTTAAACCAGGCGTCGGGAAGAACCCGTACTAAGTCGGGCCCAACCACACATCTCGGCAATCCACCCAACCGGGGACACGCACGGTCCCGGGATGCGGTTCTTAAAATGTGGAATGCAAGGCTGCATGGGATTGCTTTTGTAAAGACCGACAAAACTGCACCTGGCGTTAGACCAAGGCGTGTTGGGTGGTCTTGATTCTAGTATTACACACCGCATTTTCCGGACCCTTGACCCCCTCACAAACCTGGGGATCCTCACCACTCTCCGCTTCAACACAACGTGTGGCGAACGTCTTTCTGACTGGTTCGAGATTGGTTGTGGAAAGTTCAAGGGCTTGGACGGATTTGTTGGGATCGAACGACTGGCTTCTATCTCTTAGGAAGTAGGAGTCCCTCCGGTTTTCCGGGATGGACGTCTTTTTTTCATCGAGGAAACCAAATTCTGAATCCGCTCAGGTGAGTATTGCACAGGGGAGGGACATCCGTAGGGGTACCCCGTTGAAATGTTGGAAAAATATGGGTTCATTCCCGGCCTTCGCGCTGTTTTTGCTGCCGGGTTTGAGCACGACGCGAAACTTCAGATAAAGCCCATTTGCTTTTAGGCTCCGCCTAACCAGCGGCGCTTCCCCGACTCCCCATTTCCAATGGAAGTCTTCCCTTCTCCGATGAGCCCGTTGCTCGATTGCCTCACGAGCGTCTGTTCAGGATGCGCTATTCTCTGACCAACACCCGCGTGGTTAAGGTGGCGTTTTTCTTCGGAGCTGGCTTGGACGAATTCCCGAGGGGACTCCTCTTCCTCTGAGTGTAAAACGGCAGGTGGCTGGGAGGAGTCGGCGACTGCTGCCAGGGCACATCCGAACCGTTGTGCGAGAATGTGGACAAGCCACCAACGACACAGACAACCATGCCTTTCGATACCAACTCACATTTGTGGTGCGGCGCTCCAGAAACCCATTTCCGTGACCGGACAATCCAGCCAATCGAGCAAACCGGGCCGCACTGCGTCTCCACAGTGCTTGCCATGCTGTCCGGCACAACGCCCGAACGGTTTCAGGGAGTGGTGAACACACAGGACCCGGTTTCGTGGTCCCATGCACTCAAGGAGTACGGACTCAAACTTGCGTACTGCCCCCACGACAACCGCAGGGTCAAGTTCTACGCACCCGAGTTGGCGGCCTTGAACGACCTTTTTACCGTAAGTTACTACATGCCGGTTGAACCTTCGGAGGTGTGTAAGGATCCGAGGCCAAAGGATGGCTGGGTCTGCGGCTCGCACATTGTGATCCTCCAGGGCGGGGACATCATCGATCCCGCGCGGGGCGACCGCATGCCGGCGCTCGAGCACCGTGGCATGGAGAAGTTTACGAAAAGAATC
>JBILKV010000261.1:0-5664 GCA_044376515.1 Chthoniobacteraceae bacterium | reverse complement strand
ACCGCCCGGCTGACATCCACGCCAATGGCGCCCAGCAGCATCTTCCCGGAGGAAAGCCGCAGCGGGAACCGCAGCACCCGCCAGTAGGCGGTCTCGCCGCCGGCAAGCCGGTATTCCTCCAAAACGCGCCTGCTGCGACCGGTCACAAGGACCTCCGTCTCCATGCGTTCGACCTCGAGTTCGTATTTGAGCCCCTTGACCTCGCGCTCCCTCAGGCCGATCAGACGCGAGGAGGGACAGCCTTGGATCTCCTCACAAATCCGGTTAACCCGCAGGTAGCGCCCTTCACTGTCCTTGATGTAAACCATTGCCGGGGAGTTTTCTATAAAGGAAACAAAAACCTCCTCGCTGTCGGCAAGCAGCTGCTGGGCGCGCCGGCGCTCAGAAATGTTGTGCATGAAGGCCGTCAGCCGCGGCCCCCCCGCCCCCTCGGTGCGCCAAAGCGAGACCTCCCACCACTCCACCTTCGAAAGCGCCTCCCCACCTCCGCTTCCGGCGGCCGCCGCCAAATCCAACCGCACCCCCTCTCCCCCAAGTGCGCGGCGGAGTCCCTCCTCCAGGCGACCACGCCATTCGGGAAGCCACCATCCGCTCCAACTCCCGCCCAGCAGTTCCTCCTCCACGCCAAAACCCATGGCCTGCCGCCCCCCCTTGCTCACAAACTCCACCCGTCCCTCCCCATCCAAAAGCACCACGCACTCCGCGCTGTGCTCCAGAATGTCACGCTGCATCCTCTCCGCGGCCTCCAGCTTCTTGGCGTCCCGCCGCGACGCGCGCTCCAGTTGCCAGACTCCGGAGAGAACCAAGCCAATCAAGGCACACTCAAGGCCGGCCGCCCCCGGCAAACCTCGGTTGGGGACGAGAAACAACCAACCGCCCAGAGCCAGCGCGCTGGCGGAGGCCAGCGTGGGGATAATCAACTTCGTGGAAAGAGCAGACATGGAAACCCGGGCCGAGCTGGAACCATAATGACGAGCAACCGCCCCCGCAATCCAGATCCGCCACCGGCAAGCGACCTCGCCATTCACCACAAACCGCTGGAAAAGAGCGTTTTAAGCTTTTCACAAACCACCATCACAAACGAAAAAACCCCGCACCCTGTTTCGGGGTGCGGGGAACTAGAGACTCAGTCTTTGCTGGCCGCCGGCCGTTGGGCAGACTACTTCACCTTCGCCTTCAGATCCTTACCGGCGGTGAACCGGACGGTCTTGGAAGCCTTGATCTTCATCGGGGCGCGAGTGCTGGGATTGATCCCGGTGCGCGCCTTGCGGGTGGCCACCTTGAAGGTCCCGAAACCCACAAGTTGAACGGCCTGATCTTTCTTAAGCCCGGCCTTGATGGCGTCGATTACGGCGTGGACGGCGCGGTCGGCCTCTGCGCGGGAGGCGTCCTTGCCGAGGGCTTTTTGTACGGCACTAACCAATTCTGCTTTATTCATGAGTTGGGGGGTGGATTGGGGGGAACCGCCGTGAGGCGAAGTCCTGACGGCGGTCACCGCTGGCCAGTTTGTTGCCAGCACGTTGCATAAGCGTCAACGGAAAATTAGCCAAATGATCCACTACCGAACATCCGTCCCCGCGTTCCGCGTGGAAATGTCTTTTGCACCGCCGCGTCAATCTTGCCAGTTTTGTACCCATGGAAATTGCCGAACGCCTCCGCACGTTTGCAGCCGCCAATCCCGAAATTGCGCAGGACGCCTACGTCGCGCCCGGCGCTGTGCTGGTGGGTGACGTCCACCTCGGACCGGAGGCCAGCGTCTGGTTCCAAGCCGCTGTCCGGGCCGATCTCAACTGCATTCGGATCGGCGCACGCTCCAACATTCAGGACGGTGCGATTATCCATGTTGCCGACGCGCATGGAACCCATATCGGCCGGAGTGTCACCGTCGGACACGGCGCGGTTTTGCATGCGTGCACTGTCGGCGACGAGGTGCTGGTGGGCATGAACGCCGTCGTGCTGGATGGCTCCCAAATCGGGGCCCGCTCCATCATCGGAGCCAACGCCCTGGTTACTGCAGGCACCCAGATCCCAGAGGGCTCCCTTTTTTTGGGCTCCCCCGGGAGGGTGGTCCGCACTCTGACCCAAGAGGAACAGGCGGGACTGGCCTCATGGGCTGAGCGTTATGTCGTTCTGAGCCATGCCTACAGGCACGGTCGGGCCCGCGTCGTGCTTCCGCCTCTTTCCTCGCCACCCTCCGCCTGAAACCATTTCCCTTACCCCCAACCCAACCCAACCCAATCCAAACACCCCTCATCCTCCCCTCCATGCCAGCAACAGCCCTTCCCACCGCCCTGCAGGAAACCCTCCGCGCCGCGCCCCTTGCAGATGCCCTGCAGGCGGTGCTCAACCACTTTGAATGCCAGGCCGGCACCTACCACCGGATGCACGACGGGGCGCTGCAACTGGTTGTTTCGCTTCATATTCCGCCGCCGGTTGTTTCCCTCATCCAGCAGGTGCCCGTGGGCAAGGGAATTGCCGGCCTCGCCGCCGAGCGCCGCGAACCGGTTTCCCTCTGCAACCTCCAAACCGACGACTCTGGCCAGGCACGCCCGGCCGCCAAGGCCACCGGCATGGAGGGTTCCCTCGCGGTACCCGCCATCAGCACCGACGGCACCCTGCAGGGCGTGCTGGGTATCGCAAAGGCCTCCGCCTACGACTGGAGCGATGCGGAAAAGGCGGCCGTCTGCACCGCCGCCGCGATGCTCAGCAGCCGCTAAATCCGCTCATCGGCCTTTACTGAAGAATTGCATGTCGGACATTCTTGGCCTCTGCTTCGCGCTCTCCGGGCTTTTTTCTCTCTAAAACTCCAAGCCGGAAACCCTCGGGTCCGGGGTCCGAATGGGAGCCCCCTAAAACCCATGCCAACACCATGGGAAAACCTTCACCACAAGCGCAATACCTTGTTAGTGACTCCATGTTGCCCGGTCCATTCTAAGGATGACCCACTGATGGGGGGACATCGACAGGGCGTGACTACAAAAAGCTGCCACTCATGGCTTTAATCTGCGCTTCACAGATTCCGCCCCTTCAGAGCACCATACTACGTTTCCCTTAAACAGAGGGTGTCAACGCGACCAACTGGGCTCGGAGATCCTACCCAGATTCGACGCAACCGTAATGCGCTGAAGAGTCACGATGTCGAGAACAACAAGCGAGCCCCCCTGGCCGTAGACCAAATGGCGCGAATCGGGCCCCCAGGCCGGGCTTTGTCCCTCTCCGAGAAGGCGGACCTGGCCCGAGGGGAACTCGATGACTGCCACGTTGAAACTGCCGCCGCCGCGCACGTTAAATGCAACCTTCCGTCCGTCCGGCGACCAGTTCGGCTCCGTATTGTACGAGTGTCCCGTCCGGATCTGGGAGGGGGATCCTCCCGAGGAGGAAATCCGGTAGAGCATCGGGCTCCCACCCGAGTCGGAGGAGTAGATGATCTCGCGCCCATCCGGCGACCAGGTCGGGCTGCTTTCCACCCCGGAGGTCATCGTCAACCGGCGCGGCGCCCCCCCGCCCGAATCGGTCACGTACAACTCCGGGTTTCCATCCTTGCTGAGGGTCACCGCAAAGCGTCCGCCGTCGGGAGAATAGACGGCACCCGAGTTGGTGCCTGGGTACTTCATGATCCTGCGGCGTGAGCCGGATCCAAGGTCGATTTCATAAACGTCCGCATAACCGCTCTGGTAGCCGGTGTAGGCCAAGCGCCTGCCGTCTGCGGACAAACGCGGGGAGACACTCAATCGGCCATCGTTGGTTTGCTGAACCACATTCGAGCCGTCGGAGTCCACGGTGTAAACCTCCTTGTGCCCCGAGCGGGTGGCAACAAAGGCGATCCTAGAGCCCGCAATCCCCTTGGCCCCGGTCAGCGCCTCGACGATATCGTTGGCGAAGGCGTGGGCCTGCGCACGGGCGCTCCCCGAGTAGGACCGCTCCACCAGGTTCCGGCCGCCGCGCTCAGACAGCACCCCCCGCAGGGAGGCCCCCGACGAGGTGCCGCCCACTTGAAAGTTTCCCGTGTTGGGCCCGCCCACCGACAAGGCCCCGGACATCTGAAGATCCTTCTGGAGAATCTGAGCAAGGGTCGCGCCGTCGACCCCTCCGATCCCATTGAGCCCCACTGCGATCTTGTCGCTCTTGGTGATGGTGATCACTGGGGAGTCCTCTGCACGCAACACCGGGGACGCCACGCTCGCAAACCCCAAAAAGGCGCCCACCACGACCCCACAGAGCCGCCCCATGTTCAAAGGAACAAGGCAGCAAGGTTGGTGGCCGGGGCTGGCGGAGGACGGGAGCGGCGGGGTCGGTGTCATGAAATGCGGGCGGTTGGGATGTCTCCTTCAATGTAGTTCCACGCTTCCGGTTTCCAAGCCGATTGCGAGCCACGCCACCCGATTCCCCCGCGCCGTGGCCCCACACGTGAAACGCCGCGATCCCCGGGCGGGAAACGCGGCGCTTTCGGTGCGGAGACGCCCGCCGCCAGGGCGCGCGTCTGGGTCGCTATTCCTTCTCCACGCCGCTGTTCCAGTACTTCTGAAGTTCTTGGGGTACAGGGGTTTCGAGCGGACGCACCACGCGGAAACCGAGGAACTGGGCGTCGGTGTGGTACCAAACGCTCTTCGGGAACTGAGGGTCCTGAATCTTCCACTCGGGATCGGAGAAACGCCTCTGGGCGACGCGGAGTTTTTCTGCAGAGTCATCGTCCCATGCTCCGCCGCGGGCGACGTGGGGATAGGGTTTGGTCGCCTTGACCCACGGGTTTTTAGCGTCGCCGCCCGCGTAGGCGGTGGGGGAATACTGGTCCAGCGTCCATTCGATGACGTTGCCCAAGATATCGTGAAGTCCCCACGGGTTGGGCTTCTTGCGTCCAACCTTCTGGTACTTGCCTTCGCTGTTGTCGGCAAACCAACAGTAGTCGCCGGCGGTCGCCGGGTCATCCCCCCAGAAATAGGCGGTCGTGGTACCTGCGCGGGCTGCGTACTCCCACTCGGCCTCGGTGGGCAGGCGGTAGAAGTGGCCGGTTTTGGCACTGAGCCATTCGCAGTATTTGTTAGCGGCGTGCTGCGTCATGGAGATGGCTGGGAAACCGTCCTTGCCCATCCCAAAGCTCATTTCGACGTAGGGCTGGGTGGGGCGCGCAGAGGCGTCGGTAAGTTGATTGAGGTTGGCCTCCACCTGGCGGCCCTCGCGGATGCGCTTTTCCTCGGTGGGATACATGAACAGCTCAAACTCGTTCCACGTGACCTCGCACTTGCCCATCCAGAAGGGGGCGATTTCGACCGTGCGCTGCGGTCCCTCGTCGGCGTTGCGGCCCGATTCGCTCCCGGGGCTGCCCATCTTGAATTTGCCCGCCGGAATCGGGAGCATTTCGAAGGTCACCTCCGTGCCGTTGATGGTCTCGGAGTAGGGCTTCATATCCTTGGCAGGGATCGCTGGAGACTTGGCGAGGATGCGGGCGTGGATATCGGCCACCAAGGAGGCTTCGTCGACTTTCGAAGCCTCCTCCTTCTTGCGCGAGATGAGGGTCAGGTCATCCGGCCACGGCGCGCCTTCCTCGATCCAAGCCTTGATCATCGCGGCGACTTCCTTGGGGAGCGGGCCGCCCTTTTTCTTGGGGGGCATCAGGAGTTCGTCGTCATCGGGCAGCACCAGCGTGGTGTAGATCGGGCTCTTGTC
>JBILKV010000260.1:0-5665 GCA_044376515.1 Chthoniobacteraceae bacterium | reverse complement strand
CTTCTCTGGAGTGTCGCCAACTCCGTAGCTATCGGGGTTGGCGACTCCTGGCTTCTTCACCTGTGAGGGTGAGGAAAATGGAAGGGAAGGATTTTTATTTAGAAGGGAATGAGCTGGTGGCCGGCTTATTCACAAACCGGTTGCTCTGGCTTAGCGCCAGCGCCCGAGTTGTGTGACTCGGGCTGCCGCAACCTCGCCCTCCGGGCGTTTGTGAATAAGCCTCACCCATCGACATCTTAAAACCTACAAGGGGCAGGCCACTCGCAGCCCATGGCAACGCCGTGGGTTTGATCCGTTATAAAACCATGAAGCCCTTGAAAGGGCGCCCCATGAGGAAGCCACGCTTTGGGATGGACCGGGCAGGTGAGGGTGCCCTTTCAGGGCGTATTCTTTTTTTGGGGACGGTTTTCCCATGGCGTTGCCATGGGCTGGAAGAGAAATGCCCCTTGCGGGGCGTCAGATTTGGCGAACATCCGCGCCGCATTTCGCAACAAGGCGGAACGATTCATTCGCGGGGTTCCCATTCCCATCGCTAATAATCCAGAAAATTCAGATACGTGAAAGAGAAGTGCCCCTTGCGGGGCGCAGATTTGGGGAGCATCCGCGCCGCATTTCGCAACAAGGCGGAACAATGCTAACCGGAGTGTTTCCGCCCGGGCAGGCCACTCGCAGCCCATGGCAACGCCGTGGGTTTGATCCGTTATAAAACCATGAAGCCCTGAAAGGGCGCCCCATGAGGAAGCCACGCTTTGGGATGGACCGGGCAGGTGAGGGTGCCCTTTCAGGGCGTATTCTTTTTTGGGGACGGTTTTCCCATGGCGTTGCCATGGGCTGAAAGAGGAGTGCCCCTTGCGGGGCGTCAGATTTGGCGAAAATCCGCGCCGCTTTTCTCAACAAGGCGGAACGGTTGATTCACGGGGTTCAGATCGCTCATAATCCAGAAAACTCAGATACGTGGGATCAGGGCTCTCCCAGGGCCCATCATTGCGAGCCGTTTTGAGCCGGGCCGCCCTGCAGCTCGCAAAAACAAGACTTGTCTCTACATCCATCGAAAACAGGGAAGGCCCGGTGTCTGTCCCTGTCCCCGCCGTCCCCGGCGGTTACCCGCGCACGGTCCCCTGCCCCCGGGCTGGAGGTTCGACACCGCGGAGTGGGCTACTCCTCCACCCGGTGCGCCACGCGCTCGATGTGCAGGGCGCGCCCGGAGGTCTCGTCGATGTCGATGAGGGCGCCGTGCAACACCACCGGCCCGCGGGCCACCGGATAGGCCACCGGCAAGCCCGTGAGGAAGCGGTGCAGGATCGCGTCGATTTCCCGGCCCAACACGCTTTCAACCGGGCCGCACATTCCGGCATCGCACAGGAAAGCCGTGCCGCCCGGGAAGATCTGTTCGTCGGCGGTCTGGGTGTGGGTGTGGGTGCCGACCACGGCGGAAACGCGGCCGTCGAGAAAGCGTCCCATGGCGATCTTCTCGCTGGTGGTTTCGGCGTGCATGTCCACGAAGATGACGTGGGTTTCCTCGCGCATGCGCGCGACCTCCTCACGCATCGCCAGAAACGGGTTTTCCAGCGGCGGCTGCATGAAGGTGCGGCCCTGCACGTTGATGACGCCCACCTTGCCCTTGGCCGTTTCGAGCACGATGGAGCCGTGCCCGACCGTGCCTTGGGGATAGTTGAGGGGACGCAGCAGGCGCGGTTCGGTGGGCAGATAGGACATCAGATCCTTCTGGTCCCACACATGGTCTCCGGTGGTGATGACCGCCACGCCCGCGCGGAGCAAATCCACGGTGATTTTCGGGCTGATCCCCCGCCCGCCAGCGGTGTTCTCCCCGTTGACAACGATGAAATCCACGTCGCGCTCCCGTTTGAACCAGGGGATGGCCTCGATCACCGCCCTGCGACCGGGTTCGCCAACGATATCGCCGAGAAAGAGCAATCTGAGCATGGCACAGGTCTACCGTTTGGGTCGCATTCTGGCCACGGGATTTGTCTCGGCCAGTGCGGGGACAGACACTTTGCGTCCCCTTTCCTTGCGTCGCTTGTTTTTGTCTGGTCCCCGGCCGCCGCGTTTCGGGGTGCCCTTTCGTGGAAGGGCTGAATCGGCAACGTGACGTGCAGCCCGGTTGGATTTAAGCTGCGTGGGTGATGCACTCCTCGCTTTTTCCCCGCTGGTGTACGCTGGTCGCTCTGCTGCTCGTGACCCCGCCGGAGGCGCTCGTTTTCGGGCGGTCCAGTCCGCTGGCGGGTGCGGTGGACTGGGGGTGGCTCGGGGCCTGCGACGGCGTGTTGTCGCGCTCCCAATTCACCGAACTGCTCGACGGGATTTTTGCGCCGGGCGGGGCGGCGGCTGGCTGTGTGGAGGTCGGCGAGAAGGCGGTGCGGATCCGCACCGGGGAAGCGACCTGGACGGAGGTCGCGTTTGCCCGGGAGGAGAGCCAGGCGAGGCCGGCCACGCGGTTTTGGAGATCTGCCGCCGAGATGGGTCCCGCCTCGGCGGAGCGGCCGCTCAAGGGGGCCCGCATCGCGATCGACCCGGGCCATCTGGGGGGAGACTGGGCGAAGATGGAGGGGCGTTTTTTCCAACTGGGCCGCACACGCCCCGTACGCGAGGGGGACCTCACGCTGGCCGTGGCAAAGAAACTCAAGCCGCTGCTCGAAAAGCTGGGCGCGGAAGTGCAGCTGCTCCGGAACAGCTCACAGCCCGTCACCGCCGAACGGCCCAAAACACTGCGCGACGAGGCGGTCGCCGACCTCAAGGGCAGCCCCACGCCGGAGCGCATCCAGACCCAGAGCGAGTTGTTCTTCTACAGGGTCAGCGAGATCCGCGAGCGCGCCCGCCAGGTCAACCAGCGCTGGAAGCCCGATGTGGTGTTGTGTCTCCACTTGAATGCGGAGGAGTGGGGCGAGCCGGAACATCCCCAGCTGCAGCCGCGCAACCACCTCCACGCGCTTGTCAACGGCTGCTACGGGGCGAGGGAATTGGAATGGGACGACGTGCGTTCGGAGATGCTGGCGCAGCTCTTTGAACGCACGACCTCCGAGGCGCTTCCCCTGACGGAGGCGGTGGTGGGCGCACTGGCGGAAGAGACGGGGTTGCCCCCCTTCACCTATTTCTCCCCCAACGCGCGGCGGGTGGGCGGCACGGCGTATGTGTATGCACGCAACCTGCTTGCAAACCGGCTGTACCGCGCCCCGGTGGTGTTTCTGGAGCCCTACGTCATGAACAGCGAGCCCGTCTGGAAGCGGGTCCAGATGGGGGACTACGCGGGGGAGAAAACCGTCGAGGGCGTGCCTCGCAAAAGTCTCGTCAGCGAGTACGCCTCAGGCGTCGCGGAGGGGTTGGCGCGCCACTACCGCAGGGTGCGCGTCAAGCCCTGAGCCGGCTGGGTGGCGAATAAAGACGCAACGGGGATTGACCTCGCGGTGCGCACCGGATTCAAAGGCGTACCACCCTGACGATCCGTCCCCACCCCACCCATGAAAGCCCCCTTGCTACTCTCGTTGGGCCTTGCACTTTTGCCCCCCGCCGGGGTGCAGGCGCAGGATGCCAAGCCGAAAATCCCGATCTACCTCACCGTCGAAGACGCCCGCAAGGACGGGCCTGACATCGATCTCCAGGGCGAATACAGCGACTCCAAACTCGGCGTCCAAATCGTTGCGCTCGGAAACGACACGTTCCGCGCCGTGGTGCACACCGGGGGTCTTCCCGGCCAGGGCTGGGACATGGGCGCGAAACTTGAGGTGGAGGCAAAGAGGGAGGGAGACGCCGTGGATTTCTCTGCCGGGGGTTTCAAGGCGAAGCTCACCAAGGGCGGCCTGAGTGGTGAAAACAGCGGGGGCAGGTTCACCCTGCAGAAGGTCACCCGCCAAAGTGCGACGCTCGGTGCCAAGCCGCCGGCGGGCGCCGTCGTGTTGTTTGACGGATCGCACTGCGACGCCTTCGTCGGCGGTCATTTCGACGACCTCAACCGCAACCTGCTCGCCTCGGGCTCCAAGACGAAGCAGGCCGACTTCCAGAACTTTACGCTGCACGTGGAGTTTTTGCTGCCGTTCAAACCCCTCGGCCGGGGACAGGACCGTGCCAACAGCGGCGTCTACATGCAGGACCGCTACGAAGTGCAGGTGCTCGACAGCTTCGGTCTCAAGGGACTCAACAACGAGTGCGGCGGGATTTACTCCAAGACGCCGCCCGCGGTGAACATGTGCTTTCCGCCGCTGGTCTGGCAGACCTACGACATCGATTTCACCGCCGCCGGGTTCGATGCGGAGGGCAAGAAAAAGCAGAATGCCGTCCTCACCGTGCGTCATAACGACGTGGTGGTGCACGACAAGGTGGAGATCAACGGGCCGACGGGTGGCGGCAAGAAGGAGGACCCCAGCGGCGGCGCGATCCAACTGCAAGGCCACGGCAACCCGGTGTTTTACCGGAACCTCTGGATTGTACCGCGTTAAGGCGGTGTCTGGTCCCTTGCACCCGTCCAACCGGTTTTCGAAAATGAAACGTCTGATCACGGTCCTGTCCCTTGCGGCGCTTTGGAGCGTCGGCGCGAGTGCCCAGCAACCCAAGCCGCTGTTTCCGGCGGAACCCAAGGAAATGGCTCCGGGCGTGTGGTTTCAGGAGGTCAACGGGAGTTCCAACTGCAGTTGGATTGTCTTCGACGAGTACGTGTTGGTCATCGACGCGAATTTTTCCTGGGTCGCGCAGTCCTTGGAGGAACGGATCAAAAAGACCACGTCCAAGCCGATCCGCTACGTGTTCGACACCCATTACCACGGCGACCACGCGGAGGCGAACCCCTGGTGGATGAGCCGCGGGGCTGAGATCGTTTGTCAGGATGCCTGCCGTGCAGCGCTCGAGGAAAAGGGCGCCAAACAGTGGGAGGAGATGTTGGCCAAGCATCCCGAGTTCAAGGGGATCCCGTTCAAGGCGCCGGCCACCAGTTTCACCAAGACGCGCGTGTTTGAGGATGCCCACCACCGCGCGGAGCTGGTCACCTTTGGTTGGGCGCACACCAAGGGGGACGCGTTTGTGTGGCTGCCAAGGGAGAAGATCGTCTTCACCGGGGACGCCTGCGTCAACGGGCCCTTCAACTATCTCGGGGATGCCAGTACCGCCAGTTGGATCGAGGTTTTGAACGCGGTGGAAAAGCTGCCGTTTCAGACGTTGTGCCCCGGACACGGCCCGCTCGGCGGACGCGACACCCTTGACGAACAGCGCTCCTATTTTGTGGACCTCCGGCAGGCCGTGGACGAGATGATCAAGCAGGGCAAGTCCTTTGCGGAGATCGAACGCGGCATCCATCTGCCCCGCTACGAAAAGTGGGCCGGCCGCAAGCCCGCCAAGCTCAACATTCAGAAAGTCCACGAGGAACTGCAGAACAGGTGATTTGCAGAGGACGCGGCTGCGGGCGGTTTGGTGAAAAGTTTGAACAGGGTCTGGCTGCGGCTTCGGTCCCCGGATGTCGCCACCATGTCCTTCCACTTGTCTGCATTTTCTGGATGGTTGGCGAAGTCCACCCCGTGGATCAACCGTTCCGCCTTGTCCAGAAAACCGGCGCGGCTGCTCCCCAAATCCGACGCCCCGCAAGGGGCACTTCTCTTCCAGCCCATGGCACCGCCATGGGAATTCATCACCAAAAACAACACGCCCTGCAAGGGCACCCCAA
>JBILKV010000259.1:0-5668 GCA_044376515.1 Chthoniobacteraceae bacterium | reverse complement strand
ATCGGACTGGATTTGGTCCGTGAGCTCAACCAGTTGCGCGGGGTGGAGTATCCCGCCGATCCGGCGCTGGCCGCGCGGATCGCCTCCTATGAGCTGGCCTTCCGGATGCAGCGTTCCGTGCCGGAGGTGTTGGATTTTTCGAAGGAAACCGCCGCAACGCGGGCGCTGTATGGGCTGGATCTGCCGCATTGCCGCGATTTTGCGGGCCAGTTGTTGGCGGCTCGCCGGATGGTGGAGCGGGGCGTGCGTTTCATCCAGATCCAGCACGGGGGCGGTGGGGCCGGCGCCTGGGATGCGCACAGCGGCCTTAAGGCGAACCATGCCCGTCTGGCGTTGCAGGTGGACCAACCCATCGGCGGCCTGCTGCTCGACCTCGAGCAGCGCGGTTTGCTGGAGGATACCCTGGTGGTGTTCGCCACCGAATTCGGACGCACCCCCGGCTCGCAGGGTGCCGATGGCCGCGACCACCATATCTTCGGCTTCAGCGTGTGGATGGCCGGGGGCGGCATCAAGGGAGGTGTCGTGCACGGCGCGACGGACGAACTGGGTTTCCACGCCGTCGAGCACAGGCATTACGTCACCGACATCCACGCCACCATCCTGCGTCAGCTTGGCCTCGATTCACGCCGGCTCGAAATCCCCGGCCGCAAGCGCCTTGAAATCGACCACGGCAAGGCCATCGAGGCCGTCCTCTCCTGAAACACACCGGTGTTTCTGCGGGAACGGAGCGGCGGTTTTTTCCGACCGCTCCCCGCTTCACAGCGGTGGACTGGAATGTCCAGCTTCCGTTCCTCACGAGGGCCGGCCTCCTCTGGAGCATTGGCTTCGAGACCCTTGTGTTATGGCATGCTCTTCGGCTCGGAAAGCCTGCAGTTGCGACCCTCAAATCCGACGCCTCATCCCACGTATCTGAGTTTTCTGGATGATGAGCGATGGGAACCCCGTGAATGAATCGCGGATTTTCGCCAAATCTGACGCCCCGCAAGGGGCACTTCTCTTTCAGCCCACGGCAACGCCATGGGAAAACCGTCCCCAAAAAAGAAGACGCCCTGAAAGGGCACCCTCACCTGCCCGGTCCATCCGAAAGCGTGGCTTCCTCTTGGGGCGCCCCTTGCTTCAGGGCTTCATGCTTTAGAACGGATCAAACCCACAGCGTTGCCATGGGCTGCGAGTGGCCTATCCCTTCGGGGCGGAAACACTCCGGTTAGCATTGATGGTTGGTATCACAGGGGACCGCAAGGCAGTCCATGACAACACGATGGGAAAACCGCGCACCGGTGAGCGTGCTTAACCGCGCCCCCAACTCAAGTTCCGCAACTCAAGTTCCGCAACTCAAGTTCCGCAACTCAAGTTCCGCAACTCAAGTTCCGCAGCTCAAGTTCCGCAGCTCAAGTTCCGCAGCTCAAAGCTGCGCTTCGCTGATTTTCAAAACCCGAAAACCCGCAGGATGAGCGGCAGTTGGAATGAGTCCCGTCGGGACCCACAGAGCCAGCGACAAACAAAGTGGTTGCGGGGGTAGGATTTGAACCTACGACCTTCAGGTTATGAGCCTGACGAGCTACCAGGCTGCTCCACCCCGCGACTTGGAATGTCAGCACCATGCTTCAAAATCCGGCCTGCTGCAAGAAGTTTGTAAAAAGGTCCGAAAGGAAATCCTCCCAGAGCCTTCCGTGGGAAGGCGGGATCCTGCGAAAACAGTTGGCAAAGGCCGTTTCTCCGCTAAAATCCTGCGTCCCGTGTGTCTGATGGTGGCCGTAGCTCAATGGCAGAGCTCCAGATTGTGATTCTGGCTGTTGCGGGTTCGAGTCCCGTCGGTCACCCCATTTTCCAGCATGGAAATCAATCGCGCTAGCCCCCCGGCAGGGAAGGGCAACATCAACGGTATGAGTCTGCGTCCATCTACGGTTGTCATTGAAAAAGTCAGCCCCCTCGACGAAGGCGGGCGCTACGCGCTCAAACGGGTCACCGGTGAGACGCTCGTCCTCGAGGCGGACATCTACAAGGACGGCCACGACACGGTAAGCGCCAGACTCAAATGGCGCCCCCTCGGGACGTTGGAATGGAACCATGCCCCCATGGCACCCCTTCCCAACGGAAACGACCGGTGGCGGGGCGAGTGCGCCTTTTTTGGAAACACCCGCTACGAATTCACCATCGAGGCTTGGAGCAACTCCTTCCTCACCTGGCAACACGAATTCGAACTCAAGTTCAAGGCGGGCCTGCAGGAACTCCGCAGCGAGATCCTTGAAGGCGCCCAATTGCTCGAACTGGCCGCCTCCCGCGCCGCCCAGCTCCGTCATTCCGACGACGCCCACCGGCTCTCCACCTTCGCCGCCGAAATGCGCTGCCGCCAGAACGCCGCCGTCTACGAACTGGCCCACTGCGCCGAACTCGAGGCGCTCATGGACGCCTACCCCGATCTCTCCGAGGCCGCCGAATTCTGGCTGGAGCCCCCCTCCACCCTCGCCCTCGTCGATGCTCCACCCTTCCCCCGTTCCGTCCCCAGATACCCCAGGGTGATCGTGGACCGCCGCGAGGCCCTGTTCGCCGCCTGGTACGAGTTTTTCCCGCGCTCGGCTGAGGGGCGCGGCGACCGCGGCTCCACCTTCCGCGACTGCCTGGAACGGGTCGACGCCGCCAAGGCCATGGGTTTTGAAGTCATCTACTTCCCCCCCATCCACCCGATTGGCGTGAGCGCCCGCAAGGGACGCAACAACGCCGTCTCCTGCCAACCCGGCGAACCCGGCGTCCCCTACGCCATCGGCAACCGCCACCAGAATTGTCCCAACGGAGGAGGCCACCGCGACGTCGCCCCGGAACTGGGCACCCTCGAGGATTTTGACTGGCTCGTGGGCGAAATCCGCGCCCGCGGAATGGAGGTTGCACTGGACTTTGCCATCAACTGCTCCCCGGACCACCCCTATGTGCGCGAGCACCCGGAATGGTTCTTTGCACGCCCCGACGGCTCCATCAAGTACGCCGAAAACCCGCCCAAAAAATACCAGGACGTCTACCCACTCAACTTCCACAACCCCCAGTGGCGGAGGCTCTGGCGTGAACTCACCGACGTCGTTTCCTTCTGGGCCGAACGCGGCGTCCGCATCTTCCGGGTCGACAATCCGCACACCAAACCCCTCGCGTTCTGGGAATACCTCATTGAGAAAGTCCAGGCCCGCTTTCCGGACACCCTCTTTCTCTCGGAGGCCTTCACAAGGCCCAAGATGATGCTCGCCCTCGCCAAGGTCGGCTTCACCCAGAGCTACACCTACTTCACCTGGCGCAACACAAAGCACGAGCTCGCCGAATACTTCGGCCAGCTCACCTCTTCGGAGTGGGCTGAGTTTTTCCGCCCCAACCTCTGGCCCAACACCCCCGACATCCTGCCCGTCTTCCTCCAACAGGGCGGGCGGCCCGCCTTTGAAATCAGGGCGGTCCTCGCCGCCCTCCTCTCCCCCGTCTACGGCATCTACTCAGGCTTCGAGTTGTGTGAGAACGCCGCCCTCCCCAACAAAGAGGAATACCTCGACAGCGAAAAATACCAGTGGAAAGAGCGGGACTGGGACGCCCCCGGCCACATCAAGGACCTCATCGCCAGACTCAACCGAATCCGCAAGGAAAACCGGGCGCTCCACCAGTTCCGCAACCTCCGCTTTCACCATTCCCAAAGCGACCAGATCCTCTTTTTTTCCAAGGCGACGGAGGCGCGCGACAACCTGCTTTTGGTCGCCGTGCTTCTCGACCCGTGGCATCCCCACTCCGGTTTGGTGCATGTGCCGCTGGAACTCGCAGGCTGCGCCCCTGAGGAAACCTACCAGGTGCACGACCTCCTCTCCGACGAACGCTTCCTCTGGACCGGCTCCGCAAACTACATCGAACTGCACCCCCAGCACCGCGTCGCCCACGTCTTCCGCGTCAGGAGAAAGCTCGCGCGGGAGTCGGATTTTGAGACCTTCGTCTAGGCGACAAGGGACTCGCCATCGCAGTGGGGACCGCCACTGCCACCGCTCCAAAAGCACGGGTTGCCGTGCCTTTCGGGAAAATTTTCCGACAGAGGCGCGGCGGCGGAGGTCGGGTGCTGCCCGCCCTGTGTGTAGGGAGGCTCCGCGCCCGTCGCGGTCGCTCCAGCGCTCCGTCTTGATTTGAAGCGCCGTGACGGCCGTTTGAAAATACTCTGGACCAAACCGAGGAAGGCCACAGAAGCGCGGACGTCTCGTCCGCGGCCGACGTCGCGGACAATCAGACGGTGCTCCCGCAGAAACCGTTCACGCTTCCCTCAGATCGAAGGGGAGAGGCACCCGTTACTTCCTGAACCCCCCCCTTCTGCAAACCTCTAGACACGATGGGGGCCTCCGCCGGCCGCACCGTCGGGTGCGCGGGCATGCAACCGGGCTGGCTTCTTGCACGGCCCGGCATGGCCGGCTGCGCTGGGAGGGGGCGTTATTTTTTCAAGATTAGATCCGACTTTTTTCGAACGATCTCCGTAGCGAAGGGTGAACCTCCACCCGCCTACGGGGGTAGCGCACCCTGCCCCGTCTGGCGCGGTTCCCCGAGGTCCCCGGAGGTTCCCGCTTTGCAAGCCGAGTTCCAAACGGCGTTCCCCTGAGCCGGATGCGCCCGCGAAAAAGCGGGGATCATTCCGTCGCAGGGGTGCAAAAAAGGGTGGCCGCTGGGAGGCGAGGGCACTGCCGCGGAGCCGTGGGCCGCGGAGCCGTGGGCCGCGGAGCCGTGGGCCTGGGGAGAAACCCCGGGCGCCACCGGTTCGAAGGAGGGAGGCGTGCGCCTTGGGTGACTGGGGGGCTTGGGTCGGAGCGGCCGTCGGGCCGGCGGATGTGGACCAAGATTTTCTGTGAGAAGTCGATGCAGCGCAACAAATTCGGAACAAGCAAACAAACCTATGAACACAACAATTGAAACAACCGTGCCGGTGCGGTCCACGCCAATCAGCCAGACCTTCGCCCCCCCGGTCTGGTCGCCAATGGAAAGGCTGGCCTCCCTGCGGCAGGACATGGATAGGCTCTGGGAGGCGACCTTTCCGGGGCGGAGCGCGGCCTTGAGCATGGGCTGGAGCCCCTCGCTTGACCTGCACGATGAGGCCGAGCAATTGGTGGTCAGGGTGGAACTTCCCGGCTTCTCCCGGGAAGCCATCGAGTTGAATTACCAGGATGGCGTGCTCACCGTCGCCGGCGAACGCAAGTCCGACTATCCGGAGGGCAAGGAGCCGGACGCCTACCGGTGCGAAAGGGTGACGGGCCGCTTTTCAAGGGACATCCAGCTGCCGGTGCCCGTGCAGGGTGACAAGATAGCCGCCTGCTACAAGGACGGGCTCCTGACGGTGACCCTCCCCAAGAGCGAGGACGCCAAGCCGCACAAGGTCGAGGTGACGGCCATCCAGGCCTGAGGGAGGCGGGGCCGCCGCCTGACCCGCGGGTTTCGGCGGGAAACACCGGAACGCGGGGATCCCGGGGGCCGTCCACCCGACGGCCCCCGGCCCCTCACGCCAAACCCCTCGGGGGATCCGAGGTCAACGCGCCTTTGGACAAGCGCGCCCCAAAACGCGGCATCGTGACAGGAGAGAAACGGCCTCGAAAAAAGCCTGCCTCGGGGAGGTTGTGCTCAAAATGCGGGCTCTTCGCGACTTTCAGTGGGTACGAAGGTTTTTTCTGCCCAC
>JBILKV010000258.1:0-5693 GCA_044376515.1 Chthoniobacteraceae bacterium | reverse complement strand
CAGAAGCCACTTTTCACCTTGCTGCTCTGTGTTTTCGCTTCCAGAGCTTGGCTTCTCCACAAACGGCCGGCTTTTGCTGCCCGCTTTCCGTCAACCCCTCTTTACTCTCCGCTCTGGGCGCATCTGGTTAACGGCCGAACGCAACCTCGGCTCAAATCCTCCGCTGGCGAGAAAACCCGCCCTAAAAAATCGTGAAACCCGCCCTGATCCTCCCCGCCTTTTTTCTGCTTACGCCGTTGTACGTGGCGCATGCAACCGGCACAGACCGCCCCAACATCCTCGTCATCCTTGCCGACGACCTCGGGTACGGCGACGTGCAATGCTATAACCGCGACCGCGGCAAGATTCCCACGCCGAACCTCGACAGGCTCGCGGCGCAGGGCATGCGGTTCACCGACGGGCATTCGTCCTCAGGCGTCTGTTCGCCCTCACGCTACACCCTTCTCACTGGGAGGTATCACTGGCGCACAAGATTGCAAAGCGGGATTGTAGGTGTCTTTGGCGATCCCCTCATTGCGCCGGATCGCATGACCATCGCCTCGCTTGCCAAACAACAGGGCTACCGGACCGCCTGCATCGGCAAGTGGCATCTCGGCTGGGACTGGCCGGTTTCCAAGGCGCAGCGTCCCCTGCTCAAACCGGCGACACCGCCGAAGGATGAGGCGACACCCGCCGGCGTAGGGCCCGCGGGCCGCGGCGCGAGCCCGACCGAGGAACAGGTTGCGGCGTGGCGCGACATCTTCGCCAACCCGATTCCAGGCGGACCCACGGCGCGCGGGTTCGATCTCTATTTCGGCACTGACGTTCCCAACTGGCCGCCGTACTGCTTCATCGAAAACGACCGCACCCTCGGGATTCCCGGCGAGTTTCTATCGCCGGCACTTTTGGGCAACAACCAGGCCAGCCTTCAGGGCCCCGCGCTCAAAGATTGGAAACTGCAGAATGTTCTGCCCGAGCTGGGCTCCCGCACCGTAAGGTTTATCGAAGAATCCGCCGGCCGGGGACAGCCGTTCCTTGTCTACCTTCCCCTGACTTCGCCGCACACACCGCTCGCGGTAAACCCGGAATGGAGGGACAAGAGCGGCCTGAACCTGTTCGCCGACCTCGTAATGGAGACCGATGCTGTTGTGGGCAAAGTTCTAGATGCGTTACGGAAAGCGGGTGTCGACCAGAACACACTCGTCGTGTTTACGAGCGACAACGGCTGCGCACCCTACATCGGCGTAAAGGATCTCGAGGCAAAGGGCCACCACCCGAGCGGCCCGCTGCGCGGCTACAAGGCGGACGCCTGGGAAGGCGGACACCGCGTGCCCTTCATTGTCCGCTGGCCCGGCACGGTCAAGCCGGGTGGAGAGTGTGCCCAGCTCGTGCATCAAGCGGACCTCCTTCGGACGCTGGCCGAACTCTGGAACGTGGCGTTGCCAGACAATGCGGGCGAGGACAGCTTCAGCCTGATGCCCCTCTTAAAGAATGAAGACAAACCGGTCCGCGCCAATGCCGTCAGCGCGAGCATCGGGGGAACGCCCGCGGTGCGCAGCGGTCTGTGGAAATACATCCCCGCGCCCGGTTCTGGCGGCTGGGGAAATGTCGGGGACGACGCCCAGTCCGTCCAGCTTTACAACCTTGCCGACGACCTTGGCGAATCCAGAAACCTCGCCGCTGCACAACCCGAGAAGGTCAACGAAATGCGGTTGTTGCTCGAGCAGCTCATCACGAATGGCCGCAGTACTCCGGGCGAACCACAACGGAACGACGTCGAAGTGTTACGCCACCCGAGGGCCGTAGCGCTCAAAAAGAAAGTCGGTACGGACGCTTCAAACTAGCCTGCACTAAAAACGCCCCCAGCCAATCAAAGCGCATCCCGCGAGGAAATGCGCCCGCCACGACAAGATCCGCGCTCAGATCTGCGAGTAATCCGTGGGGTTTAGCTGTATATTGGTGATTCCGCGGATAATTCGGTCGTTGGTGTACTCCGGCATCCGGCTGATTTTCTGCCAGTCTGGATGCCCCCCGAACCTGCCCCACGCGGCCTTCAGTTGGTCGGGGTTATCGAATCCAAGCATGTAGGTGAGATTGGGCATCTTGGCGCCGAAAAGGACTTCGCCGAAGAACACCGGATTGAGGCCAACATCGCGGAAAATCTTGATCTCACCCGCTTCGTTGAACATCTCGATTTTTTTCCTGCCCGCTTTGACGCTCGGGCTTTCGTAAATGCGCAGCTGGAAAACACGGTCGGGACCTTTGGCGGGCACTTCGACTTTCGGCATGTTTCTGAACGAGAGCATGAGCCAGCTCTCCAGTTCCTTGTAGGGAGCATCGGCCTTTGAGACATCGATCAGGGCGGCTCCCTTGGAGCTGAATTCGGGATCGGCCAGCAGCCGCTCATTCAGCGTCAGAGCGCTGTCGGCGTCCGCGAGGGGCAGTAGGATGTAAACAGGCTGGGCCTCCTTGGGATCCGTGAAGACGCCCACAGGTTGGATGCCAAGCCGGTTGAGGGCCGGCAGCAACACCTCCTTCGCGATCGCGTTGAAGGCTTGCCGATGCTCCTCCTTTTGGAACGAATACTTCTGGAGCACCAGATACTGCCGGCCGGCAGCGGGCTTTTGGGCGGAGGCGTCGGGGCCGGGGGAGGTCAGGAGACCGGCTGCCCCAGCGGTCGTAAGAAAGGCGCGGCGGTTGATGTTGGGGGTTTTCATGTTGGGCGTGCCTGAGGGGATGATGATTGTTTGACTTTTCAAGGCAGGCTAGTGCCGATGCCCAGCTCGGCAATGCTGCAATTCTTCTTCATCCCGGAGACACTTTTCCCACCTGTCACTGCGCCCCGTCAAAACGTACGGCAACCGGTCCCAGCGTGGGCGAGAGGCTTGAAGCCGTGGAAGAGCCCGCGGGCAAGGCGCCCGCCCCGGATGCTGGACGACGGGGTGATGAGTGCCGCTCAACGGCCAGGGCTGGAGAGCGGCCCGTCAACGGTGTCGTCAAACCAGACCCGCCCGGCGGACTTTTTGTCGCCGGCGAGGGCGAGTGATCGAGATTCGACTCAGCTCGGGAGCGGTTGTGCAACGCCCTTAGCACGCTGTTCCTGAAGCCGTGCTTTCAGCCGCTCGACAATCTCGGGATGTTCAGCGGCAACGTTGTGCAATTCGGCCGGGTCCGTTTGCAGGTCGAACAGCCTCGGGCCGGACTGGTCGCGACGGTCGTTTGACTGCGCCTCCTCCGAGCCAAGCAGGTCCACCAGCGGTCCCGCGGACGGCTTTCCCTTCGCAGGCCCGACCAAGCCCGGAATGAATTTCCAGCGGGTGTCCCTGATCGAAAGAAGATTGGCCTGCGTGCTTGAGATCAGCGTCTCGCGCCCCGCCCCGCCGCTGAGCGCGGCGGAGGTGTCCACCGAATCAAGCTGGAGAAATTCCGCAGGATTACCTCCGGCCACTCTGGTGAAGACCGCAGGCAGGTCCACCTGGGAAATAAGCGCCTCGGAAACCTTTCCCGCCGGCGTGCGTCCCGGCCAGCGAGCGATGAAGCCCACACGGGTGCCCCCCTCCAGAATGCTGTACTTTCCTCCGCGAAACGGGCCGGCCGGGGTGTGACCGGCTCGTTTGTTTTTTTCGACAGCGCCGTCCTTGTAACCGTCGTCGAGTACGGGACCGTTATCGGAGGAGTAGATGACCAGGGTATTTTCGGCGAGGCCGTGTTTGTCGAGTTCCGCAAGGATGCGTCCGGCCTGATCGTCAAAGGCCACCACTGCGTCGCCGCGCGGTCCCAGCGGCGTCCGTCCGGCGTAACGCGGATGATGGACCCGGGGCACGTGGTTTTCGTGAGAGGCATAGTACAGGAAGAAGGGCTTGTCCTTGTTACGCGCAATGAAGGCGCACGCCTTTTGAGCGAAGGCATCGCCCAGGGTTTCGTCGTTCCACAACGCAGTCCTGCCCCCTTTCATCCACCCAATCCTGCCCACGCCGTTGACCAAGGCCATGTTATGACCGTGAGACCAGTCCATTTTAAGTTTGGCCCGCTCGGCGTCCGTGGTGAGGTCAGGGTCGCCCGGATAGGCGTTTTTATAGCTCACCTCGATCGGGTCATTCGGATCAAGGCCGACCACCGAGCCGTCCTCGACGTAGACCGTCGGGACGCGGTCGCCGGTAGCCGCCATGATGAAGGAATACCCAAAGCCGATCTGGTTGGGCGAGGGGTCAATCTTTTTGTTCCAATCCACCGAACCCGAGCCGAGACCGAGGTGCCATTTGCCGACCACCCCCGTGGCGTACCCGAGCTTCGCGAGGCTCGATGCCATGGTCGGACGGCCGGGCTTGATGATCAGCCGCGCGTCCCCCGGCAAGACCCCGGTGCCCTGCCGCCGCCACGCGTACTCTCCCGTCATGAGCGAATAGCGCGAAGGCGTGCACGTGGCGGAGGTGCAGTAACCTGCGGTGAAGCGCGTCCCCTGGGCGGCGAGTTTGTCGAGGTTCGGGGTCGGAATCGCTCTCGAGCCGTAACAGCCCAAGTCGCCCCAACCGATGTCGTCGGAGTACAGCAATACAATGTTGGGCGGACGGTTTTCGGCGGCGGAAGCCGGCTCCGGTGAGATCACGAAAAGCCACGCTGCGAGGGGGAGGAAGTTCTTCACGAGGCACAGTTAGTTGAGAAACAACCCGCAAATAAAGCAGCGAAAACAGCGGGATCCAAAGCGACTTCCGAACGCCCAAAAATTCCCAAGAAATGGATTGGAACCGGATTGGCTTTGCGCACCCCTGGTGGCTCAACTCTACGTCCTCCGCCGCGGACGGCGGCCCGCTTCCCGCTTCCGTTTTGGACACCCTCCTTCCTTTTATGCGCTCCGTTTTTCCTGCCTCCTCTTTTGGTTGCCTTGGTCTTGTCGCCTTCGCGACGGCCGTGGTTTCACCGGGACGCGCCGCCAATGCGCCTCTGCCCGCAGACCACGCGGCGCGGATGGGGCGCGGGTTGGAGGCGTTCGAGCGGGAGATCGGTGCGCTGCTCAAGGAACACTGCCTCAACTGCCACGGCGGCGAAAAGACCAAGGCAGACTTCGACCTCGCCAGCCGCGAACTGCTTCTCAAGGGAGGCGCCGACGGACCGTCCGTGGTGCCGTTTCATCCGGAACAAAGCCGGTTGATCAAGATGCTGCGGCATCAGGAGGAGCCGTACATGCCCGAAAACAAGCCGCAGCTTCCGGAGGAGGCCGTGCGCAAAATCGAGGCGTGGATCTCGGAGGGCGCGCCCTACAGCAGACCCCTGGTAGAGGGCAGGGCGCCCGCGCGCGACCGTTCGCTGGTCACCGAGGAAGACCGCAAATGGTGGGCTTTCCAACCGCTCGCCAAAACGGCGCCACCGGCAATCGCGGGCTGGGAGCATCCCGTGGACCGTTTTCTTGCGGCGAAAGCCGCCACCAAAGGACTCTCCCTCGCGGACAAGGCCGACCGCCTGACGCTGATTCGCAGGGCAACGCTCGATCTCACAGGGATCCCGCCCACGCGCGCGGAGGTGGAGCGTTTCGTCCGCGATCCCGCGCCCGATGCCTGGCCCAAACTGGTCGACGACCTGCTGGCCCGCCCCGCCTACGGCGAGCGCTGGGCGAGACACTGGATGGACGTCGCACGCTACGGCGAAAGCTCCGGGTTCGAGCAGGATTACGACCGCACAGGCAGTTATCACTACAGAGATTTTCTCATCCACGCCCT
>JBILKV010000087.1:0-16781 GCA_044376515.1 Chthoniobacteraceae bacterium | reverse complement strand
GCCAGACGGAAACGCCGTGGGAAGCATCCGCACCTCCGGGGCCTCCTGTCGCAATTCGGCAACGCTCACCTTGCGCACTCGAATCGCCCCTCCGGGACAAGCCTGGACGCAAGCCGGAGCCTCGCCTGCCTGCAACCGTCCAACGCACAAATCGCACTTTCGCACGATCCCGAGGTCGGCCCGGTATTTCGGAACTCCGTAAGGGCACTTCATTTCACAGTACCTGCAGCCGATACACTGGTCATCCAAATGCCGCACTACACCGGTGACGGCGTCCTTCTCATAAGCCTGCACGGGACATCCTTCCGCACAACCCGGGTCCAGACAGTGGTGACACGCAGAGGTCACCGTCTGCAACCAGGCTCCGCCCTCGTGCTCTCCCGTCAGCGTGCCCGCCTCGCGCCACCACTCGTTCTCCGCAAGACCGTTGAGCGAGTGGCAGGCCACGACACAAGCCTTGCAGCCCGTACACCGGTCCAGATCGACCTCGAAGCCATACTGTTCGCCCGGCAACGGCGCGGCGAGAGGAATGAGGTCCGCGTACAGCTCCCCCCCGGCCCGCGGGCGCGTCGAACCCGGCAGCGAGCCTGAGAACCTGTCCACCGCCGTATCCATCCCGACCAATCCATGCCCGGTTGCGAATGCCTTCATGAAAACATCTCCTGTAGTTGCCGCAGTTCATGCCGCACAGTGAAATCCTGAAAGCGTTCGCCCGGAGTGCGTTCCACCATGTAAACGGCAAGCATCCGTTCCACCAAAGCCGCAAGTTCGTCGTACGGAACCCCCGCGAAAAGCTGCCTGCCCAAGGCCCGGTTTGCACCAAATCCCCCGCCCACAAACACATGATATCCGTCCACCGTTTCGCCGTTCCGTTTCACCTTTGCGCCGAGAAGACCGATGTCCCCCATGGAATGCTGCGCACACGAATGGGGACAGCCCGTCAGGTGGATGTTCACCGGGAGATCCAACGCAACGCGTGACTCCAGATGCTGCATCAGAAGCGCCGCGTGCCCTTTTGTGTCCGACTGAGCGTACTTGCAGTAGCGACTGCCCGTACAGGCCACGACCCCGCTGGTTACCGCGGAGGGACGCACGCCAAACCCCATCCGTTGGAGGCTTTTTTCGACGACCCCAACAAAGGCCTCCGCGATCCCGGTTAAAACGACGCTCTGCCACACCGTCAGCCGGATCTCCCCGTCCCCATACAGCTCTGCAAGCTCCGCAAGCCGACGCATCTGGGATGCAGTTAATTGCCCCACTGGGGGCGTCGATCCAAAGTAATAGAGCCCCGGCTGTTTCTGTGGATAGGCTCCAACGTGCGCATGCTGCTTGCCGGTGTCGTAGCCCGAATCCTCCGGGCGGCCTTCCATTTTCTCGAGCTTCCAGCCCAATTCCCTCTCCACCTCACCCACAAACCAATCCACGCCCCGCGCAGCCAACAGGTGCTTCAACCGGGCCTTTTTGCGGTCACTTCTGTCGCCCTGAGTCGCAAACACCCGGGTCATTGAAAGCACCACTTCGTTGATCCGTTCCGGCTCGACGAACACCCCTATGTCGGAGGCGAAGGCGCCGTGTCCGGTCGCCCCGCCCAGATAAACCCGAAAACCGAGCCGCCCCCCGGCCGCGTGTGCCCTTACTCCGATGTCGTTGGTGTCCTCGACGACCCCGATGGCCCCTCCGCCGTCGTACGCGATGTTGAATTTTCGCGGCAGGTCGGAGAGTTGCCGGTCATTGAGGATCGCCTGTCCCAACTCGAGAACCAAAGGACGCACGTCCACAAGCTCAAGAGGGTCCACTCCGGCGGTCGGACTCGCTGTGAGATTGCGCACATTATCAGCCCCCGCCCCCCGCGTGTGCAAACCCACGGACTGAATTCGCCGCAACAGCTCGGGCGCATTCTCGTGTGGAACCAGCCGCATCTGTAGGTTCGAACGGGTGGTGATCTGCACGTAGCCCGTGGTCAGTTCCTCCGCAACCGCAGCAAGCTCCCGCAGTTGGACGGAGCGCAACCAGCCCCCTGGGATTCGCAACCGCGCCATGTACGAACCATGGACCGGCGTCAGATGGAAAAGGCCGTGCCACTTGAATCGAAACAGGTCTTCTTTGGCAGGCAGTTCCCCAGTGCGCGATGCCTTGACCAGCGCATCCCAAGCGTCCAATGGATGCCGCTCCCTTTTGACACGCTCCTCAAAGGTCAGCAGTTCCGGATCATCAGACAGCGCCGCTCCAGCGGCGTCACCAAAACCAACAGCCAGGCCACGTGCGGAAATCCCTGTAAAAAAACCGGACAGGTACCGCGTCTGCTCTTCTGAAAGCGGCTCGCCCTCAATCGACCGGATTGGAATCTCTTCAGTTTTCATAAGTCAGTACACATCCCTTTGGTAGCGCCCTGCCTTCCGTAGGGTTGCGAGATATTCGAGGGCGTCTGCCGGTGCGAGCCCACCGTGGGTCTCAAACACTTCCAACAGTCCCGCTTCCACGTCCTTCGCCATCCGTGAGGCGTCTCCACACACATAAAAATGGGCTCCCTCCTGCAGCCACGCCCAGAGCTCCGAGCCCGCCTCCCGCATCCGGCTTTGCACGTAAATTCGTTCGCTCTGATCCCGCGAAAACGCCGTGTCCAAGCGCGTCAAAACCCCCCGCTTTCTGAACCCCTCCAACTCGCTCTCATACAAAAAATCCGTGGCGCGGTGCTGATCTCCAAAAAACAGCCAGGCACGCCCGCGGGCCCCGGTGGCCTCACGCTCCTGCAAAAACGCACGGAACGGCGCGATACCCGTTCCCGGCCCCACCATGATCAGCGGCTTTTGACCGTCGGTCGGAAGCCGGAATGATTTCCCCTCGTGCACAAAGACCGGCACCGCGTCGGCAGCACGATCCGCGAGAAATGTGGAGCAAACGCCCTTGCGCTCCCGGTCCTGCAAGCGGTACCGGACGACCCCGACGGTGAGATGCACCTCTCCCGGATGCATTCGGATGCTTGAGGAGATCGAATACAGTCTTGGCTGCAGCGTTTTACACGCCTTCGCAAACTCTATCGGACCCGGTTTAAGCCCGCGCCCCCGAAGCAAATCCAGAACGTCCATGCCCTCGGGTGCCGCATCCAAACCCGCCAACGTCAAAAGCTCCCGGGGGGGGCGCCCAAGATCAAGATGCCGGCCCAACGCAAAGCGCAAGGACACCTCACCTGCACCCGCTACTTGAACGGCCTCCTCCCCGTCGCAACCCAGTGCACGAACCACGGCGTCAACCAACTCCGGACAGTTGAAGGGAACCACCCCTAGCGCGTCCCCGGGCGTGTACTCCAACCCACTCCTGCCAAGCGCAATTTCAAAGTGCCGCACCTCCTTCGCCGAGCCGGGAGCGCTGAGAAGCCGGTTCGAGGAGAGGGCCGCTACAAAAGGGCGTTTCCTGCTCCACGCCCCGGGAGTCTCGGGAATCTCCAGCACGGGAGCCGACCTGCCACCTCCAAGGCCCGAACCTGCAATCGGAACGCCGCTCATCACCCAGCCTTGGACCGCAGCGAACCATTCGCTGGAACCCTCGTCGGGATCCCCGTCGCATTCGACTCTTCCGGCGACCCGCAGCCCACCCAAGGCCTCGACCCGTGAATCCAGATCCCTTCCAAACTGGCAGAACTGGACATAACTCGTATCCCCCAGCGCAAGCACCGAATACTCGATGCCTTGCAACACTGACGCTGCCTCCGTCTTGAGCCAGTCCCAGAAGCCGCGCGCGGAATCCGGTGGTTCGCCTTCCCCGTAGGTGCTGCATACAAACAGGACCCTCCTCTCCCGCTCCCATTGAATCTCCGAGAAGCACTCCATTGAAACGGCCCTCACGGCCCCACCCTCAGCGCACATGCGGCGCGCATACTTTTTAGAAAGCGTCTCCGCCGAGCCGGTCTGCGAGCCATAGAGGAGCAGCACGGGCTCCGCCTTCCGAGTGGGCACCTGCACGCCCCCCGGGTCGGGGCCGCCACCGAAATAAGCTGCAAGGAAGCCGTTCAGCCACAGCCGTTGACCGTGGCTGAACGGAGCGCTCTCCGGAATGATGGGGATCCACATAGGCCGTCTATTGGTTCAGCGCTTCCATCCGGGGTCGACCGCACTCAGAAGCTCAGGTTGGTCATCACATACACGAAGTCCGCGTCGGCCCTCGGACCGGTCTGCCGGACATAAGCGCCGGAAAAGAAATGGCAATAGCCTCCCTGGACACTGAAATTCTTGCTCATCTTCCAAGTCGCTGTGAGGTCCACCTCCTGCCCCACAAAACTGTCTGCCGCCCTGGCCGCCGCGTTCAGCGTGCGCACCCGCGCGACGCCGTTGGCGCGGTACCACGCGTCATTGGTGTCGGCCAGCCAGAAGGCGTGGTAGTCTGCACGGAGCATGGTGGAAGGCGACGGGGACACCTGAAAGGTCACCTGCGGGTTGTGCACGTTCTGCCAGGAAAAGGCATCGATAAAGCCATACCATTTGTGGTTGGTTGGGAAGAGGTTCTGAAAGGTCTCGACCTTGCCATCGTTGGGGTCGTTGTCCCCGGAGCCGTAGTTGTAGTCGACGAAGATGCGCGGCTTCAGGGGCGCCTTAAAGTTGTACCCGCCCCCGGTGTGGAACGCATACGCGAGCAACTGCCTGCCTCCGACCCGTCCCACCTGTCCCACGGCCTCGAGCTCCGCCTCCCAACCATTCAACCGCTTGGGGTCGCCTTTCAACCGCGTGCCGAAGCTCACAAAGTTGCTCCCGGCGGCGTGGTCGGCGGCACGTGCCGCGGCCGAAGCGTAACTCACCACGCCGTCCTCGAGATTACCCGCGTTGATGCTTTGCTGGGTGAGGTGAAACACGTAGGCGTCCACCGCCCCGAACGGTTTGGAATCGTAGGAGGCGTACAGGCCGCTGAAATACTGGTTGCGCCCTGTCTCATTCCAATCGAACCAGTCCGAACGGTTCCATCCGCCCGAACGGGAAACCATCGGACTCGAGGCGAAGGCGCTTAGTTTGAGCGGCCCTTCGTTGTAGTTCAAACGCACTGCGTCAAACCGACGCGCAAAGTTCAGCCACTCCAGCGGTCCCACGAGTCTTTCATCCCCGAAGGCCATGCTTTGCCTCCCGAGCTTGAGCGAGAGCTTCGACTTCGCCGGATCGCCCAGCTCGAGCCAGGCCTGCGAGATGTCGAACGTATCATCGCCTTCTGCCGCGAAGCGTCCGGGAACATCAAGCCGTGGTGAGCCGAACTCGCGAGTGTCCTGCCCCTGCACATAAAACCGCAGGCCTGGGAGCGGTGTGTACAACAACCCCACCCTGTAGCGCTGCAAAAGCCAACTCCCGTCGGTGCCATTCGCAGCCTTTCCGGGGGCGAAATCGAAGTTGTTGTTCCGGTGCTCGCCCCGGTACATCGATTCAAAATCCAGCTTCACCCGGTTGTCCCAAAGCGAGACCCCCTTCTCCAAAAACGCCGGCCTCTCCGCACCTGGCAGAGGCAAAGCGCTCAACAGTTCCGCGAACCCGACAGCCAATACCCATCTTGTTTTTTTCATGGACTCTCCTTCGAGGCAGACCCGACCCGTCTGCCTGCTTGGTTTGTTTGGGACCGGCCGTGATCGGTGGGCCGGCTTGTCCCGGGGTGGAAACACCTACGTAAAATCATTCTGCAAAGGCCATCCGGTGCACCGTTCTCGAGCCGCGTGAAAGGCGGCGCCGCTGGTGGGCACCCGTCTCGAGGAAGTGCATGACCTCGCGCCGATAGCTCTCAAACTGTTGGTTTCCATGCAGCAGCGACCGGTCCCTCGGGTGGGGAATCTCAATCGCCAGATCCATTCCCACCGAGGCACCCGGACCGTCGGTCATTCCTACCACCCGGTCGGACAAGAAGATTGCTTCGTCCACGTCATGCGTCACCAACAGGGCCGTCGTGCGCTTGCGCCGCCACAAGTCGATCAGCACCTCCTGCAGTTCGATCCGGGTCAATGCGTCGAGCATCCCGAATGGCTCGTCCAACAGCAGCATCTTCGGCGACAGGGCGAAGGCGCGCGCGATTCCCACCCGCTGTCTCATTCCCTGGGACAGGTCACCGGGCCTCCGGTCCATTTTGTCCGCAAGCCCAACAACAGAAAGGTAGTATTCGGCAATCTGGATCTGCTCGTCGCGGGAGGCCGTGTAAAAAGCCTGCTCCACGCCAAGCAGTACGTTTTCAAGGGCGGTCCGCCAGGGCAACAGGCTCGGCGACTGAAACACGACGCCTCGATCCGGACCCGCTCCGGAAAGTTCCCTGCCTCCGAGCACCATCGTTCCGTCGTCCGGTTGGCTCAGCCCCGCAACAATCGAAAGCACCGTGGACTTTCCACACCCGGAATGTCCGATGAGGGAAATGAACTCTCCGGGCGCAATCTCAAGGTCAAACCCCTCAACCACCACACTCCGGCCGGTGGGCCCGTCAAAGCCCTTTTGCAAATTACGGATTTCCAGATGAGGTTTCATGACACGAGATTCACATCCTCCACTTTGAGTTCACCCCGCCTCCGGGGTTTCCTGGGCAGCCCGAACAGCGGGCGACCGTACGTCAGGTCCTCGGGGACAAGATCCGGAAGGACGAGTTTTCTCCGCACAGCAGTGCGGGCGCCCTTTCGCTCGGCCAACAGGAAGTCGATCACTCCCCTGCGAAGTTCCCGAAATTCGGGTGCGTCGCGCAGTTCACCCCTAGAACGCCCCGCCCGTGCGGGCACCGTAAAAGAGGGGCCCAGAGTCGCACCGGGACCGGTTGTGAGAGGGATGATCCGGTCGGCCGTGAACATGGCCTCCTCAACGTCATTGGTAATGAGACACACGGTGGTTCCGCTCTCCCTACGGATTCGCACCACTTCATCCTGCAACTGCCCCCGGGTGAGCGCGTCTAGCGCCCCGAAGGGTTCATCCAAAAGCAACATGCGTGGCTCCATTGAAAGCGCCCGCGCAACGCTCACACGTTGCCGCATTCCGCCTGACAACTCCGAGGGACGCTTTCGCGCGGCACCTTCCAAACCTACCATTCTCAAGTAAACCATAGCCCGCGCCTCCCGCTCGGCGCGGGATCCCCGCGGCATCACCGCGGCCACCGCCATGAGGACGTTTTCGAGCACCGACAACCACGGAAGCAGGGAGTAGTTCTGGAAAACCACCCCCCTTTCACGGTCGGGGCCCAACACCCTCCCTCCGTCGAAAACAACATGGCCCAGATCCGGTTGCAACAATCCGGCCATCAGCGAGAGCAACGTGGTCTTCCCCGCTCCCGACCAACCCACCACGGCGACGAACTCGCCGGTCTCCTGCCGGAAATTGAGGGCCCGCAGCACCTCCACCCGGTTCGCCCCCAAGCCAAACCCAACGTGCACGTTTTGAAGCTCAAGCAGTGCCATATCAGTTTCCCTTGAGCTGCTTTTCCACAACGCTCATCAACCGGTCCAGAATGTAGCCTATCAGTCCGATGATGATGATACAGAGGATGATGTGCGCGTAACTGAGGGCGTTGTACTGCTGCCAGAGAAAACCTCCGACCCCCGGCCTCCCCGTCAACATCTCAGCAGCCACGATCACCAGCCACGCGATCCCCAGCGACAACCGGTATCCAGTGAACATGTACGGGAGCGTTGCAGGCAGGAGGATCTTGAACAGGGTTTGAGAACGGGAAAGGCGGAGCACCTTGGCAACGTTGAGATAGTCCTGCGGCACCGCCCGCACCCCCACCGCCGTGTTCAAAACCGTCGGCCACATCGAGCAGACGGCGACGGTAAAAACCGCCGCGAGATCCGTTGCAGTGTAGACCAACGCGGTGCCGGGAATCGCAACCCGCGACTTTAGGAAGAGCACCATTCCCAGCGGCAGCCACGCGAGGGGAGAGACCGGTCGCAGGATCTGGATGATCGGGTCAAAGGCCTTCCGAAAGACCTCAGAACTTCCTAGGAGAAAGCCGACCGGTGTACCGATCAGCAGAGCCAGCAGATAGCCCTGCACCACCAGTTTCAAGGAAAGCCAGGTAAATGCTAGAATCCCCTGGTCCAGTTCGCCCCTTTTCGCAAAGGGTTCCACGACATAGCGGGCGCTCGCCCTCCATGTCTCCGCCGGGCTGGGAAGGTCCTCGGAAACGCCAGCACGCGTCACCTTGGTGATCGGATCCCCAAAGTCGTCCTTCTCCATGCGGCGGACCTCCCTCCCAGCGATCAACTGCCACACGAGCAGACACACCAGCACGCCCCCGAGGGGAAGCAAAAGGGCGTCCAGACGACTCCAGAGCAGACGCACTTTGGCCTCAACCGCCCCCGAACGCATCTCCACCGAGTCGGCCACGCCCTCCGGTTCCTGCTCCAGGTTTTGAACCAGTTCCAATGCCGGTTTGTTCATACCTTTAGCCTTTCAGACTTTTGACCGGAGCGGAGGCCGCGTAGCCTTCGAGGTCCCCCTTTGGATCGAACACACTGCCGTCGAATAACTTTTCGGGACGCTCGTCCAGTCCTCCGTGCGCGTATCCGAGCTGCTTCATTGCGTTTTCGTAAAGATCGGGCCGCATGACGCGCCTCGTCACAGTCTCGTAGTCAGGCGCGCCCTCGGTGAAACCCCAGCGGCGCAACTGGGTGAGCCACCACTTGCAGTATTTCGGCTGGGGATAATTACAGTTCCGCTTGCTGAAGATCATCGGCCACTCATCCCGAAACTTCCGACCGTCCCCCATGATGTACTTCCCCTGAAGCCGTCCTAAAATCGACTCCGGCGGACAGTTGATATAGTTCGGACCACTCACCACCGCGACATGTTCCTTCCTGTTCCCCTCGTCATCCAGCCACTGGCTGGCCAGATGCAGGCCCTTTAGAAGGGCGGCTACAGTCTTGGGATTCTTTTCCGCAAACTCCTCCGTCAGTGCGAATACCTTTTCAGGATGGTCCCTCCACATGGCCTGCGTGGTGATCGCTGTAAACCCGACCTCGTCCGCAATCGCCCTCGCATTCCACGGCTCACCCACACAGAAGCCGTCCATTTTCCCAACCTTCATGTTAGCGACCATCTGAGGAGGAGGAACGGTAATCAGAGAGATGTCGCCCCCTGCACCCTCCGCGTTGCCCGGATGCACGCCGCCCGCAGCCAACCAGTAGCGCATCCACATGGCGTGGGTGCCGGTGGGAAACGTCATGGCGAACGTCATTGGTGCTCCCTTGGCCTTGGCTTCCTGCACGAAAGGATTGAGCGCCTTCGGATCTTCGGCGACCTTGCCCGCCAGACCTCTCTGCAAAGAGATTGCCTGCCCATTGCGATTCATGAGCCAAGGCACCACCATCGCGCGCTTCGGGGCGCCGGCCAGTCCCATGCTTGAGCCGATCGGCATTCCAATCAGCATGTGGGTTCCGTGCAGATCACCGCTGGAGAGAGAGTCGCGGATGGCCGCCCAACTCGCCCCCTTGGCGACCGTCGGTTTCAGACCGAACTTGGCGAAGAAGCCTTTATCACTCGCAATCACCACCGGGGAGCAGTCAGTCAGCGCGATGATGCCAAGCCGCACCTCGGGATGTTCCGGCGCATCGTTCGCGTACACTCCCCCGACCCAGCGGAACGGTACGCCCGAAAGCAGCGACCCCGCAATCGAAGCCCGAACGCCAGCCCGGATAAACCCACGACGACCAACATGCAACTGCCTTGAATTGTGCTTCATATACTCTGTGTTTGGTTTCTGAGTCCCGGGGAAAAACAACTCTCCAAAAACTGCAACCGGCGCGCCGCCGGCAGTCTGCCCAACGCATCCCACGATCGGCACTGCAACTCCACCTCCGCAGCGACACGTTGAGCCTCCAGATCCATCCAGGAGCCGGTAAACCAGTGGAAACGCTCCACCTGCTGCCGTGCGTTTCCATCTGGAAAAGGACCTACAAGGCTTTTGCGAACGAGTTCGCGGTCAAATCTCCCACCGAATGTCTCAGCAAGTATAACCGCAACCTCTTCCCGGTTATGCTTTTCCTCGCAATAGCGGCACGACTCGGAAAGCGCCGAGGCCAACCGCAGGAAGATGTCCGGGTCCCGCTCCAGTCTTTCCCGTGTCACCATGAGCACCTTTTCGGAATGACCCGGCACGATCCTGCTCGAGAAGGCCGCCACCCATCCCTTACGCTGCCGGACGGCAAGAGAATTCCAAGGCTCTCCCACGCAGAATCCATCGAGATGACCAGCCGCGAGATTCGCGACCATCTGCATCGGGGGCACGACCACCAATTGCACGTGTCGTCCGATTTCCAACCCGGATTCGGGCAACCAACGGGCGATGATCCAGGCGTGTGACGAGACCCAACTTGGCACGGCGAACACCAGACTTCTGCCTGTAGCCTTTGCCCACGCCGCCAGTCCACCGTGCTCGGAGTAACGGCACGCCTCTTTGGAAAGGGTGATCGCGTTTCCGTTCCGATTCACCTCAATCAGCCCTACGCACGACGTTGCAACACAGCCGACTCCGGAGCTGGAGGCCGCCACCAATCCGGCCGGCGCATGCGCGAAATCCAATTCACCGGAGACAAGTCTGTCGCGAACGGTGGCCCAACCGATCTCACGCTGCAGACTGACCTGCACCGAGTGTTTTTCAAAGAAGCCCTTCCTCTCGCAGGCCAGGAAAGGCGCGGCGTCAACGAGCCCAACGTACCCTCCCACGAGCACGCCGGTGGCCGTGCCAAACGGGACGGAGGCGCTCCCGGAAATCTGGGAAACTCGTCCCCGCGGGCGGGGCTGCGATTGAAGGGCCTGGCTCACACCAGCGGCATAAGCAGCGCTGGTGCCCGGGTGTGCCAACAGCGGAAAAAAAGGCTTTCAATTCTTTTCATGGCAACCATGAATTTCATTCACGCATGCACCAGATCATTGACAGCAGGCAACTAAGGACGTTTGTCACTCTCACCAGCAGCGGCTCCTTTAGCGCTGCGGCGCGCGAACTTGGAGTCACCCAGTCCGCCGTCAGCCACTCCCTCCGGACTCTTGAGAACGATGTCGGCTGCAAACTAATCGACAGGCTTGGAAAAAAGGCGACACCCACTCAGGCCGGAGAGCAACTGCTTCTCGCTGCGGAGCGGATCTTATCTGAAATGGAGGCGGCCAGAGCCGGACTCACCCAACTGGGAGACTGGGGCTCGGGACGCATCAGGGTGGCAGCCGCGCTGACCGCCTGTGTCCACGTTCTCCCCGGGGCGATTCGAGAGTTTCGCGAAAGCTTCCCACGCGCAAACATTTACATCGAACCCATGGATACCCCGGCGGCGATTGCGGCGCTTCGCGAGCGCCAGGTCGACATCGCGCTGGGCCTTGAACCCGACGAAGCCAACGACATCAGCTTCAAACGGCACGCCATCGACGAGCTTTGGTTTGTGGTGCCGCCTTCGCATCCGTGGGCATCCCTTGGCTTTGCCCCCGTGGAGGAGATCGCCAAACAACACTACATTCTGTATGGAAAGCGCAGCACCACCGCCGGAATCATCACACGCTATTTCGCCTCAATGGGCGTCACTCTGCGTAGTTTAATCGAGTTGGCCAACATCGAGGCGATCATCGAACTGGTCGCGATCGGCATGGGCGTCAGTGTCCTGACCGACTGGGTCGTGGCCGAGGCACTTCGGAAGAAAATAGTCTGTAAGATCCCACTTGGAAAAAAAAAGCTTCGCCGTCATTGGGGCGTGTCACTTCTCCGCAGAAAGCGGCTCTCGCTCGCCGAGGAAACGTTCGTGGGGCTCTGCAAGGCCTCACTCGAAAGCGTGATTGAACGCAACGCGCGTCCTTGAATCTTCTCACGTGAGATAAGCGCCGTTGTCCAGCGCCCAATCTCCCTTGCCTGCTCTCCAATGGAAAGCCCGCCCCCGCTCGCGTTCAAAATCAAATTCCTCCCGTCGATAAACCCCAAAACGAAACTCTTTCCACTGCCCGGTATTCTCGTCGTCTCTGCCGCAATCGCAATGCGGTGTACCGCCCTGCCCGCCCCATCCGAGCAACCCGAAGAACCTTCCCTCGTCCCTGTGGCCAGCGGCTTCCCCCGTCAGCGTCAGCGGAGCCCACGGTGGACGACCGCCGGGCCCGGGCGTCTCGGAACGTCGGGGCACCGGAGTCGCAAGATTCTAAACTAGAATGGACTCGAACACGGACAGGCTCGCCGAAAATCTGGGCGCAGCTGTGGAACAGAAGGTCGGCAAACGACCGTTCGTGATCACCGCACGTTTTGGCTCTTCGCGACTTTCAGTGGTTACGAAGGTTTTTTCTGCGAACCTTTGGCATGGGTCGGCGCCGTGGGGAGTATCCCACTCATTGCTTCAGGTCGCCTTCTGAGAGGCCCGGTACCACCTCTTGAAATGTTCGGGAGGTTTGGTTCGGAGACAGGGGAGGTTGGCTCTTTAAAGAGTTTCCGGAGAGTGGTGCGGGCATCTTGCCTGCTTGGGCGCGGGGGGCAGGCAGGATGCTTGCCACTTTCTGGTTTCCTCATCAAGTGCGGTAGGGCTTGCAGCAGAATGGCAGAGGCTTGTGCGTGCGCTTTTGGATTCAGGCCGACGCGTCTGCCTGACGGGATCGAACGAAGGTCTGCTGGGCCGTGAGATGGGCTCCAAGCTGACCGGACGGCACTTGTCCCACGAAGCGTATCCATTTTCCTTTCGCGAGTTCTTGGAGTTCACCGGAGAAAAGCCGGGTCAGGCATCGCTCGAAGATTATTTGAGGCGCGGCGGTTTTGCAGCCGCATTGCGGGTCGGGCCGCAGCATGGAGCCGTCTTGCTCCGCGAGTTACTGCGAGACGTGGAGCATCGCGACATCGTCACCCGGCAGTCGCGGCGCTCGGCTCGACCATTGATGACGCTCGTGCTGCATCTGCTGGCGCATCCGGGGCAACCACCCTCGTTGCAGGCGCTTTCAAAAGGACTCGGGCTGCCGTCAGTCGCGCAGACGGGTCGCATGATCGAATATCTCCAAGATGCGTGGCTGATGCTGGCGGTGCCGCGCTTCAGTGCTTCTTTCAAACAGCGTGTCACCAGCCCGCCAAAATACTATGCAGTGGACACTGGCCTCGCCGCCGCCAACAGCCCGAACCCAACTCCGGATCTTGGCCGTAAGCTGGAGAATGCTGTGCTCATAGCGCTGCGCCGCATGGGAGCCGCCCCCATCTTCGCGGCCGCAACACATGCATGGGAATGCTACTTCGTAACCAGTGACTTTGCCATCCAGTGCTGCGCGCGGCTGACCCCTGAAAATCGCCAGCGCGAATTGCGCGGCCTGCTGCAGGCGGCCAAGCTCCCTGGCAGCTCCAACAAAAGGGCGCGCGAACTGTGCGTCATCACGCTCGATCAGGAAGATGCGCTGACGGAGGAAGGCCACGCCGTCCACGTGATTCCTGCGTGGAAGTGGCTGGATTGATCGGGAGCCGCCGCGTGAGAAAGGGTCCCGAGGCAGAGAATCAAAACAGACCGGAAAAGAAAGGGGACCCTGGCGACAGAGATACCGGGAGAAGCACCCACCATGAGCACGCCGATCCCACGAAACAGGCGGATCGAAACGCGAAACAGGGGGCAACCAAGCTCTGCAAAACTGAGTGGTTCGCCCGCAGATGGAGGAAACTCAAAGCCTTGGCGAAGTCTTCCCTGAAAACAAGCCGCACCCGTGATGCGCAACGGCCCACGGCGGTGATCTCAAGGCAGGAACGCACACCCCGCGCGCCCCTATTCCGTCATTCTTCGAATCTCCAAGAACCCCTCAGCCGGGCGCCTGCCCACACCGCTGAGAATTTTTACTCTACTTTACCGCCGAAAAACTCCGCATCCCTGCCACCCACTGAAAGCCGCGAACAGCCCACTTTTGGAAACCCGAAAGTTCGAAATGAGCAACTTACGAATTAAAGGTGCCCTGAAACAGCCATTTTATGTCTCAAAGCCAATCCCGATTGACAGTCCTTTGGGAGCGCCGCCCGCTCAAGGGTTTCTGGAATCGGTCCAGCCGTCGCCATTGGCCCAGTTGCGCAACTGGTAGCCGGTGCGCTCGACCTTCTTGTATCCGCGGTGAAAGAAGTCGGAGACAGATTTGAACTTTTCTCCGGGTTTCGACCATTTGGAGTCCTTGCGATCCGCCTCGCTCAGCGCCAGTTGCGGACTGCGCTCAATAACGTTGCCGGTGTCGGCCGAGATCTTGAGGCTGCCCACCAGAGTGGTCGGGCCGTCTAGAAGTTCGACGCGCCACACGGGGAAGCCGCCCTCCAGCCTCAGCGAATAATTCAGGCGGTCAAAAGAGATCTCGCACCGGATGGCCTCCGCATTGGCGATGGCGAAGGCGCCGTCGGAGTCCAGTTGGATCTGGGCCAGATTGAGCCTCCCAGTTGGTCCTCCGCCCGGCGGTCGGGTCTGCCCGAGCACCGCACCACGCTGCACGTTGACCTGCAACTGGCCGCCCCTGCCCGAGGGGTCCTCGATTTGGACGGTCCAAAGGGACGGTTGCGGACGCCCCGACCTGCCCGTAATCTCCACCAGCCTTGTCTGGGATTCCGTCCCAAACCTCGCCCCCACGGCCCGGAGAGCGTCGTAGGCGGTATCGCCAGCGAGTGCGGCCAGCGGGGAGAACGAAAAGACAAGGGCGAGCAGGGAGAGGAGTTGTCGCATAAAGCTATCTGCACCCTTACCACTGGCACGCTGAAAAATAAAGCACCTGCAAAAGGCAATTCCCTTTCCTCCATGAGGAGGCCGACAGATTGCAGAGCCGGCCGCGGCGTTGGTTGCATTGGGTCCCCGGCGGGTTTAGACAAGGGCAATGTTTCCGTTCACTCCCAAGCATCTGAGTCAGGCGCGGCTCTACATCCGCGAGGCGGCCAAACTGGTCGCCTATCGCAGAGACATTTCCCCAGCCGAATTGATCGCCGAAATCGAAGGGGAGATCCGGACGCTCGAGCAGTTGGTTTCCGCAAAGGCGGCCGCCGGCCCCATGGAGGCCCAAATGCGGCGACTGGACGAGGTGTGCCGGAAACTGCAGCCTCCCCTCAGGGACGGAGGTTGGAAGGAAAACGTCGAAGTGTTCCTGGTGGCCATCAGCATCGCGCTGGGAGTGCGCACGTATTTCGTGCAGCCCTTCACGATTCCAACGGGCTCGATGCAACCCACCCTCAATGGGATCCGTAACGAGGCCACCGAGGAGCCCCCTCCCAACCCGGTGTTGCGTGCGGTCCACTGGGCCGTTCTGGGCCGGAGTTACTTCAATCTGGAGGCGGAACGTACGGAGACCATCCTGGCCATCCGTGAACGCCACCGGTTTGGCATACGCCTCGGACCGTTCACCTACACCGAGATCGTCACCGATGCGGGCGCCTACGCGCTGAGCGTTCCAGAGGTCGCCGTCCGCAACGACCGCCGCGCCATGCCGGGCAGGCGCCTCAACCCGGGAGACATCATCGCGCGCGGGTACACCGACTCGGGCGATCATGTGCTGGTGGACAAGTTTTCCTACCATTTCGTCCGCCCGCAGGCCGGGAATGTTTTCGTGTTTGTAACCACGCAAATTCCCACCCGCGAAAACCTCTTCAACCCGGGCGGGCCCTCCCAGTTTTACATCAAACGCATCGGTGGCATTGCGGGCGATTCCCTACGGATTGATCCGCCCAACCTCTTCCGCAACGGGACCCCCGCCAGCGAGACACCCTTTCTCCGGGTGATGGCCGGCACGCTCCAAAACCCCGTGGATGGGGGTTACAAGGGCTACTCCAACGGCCCTCAAGGCGCCGCCTTCCAGTACCTCGGAAACCCCTCCGACACCCGGGTGGTCCCTGAGAATTGTTACTTTGCCCTAGGGGACAACTCCTACCATTCCTCCGATTCGCGGGATTGGGGACCGGTTCCGGAACGGAATCTGGTTGGCCGCGGCTTGATGGTTTACTGGCCCTTCAGCCGCCACTGGGGTAGCGTCCGCTAGGGCTTCCTTCACACCCGAGAAACTTATGGCCCGCCGCGCCAAATCCTCCCTCCCCACCGGCAAACTTGCCATGGCCGCAGGTGCCGTGGTCGGACTGGCCGGCATCGCGTACGCGATCTTTGGTACCGCCCAAGATCCGTTTCGGACCACCACCCCGCTTCCGGTGAAGGACTACCTGGAAAATGCCAACAGCATCAAGGGCAACACCTACCGCCTGGAGGCACTCGTCGACAAAACCCTTGAGGTCGCTCCGACCGTCGGCCGTCTCTTCTCAGTCGAATGCGGCGGCGACGTGCTCCCGCTTCTGGTTCCGGCAACCCTCAACGGCACCAACATCGAGCGCGGCCAGAAACTCCACTTCAAGGTCGAGGTCAACGAGAAGGGACTGCTCGTCGCCTCGGAAATCCGCAAACCCTAGCCGCCCCATGAAAGGCACCGTCCCCCTCTGCACAGCCTTCCTTGCCGCACTCGGCGCGTCCGCGCAAACGCCGCCGGCTCCCCCGCCCGCGGTTCCCCCGGCCCCACAGCCTCCCGCGGCCACCCAACCCAATTCAACCCCGTCCCCGCCTCCGGCATCCGGCGGTGCCCCGGCACCCAACCCCGTCCTTCCGGCGGCACCCCGTCTCGGTACGGGAGCTCCGCCCCCCGCCCAAGGCGACCCCCAGACGGCCGCTCCGGGCGCGCTTTTCGACAACCGCCTGCCGATGCTGGATCCATCCGGAGGGCTGCTCCGCTTTAACGGCCAGACTTGGGATGTCACCAACAACGCCTTCTTCCGCAGCCGTTTCGAAAAATACCTCAACACTCCGGAGGAATCCGGTCAGAGCGAGAAAGAGCACCGCGAGATCCTCAACAAAATCATCG
>JBILKV010000010.1:0-46328 GCA_044376515.1 Chthoniobacteraceae bacterium | reverse complement strand
TTCGAGGCGCTGCGGCAACCCTCATGGTGACCCCTCCTCCACGATGGCGCGCCAGATCAAGCCAAAGCACCAAAAGCACCGCTTCCCGTCGGAAACCCGGCCCGTAAACGCGTGTTGAGGCGGGTTCCATTGACTTCGCCCCGCTGAAACCTATCGTGGTGTTCAGTGAATTCGCCTTCTGAACTGGAGCCACAGTTGGACAAAACCCTCGCGCTAAAGCGGGCCTTCGAGCCGGTTTTGGACCAACTTGCGCAGGTGGAGGAGCGCATTTGCGGGCAGGCGCGGGCCTTCGACCCGGCGGTAGAGGCCTATGTCTCCTATGCGATCCAGAGCAGCGGCAAGCGCCTTCGCCCCGCCCTCGCACTGCTGGCGGGAGGCGCCACCGGGCGGATCCTCAACGAACACGGCGATCTGGCCACCATTGTCGAACTGATCCACGCCGCGACGCTCGTTCACGACGACATTCTCGACCATGCCGATGTGCGCCGCGGTCGTCCCACCCCGAATGCAAAGTGGGGCAACTCCCTCGCTGTCTTGCTCGGAGACTGCCTGTTCGCACACGCCCTCCGCCTTTCCTCCGGATTCGACAACCCCCGGATTTGCAGGCGCATCGCAGACGCCTCAAGCGAAGTCTGTTCGGGTGAAATCATCCAAACCCAGCGCCGTTTCGACCTGAGTCTGACCCTTCCGGATTACTTCCGGATACTCGAAATGAAAACTGGTGCCCTTTTCGCAGTGGCGACCGAATTGGGAGCGCTGTTGAACGGTGCCCCAGAGGAAACCCAACGCGACCTCCACGCTTTCGGTATGCGTCTAGGAACCGCCTACCAGATCTACGATGACTGCCTCGATCTGGCCGGGGACGAAGCCAAGGCCGGCAAAACCCTCGGAAGCGACCTGCGCCGAGGCAAGCTGACCCTTCCCGTTTTGCACCTCCTCCAAACGAGCACTGAGCCCGAACGCACCCGCCTGAATGGACTCATTCTCGAGGGCAACGAGGAGGAAGTGCGCCTGTTGGTCGACCGGGCCCTCGAGAGCGGAGCGCTGCGCTACGCGGTCACCACGGGACGACGGATGCTGACCGAGGCCCAGGACAGCCTCGAATCCCTGCAACCCTCTGTTTACAAAGAGTCTTTGGATGGCCTCTGCGTGACCCTCGACGCGATGATCGCCCCCATGGCGGACGCCTGAGCCCCCCGGAAAGCCCACAAAGGGTTCCGTCGTTTCGCAACTCCGCGCGCGATGCCATGGTGTGGGAGTCGCCAAAATCAAGGAACCGACCGGGCCCGAACAACCGCGGGAGAAGCTGTTGGCCAACGGCCATTCCTCACTGACCGACAGCGAACTGCTTGCCGTTTTGCTCCGGACCGGGAGCACAACCTCCACCGCGCAACAAATCGGCCGGCAACTGCTCCAGCGTTTTGGTTCTTTGGGCGGCCTAAGCCGCTGCAGTGTAGGGGAGTTGGCCAGAATGCGCGGCCTGGGCCACGCCAAGGCAGTCCAGCTAGCGGCCGCCTTCGGCCTGGCCTCGCGTCTGGCGGTCGAAAGTGTCCGCAAAGAGCGCATCGATTCTCCCGAACGCGTCTTTCAGCTGCTGGGCATGGAAATGCGCACCCTTTGCAAGGAATCCCTGCGCGTCATCCTGCTCGACACTCGCTTCCAGCTGATGCGCGTGGAGGAAATCTCCCGCGGCACGGTCAACGAAAGCATCGCCCATCCGAGGGACATCTTCGCCCCGGTACTCACCGCCTCCGCTTTTGCGTTCATCCTTGTTCACAACCACCCCTCGGGCGATCCGACCCCCAGCGAGGCGGACCGCCGGCTCACCACCCGCCTCTCCGAGGCTGCGCGCCTCCTGCAAATCCAACTCCTCGACCACGTCATCCTCGGCTCCCCAGACAACGGCCGCCTGCCGTGGTTTTCCTTTAAACAACTCGGCCTGCTCTGATCTCCGGACCAGCCGTGCCGGCCGCCCGAAATCAGAAAGGCAGGGCCCGCACCAAACTTTCTAAGCCTTCCCAAAGGTACGTCGACGCGCCCGCTCTTCGCAGGGACCCGGGAGAAGCTCCCAAAGCCAACGCCAACCATGGCACAAGGCCCCCCATCCCTACGGCGCCACCAGGTCCAGTTTCCAGCTGCTCGTGCGGGTTGCGGGAACAACACCCGCCTCCAACCAGCCCGCGCCCCGGAGTGGGCCGCCGTCACCGGGTCGGACAACCGTGCCAAAAAGACTGCACCGTAACCTCGTTCCCGTCGAAATGAAGGAGCCGGTCCATTCTCCCCGAGTTCTGTCGAGACGGAAAGTGAGCGTTGGCTGAACCGTCGCGGGGAAGTAATTAGACGCCCTCACCATTCCGGTGGCAGACATCGCGATCGTCCAAACATACGTTTGACCTCCCTCGGGATCTTCAGCCGTCAGGTACAATGGAGCGGGGCTCGCCGCAACAATTGAGCTTTGGACGTTGAAGAACGCCGCGAGATCCCTCCCTGCGGACCCTGGCCAACGACAAGTGCTGCCGCCTTGGAAGTCCAGTGCACGCACCTCCGACCAGTTAAAACCTGAGGACCCCGCCTTCGCCAAGTCAAACAATTCGGGATCAAACGCGTGCGCACCGTTTGTGTCCCTCTTCACGTAGCAAGATTGGCGTTCCAGTCTGTCGTCACCGGACGAGGTGAGTACGCTGGCGCTCCAACTGGTCCCGCCGCTGGCGCGCTCAAAACGGAGCTGCCCCAGAAGGCTGCTGGTCGAGAGGGGGCCCGCCGACGTCGTTCGCCCCTGGTAAATCTGGGCAAAAACCGCCTCCTGAGAGGTGCCGCTCAATGTTGCCGAGCCTGTTCCTGTGGAACCGCTCAGACGCGAGCCCCATACCACCTTGCCTGTGGGAAGTACCTGCGCAAAGAGTGTCGCGTTGTTGTCAGCACCCGGCCCGCTTCGCCACATCAGACCAAACTCGGATCCAATCGCATGCCGCCCCGCCAGGGAGCTGAGGTCCGCCGAACCGCCCCCCAAGAGTACACCCGTCAACTTCGTCAACCCGCGGACCGCGCCAGATCCCTGGCTCAGGCTCTCTCCCTGGCTGCGCGCGGACCAAGTGTCGCGCACGAGCGCACTCAGTTCCACCGTCTTCGCGGAGAAATCCAGTTCCAGCTCAAGCGCCTGCCTGTTCGCCTGCGTCCCGACCCCCAGTCTCGGCGCGCACACCAGTTTGCTGGGGTCAGCCTCGGACGGAACAAAAACGCTGGAGAAAGATCGCGCCACCGCCCAGTAAGCGCGCTCGGATCCCGTAGCGCCCACCAAAGGAGCAGCCTCGTTGTAGAGTACACGGCCCGAAACAGCCCCTGTTTTGGTGACCGACGCCAGGATCATTCCGCGATACAACGCCCCATCTCCGATGAGCCCGTTCAAATCGTGCACGAGCAGTTCATAGGTCCCGGCGGCGTCCTCCAGCGTCCTTAATTCAACGGCGAATGGTCCCACAACAGCCTCCCCCACCGTCCCGTCGGAATATTCGCGGGAGAGCGACACCTTGTACGAACCGCTGGTCGTCAGACTCCGCATCGCAACGTCGATCCCCCCGCTGGCAGGAACCAACCCAGAGACCCCGGTTGAAGCTCCCGTCAGGGTCAAAAGCCGGTAGGTTGTCCGCGACACGTCCGGGGTGTTCGGATCCACGCTGAGTTTCAGCACCGCCGCCGTTCCTCGAATGACGTTGGTCTGTGCAGCAGGCTCCCGAAGCACCGCAATCCTGCGACCGGCCCGGACGGTGAGCGTCGTCATCTCTTGAGGGGCTCCGTCAGGATGCGATGGGCTTGTCACCCTTACGGAATAAACCGCCGTCTGCGCCGTACCCGCCACCACCGTTTTCACCTCGTAATCGGAGGATGTCCCCCCCGCGATCGGCACGCCCCCAACAAACCATTGGTAGCTGAACGGACCGGTGCCGGCAGCCACAACACGCAAGGGAACCGCAGTCCCTGCCGTCGCATCGATGGATGCGGGCGGCCTGACGACGATTCTCGGAGGAAGGTTCACCGACACTTGCACAGGCCTGCTTGTCTCACTCCCAGCCGCATTGGCCACAACCACGTCGTAAAACCCTGCATCCTGCGCCCTCATTGCCTGCAAGGTCAGAGCGGTCGACGTGCCACCTCCGATGGGCACCCCGTCTTTCCTCCACTGGTAGCTCAGTGGGGCGGTACCGGTCGCCGAAACGCTCAAGGTCAACCCTCCAAGCTCATTCACAAACCGCCGCGCTTCGGATTGAATCGTCACGACTGGGGGAACTACAACCGAAACCCTGGAGGGCTCGCTCTCGACCTGTCCGAACGCATTCCTCACTCGCACCGTGTATGTGCCGGCGCTGACATCGTTCATTTGCGCAATTGCGTAAGAGGATCCCGTCCCCCCGAGAATCTCCGTCCCGTTACGAACCCACTGGTAGGACAGGGGCGGCGTTCCCGCAGCGGACACCCTCAGGGCAAGCGGTTTACCCTGCAGGATAGCTACTTCTGCCTCCGGCTGATTGAAAATGGAGACGGGAACATTCACCGTGAAGTGCACTGTCCCGCCGGAAAGTACGGTCGTCCCAGCCTGAACCGTCACCCGGTAGGTGCCCGCATCGGACCCCCTCGCCGGCGCAAACTTCAGCACCGCCGAGGTTGCCCCGCTGACAGGCACTCCATTCCGGAACCACTGAAAGGTGGTGTTGCTGGGACCTTCCCAATCAACGGCAAAGGTAGTGGAAGAACCGGAAACCACGGCAACCGCCGGAGGAAGAAAGGTGGAAATCACAAGAGGCGCGACACGTCCCTCAACCCTCGCCGTTCCCGAAGTAACCGCCCCTGCGAGATTGCTCGCGACGACCGTGTAATCCCCAACCGAGGTGCCGCCCGAAGCCATCGTGTGGGAGGCACTCGTTGCGCCGCCGATCAAGAACCCGTCACGGTACCATTGATAGGTCACGGTTCCCTCTCCAACCGCCGCCGCCGTGAGCGTCAACGGCACCCCTTCCTGACCGGTCGCCCCCTGCGGTTGCAAAATGAACACCGGCAAACCGGTTGGAACGCCCCTGATCACCGTGTGCGCGTAAGGATCCACCGCGAAAACCGTCCCCTGCGAGTCCACCGTGAGCGCTCCGGGTGCCATGTCGCTGTCGACCGCCGGAATGAGATTCCTCGGGAGGCCGCCTCCCGGAAAACTCTGACTGACGTCGCCGAGCAGTTGCACGATGCTATCGGTAGCCGCGAACAGGTTGTTTCCGCCCCCAAGGGCGAGATCCACTATCGGGAAGGAGTACGGCCCGTAGTTTGTGGCCACAAAGCTTCCCGTCAAAGTTTTCGAAAGAATCTTAAATTCGTTCCCTTCACTGACCGCGGCAAACAGCCTTCCGCCCGCGTCCACCGCCAGCGCCACAGGCAGTGGTTTGGTTCCGGTGTACTTATCGCGCAGTTCGCCGTGGAGGAGCGTAAACCGGTTCTCGCTCTCGACCCTCCTGATCGACGTCAGATCCATGAAATAAAGGGAGGAGGAAGAATCCACCGCCAGCCGACTTGGTCCGTTCAACCCCTCAGACAAATCAAACCTCCCAGCCACGCCAGCAATTGTCGTGACGGTTCCACCCGAAATCGGGTTGATCAGTTTTCGTATCGTATTACTCTCGGGTTCAGCGATGTAGACCGAACCTGCCGGGTCAATGGCGATTCCGGCAGGCGATTCAAACCGTGCCACGCTCGTCGCGCTGCCGTTGAGGGTCCCGGAAATGCCCGCCTTCCCGGCAACAGTGGTCACGACGCCGGTCTGCATCACCCTGCGGATGACGTGATTGCCGGTATCAGAGACAAACAGATTCCCGAGTCGGTCCATGGCGATGGCTGAAGGACGGTTGAATTGAGCCACACTCCCGGTTCCGTCGGCCCAACCAGGGAAACCATGGTTGCCTGCAAGGACCGCCCAATTGTAGGTCGCCCCCTGCAAATTCGGAACCACTTTGCTGGCCACGCCCACGTAAGCCGGCATGCTGCTCACGGTCCCCGCCCAGGTGGTGACGGCAACGTCGTATCGCCCTGCATCCGAATCACTCACCCCCGAGATGGTGTAAGTGGAACCTGTCCCACCAGAAATGGGAGATCCGTTTTTCCGCCACTGATACTTCGCATCCGAGTCCACCGCAGTCACCCGCAGCGTGTAGGTGGTTCCCCGAATGAGGCTGGAGCCCGCCGGATGTTCAGTCAGGTACGCCCCCCCTTCCACCACCGTCAGCCCCACCCTGGTGCTGGTCACACTCCCCCCGCCTCCAGTGACGACCACGTCAAATCCGGAAGCCGCGTCTGCAACCCCGTCCGTCGTCTCCACGTCCTCGATCCTGTACGTGGACTGGGTCCCACCCGGAACCGGCACCCCGTTTTTGCGCCACTGATAAGTGAGCGTCCCGGCACCCGTGGCCACTACGCTGAAAACCGCGGGAAACCCGGCCGCCACCCTCACCTCAAACGGTTGCACCCTGATGAGCGTCGGATCCTGAACCGCCGCGGAGGCCAGCGCCGACACCACCGGAACCGACACCACCTTCAAGCCGCCCGAGGGAAACAGATGTCCTCCAATCCGGGGGGCCAATGAGAGGTAGTAGTTGTTTCCCTCCATCAGGGACGCCCCTGCTATCGTCCTATTGAGCTCAAAGCCGCTCGTCCCGGCGGCAAGCGTGGTGACCTTCGCTTCCACCAACTCCACCCCATTGGTCAAAACGATATTATCGACGAAAAAACCGTGATCCCGTGTCGTCCCGGCCGCCACTGGGCCGCCGTTGCTTTTGAGGCTGAACCTCACCAGCAGCGCCCGGCCGCTGTACGCATCCAGTTTTACGGCGTGCGGGTTCCAGCCAGCGTCGAAAAGCGCCGAGTGAAGCCCCACTCCGCGCCGGCTCCACACTGCCGTCCAGGTCCGGCCGTCATCCACACTGACTTCCGCATTCAAGGTGGTTGTCGTTTCGGCAAAGCGCCCGGTTTCAGAAAACTGCAGCACACTGTCTGGTCCGGGAACCAACCGCCGCCTCAACTGGAGAATCTGGTCAGTGAACCCCTCAACCGCTCCGCCCGGGTGCGTCAGATGGAAGGCGCGCCCGCCGGAAGCCACCACCTGGGACTGCACCACCGCATACCCCTGAGATGTCTCGCTGAAAAACAGTGCATCCGGCCCCTCAGCTCCTTCCATCCAAGGAGCGGCGCTACCCCTCGCAACGGTCAGATCGTGGGAGTCCACCTGGGGAGCCGCACGGAACCCGTAAGAGCTGCCGAAAACAGTTACGCTGCCCGGCCCCGTAATGGAAGGCGTCTCCCCCAGTTCCTCCGGATCAAACGCCACCACGTCATAATTGAAGCTCCTCAACTCCGCGCCAATCCGGATGCCCGTCACCTCCACCCGGTACCGAACGTCCTCCCTGCCATTGCCAATCGCCAAGGCCGGTTCCCACACCAGAGTTTTCTCGCCCTGAAAACCGTCGGCCGGCCCCTCGCTTCGGCTGAGGATCCGCACGGCCAGGGGTTCACCTTCGCGGATCACCCGCACCGTTGCCGCGCTGAAATCCGCGCCGGCATACGCAACGGACCACCGCTTGGGAAGGAGCTTGACGGGAAAGTATCCCCTGGCCGGCCAGGTCACAAACCGGGGCGGCGCCACGCTTCTGAAATTTCCGTACACCCACACGGCATTAGCCGCCTGAAAGCCGGCTTGCGGCGGGACATCGCCCGTGCCCACCTCAGAGAGACTGGGGGAGAGCAGCCACCGTCTGTGACCCACCTGCCAGTTGGCGGCCCCGTCATCGCGGATCTGACCGTCCACGGCCGCAGGCCCGAACGCCCCCAACGAAAGGTTGGAACTGGCACTGGCCTCCACCCCCGACGGAAACTGCTCGGTGCCAATCCATGAGGGGGACTCCAGCGCAGGCGCATGGCTCAGGCCGCCGTTGCGCGCCATGATCAGAGCAGCCTCCTGCGCCTTGGCACTTTTCTCAAAATTGAGAGTCAAATCCGCGGGAAGCCCGGCGAGTGCCCGGTAAAAATTGATCCTGCGCAGCACGTCTTCCTTGAGCGCGGCACTGGTCGTCCCTGGCAAGAGGCCCGCCACATCCCCCGTCCAACCCACGCGCGAAGCGTACCCCTCAGACGCACCGTAAACGGCATGATAGAAAGCCAACACCTCCCCGCGGCTTGAGCTATCAACCACGTAATTCCCAGTCCCAACCAGTCCGCCACCTCCGGAAGACGACCCAAAAGACCCAGCGGACAAACCCGCCCAAACGCCTAGAACCGCGGCGACCGCACAAAGAAGTCTGCACAAGGATCGCTGGCGATGAGCGGATGCGTTTGGATTCATGATCGGGGGATTTGTTAAGGGACGCTCGAGACTCAACTGGGGCGAAAAATGCCTGCACCAGCGAATCTAATCTTTTTCCGGAGCAACACCCGTTCCATTTTTTCGCCGACCTTAACTCCCAACGTGGGCAATTGAACTCCCTTGGCTCCGAACGCGCCCGTTCTCCTCGAAGCCAGGCAGATGCCCCCAGAGCTGCGCCTCATCCAGCCTCTTTGATTTTTGCAGCGCTTACCGGCAACCAGCTGCCTGCGCCCCCCCCAACCACACGAAGTTTTCGACGAAGATTTTTTGGTACCCGAGACCTTTCAATCGCTCCCCCATTCCCAAAATCCTCAGTGCCGGGATCCCATGATTCGGGTTGTCCGGTCCGGTTGTCGTGAACCTCCGTGTGCAGGCTCAGCCAGAGCCGAACACTGGAGCGCCAGAGCTCCAACAGATCTCACACGAAGCCACGGAAGACGCGGATGATGTGGACAGAAAACTCAGGCGGAACTTTTCATACCACCCAGCGCCCCCTTGATCCTGCGGCATCCTCTTTTTCGGATTGAAAACTTCCCCATTCGACGAGCTTCTTTGCCCACCCCTCAACAAAGCCTCCCAAATGAAGATCCTCCCGCTCCTCGCTCTCCTGCTCTCCTTCGCCCCGTCACTCCGGGCGGCATCGCCGTTTCCCTCCGCCTCCCCGGACACGCCAGCCAACCGAACGCTCCAGCAGTACTGGGAAAAACGCACCGCACAGGTCCACGCCAAGGGCTCACTTGCCTCCGTCGTTTCAGCGGCGCAGTGGAACGCCGGCAAAGACGAATCCCGCCGGCAACTTTTCGAAATGCTCGGCCTCGCTCCCCTCCCACCCAAGACGCCCCTGCAACCGGTGGTCACCGGCGTTCTCAAAGAGGACGGCTACCGCGTTGAAAAACTGCATTTCCAGTCGCTGCCTGGACTTTATGTCACCGCCAACCTCTACCTTCCGGAGGGCACCCCGAAAGCGCTCCCAACGATCCTTTACGTCTGCGGCCACGCCGTCATGAAGAAGGACGGCGTCTCCTTCGGAAACAAAACCGGCTACCATCACCACGGGGTCTGGTTCGCTCGCCACGGCTATGCCTGTCTCATCATCGATACGCTCCAACTCGGCGAGATCGAGGGCAAACACCACGGCACGCACAATTTAGGCCGCTGGTGGTGGGTGGCCACCGGTTACACCCCGGCAGGCGTCGAAGCTTGGAACTGCATCCGCGCCCTCGACTACCTCGAAACGCGCCCCGAAGTTGATGCAAGGCGCATCGGCGTCACCGGACGCAGCGGCGGAGGTGCCTACTCCTGGTGGATCGCAGCTCTGGATGAGCGCATTGCCGCGGCCGCTCCCACCGCGGGAATCACCTCGCTCCAAAACCATGTCGTCGACGGCTGTATCGAGGGCCATTGCGACTGCATGTTCATGGTCAACACCTACCGCTGGGACTTCGACCGTGTCGCCGCATTGATCGCCCCGCGCCCGCTGCTGGTCTGCAACACCGACAAGGACTCCATCTTCCCAGTCGACGGCGTTTTCCAAATCTACACCAACGTCCGCCGCCTCTACGCCCTCCTTGGCAAGGAGGACCACATCGGCCTGCACATCGCCGAGGGCCCCCATAAGGACCTCCAACCCCTCAATACCGGCGCGTTCCACTGGTTCGAACGCTTCCTAAAGGGCGCCGATCCCATGGCCACCACAGACGAGGCCGCGAAAAAAGCACTCGCCCCCGCCGAACTCCGGGTTTTTTCGACCCTCCCCGCAGACGAGCAGAACACCAAAATTGACGAGTTCTTCATCCCGCTCGCTCCGCCAGCCTCCGTGCCCGAATCAGCCGCGCAATGGAGCCAGCAGCGGGATAGATTGCTCGCCGATCTGAAAATGTATTCCTTCGGTGCCTGGCCAGCAAACCCCGCACAGCCCACCCTCAAAAAAATGGAAAGCCTTCAGGCGGAAGGCGTCTCCCTCACAGCCTACGACTTTGAAAGTCAGGATCCTTTCCAACTGCGCCTCTACGTCGCCCACAGCGCAGCGCTCCAACCTGAACAAATCGAACTAACCGCCCTGCACCCCCTAGACCAAGCCGGTTGGGACGGTTTTGTCGCCGCCTACCAACCCCGTTTCCCCAAACTATTCACGACAGCACCCACCAAGCCCGCCGATCCGAAAACGTTCGAAGCCGAGGCCAAAATGCTTGCGGCCAACCAATGGGCCATGGCCTACATTGCCCCCCGCGGCGTCGGCCCGCTCGCGTGGACCGGCTCTGAAAAAGTCCAGACCCAACGACTCCGCCGCTTCAACCTGCTAGGCGAAACCCTCCAAAGCGGACAGGTCTACGACATCCGCCGTTCAATCCAAGCCGTCCGCAGCCTTCCCGCAGCCAAAACCTCCAGAACCTGGATTGCCGCCGAGGGCGAAATGGGAGTCAATGCCCTTTATGCCTCCCTCTTTGAAGAAGGCGTAGAACGCCTCGATATCAGCAACCCACCCCTGAGCCACCGCGAGGCGGCCCCTTACCTCAACGTCCTGCGTTTGCTCGACATCCCACAGGCCGCTGCACTCGCCAGCGAACGTTCCAAACTCGTCCTCTATACAAACGCCCCCGAAAAATGGGGCTACGTGACGCGAACGGCGGAAAAACTCGGCTGGCCGAAAAACGTGCAACTCCGCAACCCCGCTGCCCCCTGATCTCACCCCACACTCCCCATCCGGATTCCATCTCATCTGCGTTCCTCTGTCCCATCGACGAATCCCCATGAAGGATGCGCCTCGCCAGCGAAACGCCGCCGACCGAGACATGCGCTTAGGGATTCTGGGATTGTCCCAGAAAGTGCACCAAGAAATCACAAACCAGGTCCGTCGACTCCGGGGTCGGCGGGTGGGCCGGCCTGTTGTGCATGCCCACCTTCCCGCCGGCGCCGAGGAGCGCGTAAACCTCCCGCACCAGATTGAGTAGTCCCCACCGACTGGGCGGGTCTTCGCTGCCCCCCGACACGAAAAAGGGACGCGGCGCCATGAGCGCCTGCACCTCGTGCAGGTCGTGGCCGGCCTTGCGCAATTCCAGATAGGGACCCGTCGCCGGATTCTCGGCGGTTGGAACACCAGGAGTGCGCGGTGGCTTGGCCGTCCGCCCGAGGTACCAAGGCTCCCAATAGTTGATGCTGCTTCGCCGGTCATCAAACCCAATGCCCGGATCGCTCCATGCCGCACAGGCAAACGCCTCGTTCAGACACGCTGAGAACATCGCCCACTTGCCGCCGTAGGAATGCCCTACGATCCCGATGCGTTTGGGATCCACCTCGGGAAGATTGGCCAACGCGTTTGCGCAATTAGCCGACACATAGGCGAGGAAGGAGAGGGGTTGCCATCCGTCCCGGCCCGGATCCGGCAGCCTCGCATTCCCTCCGGGAGAGCCAATTGCGAGCGCCACAAAGCCGCGTTCAGCCAACCGCCTGCCGTAATCGCGGTTTTCCCGATCACTCAGACCGACACTCGTCTCTGGATCGTAAAACGGCACCAGCACCGCCGGATGCGGGCCCTCGGATTTGGGCACCAAAAGCCAGCCCTCCTCAAACCGGCCCGCTGCAATCTCCAGACGCACCCGTTTGCGCGCATAGCCGGGGGTATCCGTCTCACTCAGCACCTCCATCGTCGGGCGGCGCAGCACCTCGGGCCACGGGCCCAGCGCATCCATCCAGAGGGTGCGGATTTCGGCCCGTCGACGTTTCCAGTCCTTGCGGTTCTGAACTGCGCTCCCGTCCTCAAATTTGAGCAGATGCCTCAGGGGATGCCGGAGTTGGACGAATTCCCCGGGTGGGGCAAGGTACGGCGCGATCCGTTCAGCTTCGGAACCTAAGGCCGAGACGAACTGAATTGCCACGAAGAGGGTTGCGGCAATCGACAGTGCGCGCGGGAGGGGGGTGTGTCGCATTGCCCTTCAATGCCACCGGGGCTCCACACCAAGCAAGTGCCGTACAAAAAAATCCGCCCGCCTCCGCGCCGCGTAAGGCTGCTCGCCCACCCCGTGCTGCCCGCCTGGCACCACCAAAAGCTCGAAATCCTTATCCGCGGCAATCAAAGCACGGACCACTTGGAGCGTCGAAGCGGGATCCACATTGCGGTCCAGTTCACCGACGGTCAGCAGCAGCTTACCCTGCAGCTTGGCGGCGTGCGTCACGTTCGAGCTCTCCGCGTACTCCGGTCCCACCGGCCAGCCCATCCACGCCTCGTTCCACCATATCTTGTCCATGCGGTTGTCGTGGCATCCGCAATCCGCCGCCGCCGCCTTGTAAAAATCGCCGTGGTGCAGCACCGCCGAAAGCGCGTTTTGGCCGCCGGCGCTCCCTCCAAAAACCCCCACGCGGGAAAGATCCATCTGCGGAAACTCGGCGGCCGCAGCCCGCATCCACGCTATCCGGTCGGGAAACCCGGCGTCCTTGAGATTCTTCCACGCTACATCATGAAACGCCCGCGACCGCCAGTTGGTCCCCATGCCGTCGATACGAACGACAATGAATCCCAGTTCCGCGAGGAACCTTTCCCGCAAGAGACCGCTCCACTCCTTGGGCACAGACGCGCCGTGGGGACCCGCGTAAATTTCCTCAATCACCGGGTACTTTTTGGACGAGTCAAAGCGGGACGGCAGCACCATCAATCCATGAATGTCGGTGATGCCATCACGTCCCTTGGCAGAGAACCGCACCGGCAGGCGGACACCCCTGCCGGTCCACTCCGAGGCGTCGGCGCGTTCGAGTTCGCAAACGAGCGCCCCGTCGTCGGTGCGCCGGAGTTCCGTCACGGGAGGCAGATCCGCGCGCGCATAGGTCGCAACAAACCAACGCCCGTCGGGAGAAAACCGCCAGTCAAAGCCGTCCTCCTGCCGGCGCAGGGCGTGGTTTCCGTCGCCGGCGGTCAGCACAACGAGCCCGGAACCGTCGAAGTTAATGCGCGCAAGGTGCACGTGGTAGGGATCCTGTTCGGGGCGGATACCGGAGCATTGAAACCAGATCTGACGCATTGCTTCATCCACCCGGTCCACGTGCCGGACCACCCACGCCCCGGAGGTGATCTGATTTTTGACAGCCCCCGTCCTCACGTCGTACAGCCAGAGATGGTTCCATCCATCGCGCTCGCTCATCCAGATGAGTTCGCCGGTACGGTCGGCCCAGTGCAGGAAAGTCTTCTGGGAATAGTCGATGAAGGTGGCGCTCGATTCGTCCACCACGCTCCGCACGGTCCCGGTGTCCGCTTCCACTGTCAAAACGCGCATCCTCTGATGGCCCCGCTCGTTGTAGAGGAACCGGAAACCTTTCCCGTCGGGAGACCAGTCGAAACGCGAGATGCTCCAAGGATTTGCAAACAACTCGTCGGAAACAGGGATCAATTTCCGGGCGGCCGTATCAAACAGGCGGGGACGCGAATGGGCCACGCGGTCACCCGGCTTGAGGTAGGTTTGCCTATGCAACCTCGGCTCGACCCGGTCCGCAGGGGACGATTCAACCAGGTACACGGAGCGCTCCTGCGCCGGCACGGTTTGGACGGCTACAACGTACCTCCCGTCCGGGGACAACAGCGGAATCCCGCCGAACGCATCCGCGGCGGAGCCCCCGGCAGACAACTGAACCTCCCGCTCCCCGGATGACGGCCTCAACCACAAGTTGAAGTCGCGAACAAAGGCCCGCGGCCCCTGCTCTTTTTTTTCCTCCGGTTTACCGTCAGGCGGCAACCCGGATTCGTCCAGCGACGACTCATCAACGCGAATCTCGGACGGAAGTTCGCCGGCCTCCCAAAAACCAAAGACCTTCCCCGAATCATTCTCCGCCATCCACACATGGCCCGCGTAGGTTTGGATGGTGCGGCTTTCACCCGGGCCCAGCGCACCGTAAGGCTTTGGGGCCGCTTGCGCATCAACCCAAAAAATCCTGACACGCCCTTGGGTGAGGTTACGCAAAGTCACCGCGCTCTTTGCCCCCCCGTTGCGGCTGGGACGACGTTTCGCCATGCGTTGAAGCAGGGCGTCCACTCCGGGCGGAGGCGTGGAAAGAACCGCCCTCACACCAGTCAACGCATCCACGGAAACAAACTCCCTCCGGCCTCCGGCAAGTTGGTTGGCATACCAAAACGAGGTGCCACCCGGATTCCAATGCGGCTCCACCTGACTCCGATACACGGGCCGCTCCAGAATGCTGCGCAGCTCCGCGGCACGCTGGTAATCGGCGTCGGAACCTTGGGCGAAGGCCGCGCTTGCTACCGCCAGCAGGGTGAAAGTTGCACGGATTGGTTTCATCGATGAAAGACGCGGGGGTGCGTTTGATGCCGGAATCTCCCTTTTTGCGCTCCAATGGTGCAAAACATGAGGTGCAAAACATGAGAGTTTCGTTGCTCTCAGGCTTCGTGAAATGATCTCAAATATCGATGTCCAAGACCCCCTGAACCCTTGGAGATCCTGCATGCTCGCTGGAGGGCAGGCAAGATACCTCCACCCTGCCAGGTGAGAATGAGGCCGGCTTCCAGGCTGCCACCCGTGGGATCCCCGACCCGTCCTGCGACAAATCTGCTCAGGCGCGGTTGCCGAGCACTAATTTCAGCCCGACCTCGTCCCCTTCGGAAAGGCCCATTTCGTCGAGCTGTTGACGGGTCATGTCCGCGTCGAGCGTTTCCTTGGAATCCTGAACGCGCAACGTCAGCCGCGCGCTCGGGCCGGCGGCGAACAGGTGTTCGACCTTTGCGTGCAACTCCGCAGTGCTGTCCCCCGCGAACACCACCCGCACCTCATGGGGCCGCACGTAGAAAAGGTCGGGCCGTCCCGGTTTGCGGACCCGGTTAACGTCCCCGAGAAACTCGTAAACAAAGGGAGAAGCGGGATGATCGTATACCTGCTGCGGAGAGCCGATCTGTTCGATCTGGCCCTGGTTCATCACCACAACGGTATCCGCCAGTTCCAACGCCTCCTGCTGGTCGTGGGTGACAAAAATCGTCGTCACACCCAGCTCCGTGTGGAAGGAACGCAGCCAGCGCCTCAAGTCCTTGCGCACCCGTGCGTCCAGTGCCCCAAAGGGTTCGTCGAGCAGAAGCACCATCGGGTCGATGGCCAGTGCCCGTGCAAGCGCCACCCGCTGCCGCTGGCCGCCCGAGAGTTCCGAGGGAAGCCGCTGTTGCAGCCCGTCCAACTGCACCAGGGACAATAATTCAAGCACCCGGTCTCGGATCGCCTCCGCCCGCGGACGGGTCGCCGCCGGCCGCACCTCCAAACCGAAAGCCACATTTTCAAACACCGTCAGGTGGTTAAACAACGCGTAATGCTGAAACACGAATCCGGCGCGGCGGCCGGCGGCCGGTCGATTGGTAACATCTTCCCCGTGGATCAGGACCCGGCCATGACCGGCATCTGGAAAATCCAGCCCCCCGATGATGCGCAGTAGGGTGGTCTTTCCCGAGCCCGAGGGTCCCAGCAACGCCACGAGCTGGTGGTCCGGAATCTCGAGGGTGATGCCGCGCAATGCCTGAAAGGTTCCAAAAGTGCGGCGCAGATTTTCAACGGAGATCGACATGGGCTCAATGGGTGCGACGGCGCAGTCCGGCGCGCCACTCGATGAGGGTTTTAAGCAGCAGGGTGATCAAACCCAGCACGCTCAGGATGGAGGCACAGGCAAAGGCAGCCGCCATGTTGTACTCGTTGTAGAGCACCTCCACATGCAGGGGCAGGGTGTTGGTCTGCCCGCGGATGTGGCCCGACACCACCGATACCGCCCCGAACTCCCCCATCGCGCGCGCATTGCACAGGATGATCCCGTAAAACAATGCCCACTTGATGTTGGGCAGCGTCACCCGTCGGAAAGTTTGCCAGCCCGAGGCGCCAAGGCTCAGCGCCGCGTACTCTTGGTCGTCTCCCTGCGCCTGCATCAATGGAATGAGTTCGCGCGCCACAAAGGGGAAGGTCACAAACACCGTGGCCAACACCATCCCGGGAACGGCGAAGATGATCTGCAAGTCATGCTCCAACAAAAAGTTCCCAAACAGCCCGCGAGCACCATAGAGCAGCACGTACACCAACCCGGACACCACGGGCGAAACCGCAAAGGGCAGATCGATCAACGCCAGTAGCAGGCTCTTTCCCCGGAAGGAAAACTTTGCAATCGCCCAGGACGCTGCCACCCCGAAGACGGCATTGAGGGGCACGGCCAGCGCCGCAACCTCCAGCGTCAATGCAATCGCCGAACGGGCGTTCTCCTCTGTAATGGCCTTCGCATAGACGGCCACCCCCTTGCGGAAAGCCTCCACAAAGACCGACACCAATGGCACAAACAAAAACAGTCCCAGAAAGCCCAGCATTGCTCCAATGAGCACCAACTGGACCCACCGCGGATCCTGAGTGGCACGGCTCTGCGCGCTCAAGCCGCCCTCCTCACCAGCGTCCTGCGTTGCATAAAGTTGATAGCCAGCAGCAGGACGAAGGAAATTACCAACATCAGCGCCGCCAGCGCCGTCGCCCCAGCGTAATCGTACTGCTCAAGCTTGGTGATGATCAGCAGCGGTACGATCTCCGTCCTTCCTGGCATGTTGCCGGCAATAAAAACCACCGAACCGTACTCTCCCACCGCACGCGCGAACGCAAGGGTCGTCCCAGTAACGAGGGCGGGCACCAGTTGAGGCAACACCACCCGTCGGAAAGTTTGCCAGCGCGTCGCTCCAAGACTCGCTGCCGCCTCCTCCTGCGCACTTTCAAGGTCCTCCAGCACGGGCTGCAGGGTACGCACCACAAAAGGCAGCCCAATAAACACCAGCGCTATCAAAATCCCGGGGGGCGCGAACACCACCTTGAACCCCATCGGCACCAGAAACTGCCCGAGCCACCCGTTCGGAGCGTACAGAGTGGTCAGGGCAATCCCCGCCACCGCCGTCGGCATCGCAAACGGCAGATCCACCGAAGCGTCCAAAAGACGGCGCCCAGGAAAACGATACCGGCAAAGCACCCAGGCAATGAGCAGGCCAAACACCCCGTTGATCCCCCCCGCCAGCAGGGACAGCCCGAACGTCAATTTGCAGGCCGCCAGCACCCGGTGGGTCAGAATGGCCGCCCAAAAGCCCGTCCACCCCATCCCCGAGGTCTTCACAAATACCATCAAGAGCGGAAACAGAACGATCACCCCAAGGTAGGCAACCGTAAATCCCAGACTCAATCCAAAGCCGGGAAGCACGCTCCGGGGTCTTCCGCCCCCGGCAATCTTCATTGCCTGTTCCATCCTTTCTCTCTCTCCCTTTCCCAGATCGCCGCCTCAGTGCCCGCCCGTCGAAGGCACCGCCACGCTGCCACTCCCACCTCCCGCGGCAACCCCTTCACCTACCCCGTCCAAGACAGACTGTATGCCCAACTGCGAAAGAAAGCCCTGAGAGGGATCCGCAATCCGTCGCCCGCCGCGTTCAGCTTTCGCAGGTTCCGGGACGAAGGGAAGGGCGGCGTTGTCCCGGCGCATTTTGCGAAGAGTCACTTCCACCACCTGTCCCAACGTGTAGCGGTCCAGAATGTTTGATATTGCATTACGCACATCGATCATTAGCATTCGCAATCCGCAGTGTTCCTCGTCGGGGCAGGAACAGCGGCAGTACTCGGTTTCGCTGGCGCAGGCAATCGGCGCCAACCGTCCGTCGATCAGCCGCACCAGCTCGCCCATCCGGATCTGGTCCATGGGCTTGGCGATCTGATAGCCGCCAAGTTTCCCTCGCTGGGTCTCCACATACCCCGCCTCACGAAGTTCGAGGAAGATCCGCTCCACAAACTTGAGCGGGAGCCGGTTGCTCTCGGCCAGTTCCGACATGGAAACCAGCCCCCGACCCAGAGATCTGGCAATCCCAAGCTGGATCATTGCCCTGAGTGCGTATTCGCCTTTTTTAGTAAGAGTCATTGGGTTTCTCCTAACTATACTGATCAAGTAGCCATTCAAGCATCAAGATCAACCCGCAGTGCCTTTCCACCGGTTTCCCTCCCACCCGAGTGGCTCTCCTCTCGGGAACCAAAGCGCAAGAGAAAGCGTAATTTCCCAACCGAAGCCGAGAGAACGGCACAATCGCGTTCCCCAAAGCCAGTCAAATTAAATCCCCCAATCTGCTCCGCACCTCAGAGTAAGTTCTTGTGCTCTGGCCTAGTGCAAACGTCTTTCCCGGATTGATTCCACCAGGTCCGTGATGACTTCCGCCCTGGGTTTTGCCCCGAGGTTGCCCTTGCCGTGCACGCGCACACTCAAAACACCGGCATCCAAATCCCGCTTGCCGAGCACCAACATCGTGTGAACCTTCGCCTCCTCGGCGTGCAGCACCTTGCCGTTGATCTTGTCGGTGCCCGCGTCCATCTCGGCGCGGACCCCCAAGGCGCGCAGTTCAGCCCGAAGCGCCGCCCCCGCCTCAACCAACTCCGGATCGGCCCCAATCGGCAGAATCCGCACCTGTTCCGGCGCGAGCCAGAGCGGGAAGTTTCCGGCAAAATGCTCGATGAGGAAGCCTACAAAACGTTCATGAGTCCCCAGCGGGGCGCGGTGGATGCAGAGCGGCGTTTTCTCGGTGTTGTCCCGGTCTTTGTATACCAGACCGAACCGGGAGGGCACCGCAAAGTCGACCTGGTTGGTTGCGATTGTGAACTCCCGGCCGATTGCGCTCCACACCTGGACGTCGATCTTCGGCCCGTAAAAGGCCGCCTCGTTGGGCACTTCCACATACTCGATGCCCGAACGTTGCAGCACCCCGCGCACCATGCTTTCGGTCTGCCTCCACAACTCCGGGTCGTCCACAAATTTCTCTCCGAGGCGCGCCGGATCGTGCGTCGAGAACCGCATGAGGTACTTCTCAAAACCAAAGATCGTGAAGTACTTCAGATACATGTCGTTTACGGCCCGAAACTCTGCCTCAAACTGTTCGGGGGTGCAGTAAATGTGTGCGTCGTTCATCTGCATGGAACGCACCCGCATGAGTCCCAGCAACTCGCCCGACTGCTCATACCGGTAACAGGTCCCGTACTCCGCCAACCGCAGCGGCAGGTCTCGGTAGCTGTGCGGAACCGCCTTGAAAATCTTGTGGTGGTGCGGGCAGTTCATCGCCTTGAGGTAGTACCGGTCCGACACCTCGCCCGGCGCACCGTCGCCCCCCTTCTCGGCTAGCTCTAGCGGAGGAAACATGCTCTCCGCGTAGTAGGGAAGATGCCCGCTGGTGAGATACATGTTCTCTCTGGCAAGGTGAGGGGTCCGCACCCGCTGGTAGCCCGCCGCAAACTCGGTTTCCTTCGCAAGACGCTCCAGCTCCTCCAGCAGCACCGTCCCGCTGGGAAGCCACAGCGGCAGCCCGGGCCCCACATCCTCGTCAAAGGTAAACAGCTCCATTTCGCGGCCAAGCTTGCGGTGGTCCCGCTTCTTAGCCTCTTCGAGCATGGTGAAATAGGCCTCCAACTCCGTCTTGTTTTTGAAGGCAGTCCCGTAGATGCGCTGCAGCTGCGGGTTGCGTTCGTCCCCCTTGTAGTAGGCGCTGGCCACGTGCGTGAGACGGAACGCGCCGATGTTGCCTGTGCGCATCACATGCGGCCCAGCGCACAGATCCACAAAGTCCCCGTTTGTGTACAGCGAGATTTCCTCGTGTTCAGGAATGTTGGAGAGGATGTCCAGCTTGAACCGGCTGGGCTCCGCCCGGTCGCTCAACGCCCCAAGCCGGCCCTTGGTGGCGAGTTCCATCGCCTCGTACCGGCTCACCACGCTCCTTTCGAACACGTGGTTGGCCTTGATCTCGCGGCGCATCTCCTCCTCGATTCTCACGAAATCCTCCGGCGATATCCGGTGCCCCAGCTCCAGATCATAGTAAAATCCCGTCTCCACCGGAGGTCCCGCCGCGAACTGGGCCTCGGGCCAAATCCGCGCAATGGCCGTCGCCAGCACGTGCGCGGCAGAATGGCGGATTCTCTCCAGATCGGACATTTGTTTTGAGTCTTTCATTTGGAATCGGTGGCTGAAGGAGTCGGTGGCTGAATTGAAAAATCCGGACGGCGGGAAGCGTAGGTTTTAGGAGAGCCCCCCCGCGGATGCCACACTTTTACCCAGCCAATTCCCTACGGAGGCCCCCCGCCCCGCGGCCCAGGACATCCGCCCGTCACCCCCCCCGCGATTCAGGGGGGCAACCCTCCATGAACAGCGAACTCGCCAAACAAATCCAACACCTCCTGCGCATGATCTCCCATTCCATCCACGGCCCTTGGCCCGCCTCCCCCGAACACGATTACCCCGCCCCCCCAGCCCAGGCACTCCACCCCGCCAAGGCCGCCTCCGATTCCGTCCCCCGTGCAGGCTCCGTCCTGCCCTTGTTCTCCTCGCGGACGCGCACCCCGCGACGTCCGGCCTTTTCCGCCATCCGGATGCAGTGCCTGCGTCTCTTGAAATCCGAGGAATCCCTCACCTCCCGCGAAGCCGCACAGCGGCTCGGTCTGGAACCCGCACTCGTGCACGCGCAGTTCTGCGAACTCCTCAGCCTTCGGCTTGTTGAAAAAGCGGGTGCACGCCGAGTGGAGGGACGCTTGCACCCACTCTTCCAGCTGAGTCCCTCCCATCCGTTGTTGGAACTCCTGCTCGGATCCAACCTTGGGGGCACACGAACCGCCATGCCGTCCTGACACGGCTGGCGACTGTCCTTGCACTCCCTTCCCGCATCCCCACCTCATCGGTTCCTCACTCTCTTGGGACCGCCGCCGCCGTTACCATCCCTGCGAGCCAGTCGGCCGTTTCCATTTGCTGGCCCCGGTTCCAGTCGCGCAATTTCGACGCCCACCACGCACAGGTCGTCGGGGAACGGTCGTCCGGAGGCAAACTTCTCGGCCTCGCTTATCGTCGCCGGAATCAGCGCTTCAGGCGAGAGCCGCGTCAGGTTCGCAACTGTCCTGCGCAACCCGGCTTCGCTCAACAACTCACCTTCCGCATTTTCAATCTCGAACAGGCCATCTGTAAAAAGTAGTAGGATGTCACCCGCCTCAATGCCGCAGCACTGGTTCGTATACTCCGCCGCCGCAAAAATCCCGAGCGCAGGCCCCCGGACGCCTGTAGCCCCAGAGCCCCTCGAAGAGCGGTGCGGCGCCGTTCTTTGAGAGGGCTCGGGTGCTCCACCCAGCGACTCCACGCTCCCCAGCGACTCCACGCTTCCCCGCGAACGCCGTACCAACAGGGGGCTCGGGTGCCCGGCATTGGCGAACACGGCCCTGCCCTCGGAAACATCCACGGTGATTACACACGCCGAGGCAAACACCAGGGTCTCAGCGTCCTCAAATATCTGGCACAACGCCTGGTTCATTTCCCGGAGCAGCAGAGCCGGATCTGCCGCCTTTTCTCCGAACTGCTCCTCCAACGCCCGAAGCATGGCCGTTACCAGCGCCGCACGCACCCCGTGCCCCATCACATCGCAAATAAAGACGCTCAACGCGGTGTCCGAAACCCGGGTGACGTTAAAACAGTCGCCCCCGACAAAATGCGATGCCCGGTAGTGGCTGCGCACCCGCACCGCGCTCTGCTCCTCCGCCACCCAGGCGGGCACCGGTGGGAAACGGCGCGGCAGCAGCGCCTGCTGGAGTTCGTGCGCCATCCGGAGGTCCTCCTCCATGAGCTCGTTTTTTTCGCGTAACTCCCGTGTGCGGTCCCGAACCCGCTGTTCAAGCTCCATGTTACAGGTGTAGAGCTCCGCCTGCGCCCGCTGCAGCGCCTCCCTCTCGGCCACCTCCCGGAGGGCGCGCAGCACCGCCGAGCCCAGCCTCCCCAGTCGGTCCTTCAGCACAAAATCCGTCGCCCCACCCTTGAGGAGCTCCACCGTTTTCTCCTCCCCAACCGCTCCCGAAATGACAATGACCGGAACTTCCGGACATAAATGCCGCGACTGCTCCAGCGCCTGCGCCCCGTCATAGTCCGGCAACCGGTAGTCCGAAAGGATCACCCCCGGCGAAAATTCGCGCAGCGCCTTCTCAAACCCCCGCCTGTCCCTTTCGCGCTGCAACACATACTCCAAGCCCCCCTTTCTCAATTCCCTCTCAATGAGTTCGGCATCCAAATCCGAGTCCTCAAGGAGAAGAATCCGCACGCCAACCGTTGGCAGGTCACCCATCACGCCCCCAAATATATTCACAAACCGGAGGGCCGCTCAAAAAATCAAAAAAAACAGCGCTCTCCTCGGCCCGCAATCAACCGGCGCTCAAAACCGAAGCCTCCCGAAATGGAGCGCCCTCAGCGCAGACGCGAAGACCGCGACGTAGTTTTTCACCCGCCGATGCAACCGATAGAAAACATGATGCGAAGTCGCGGAGAAACCGCCCGGGCGAGGAGAAGGCTCACCCATTCCGTCGTTTCAATTTCCGTTCCTCTCCGTTCCCTGGTCTGCTCCGCTGTGCCTCTCGGTTCTCCGGCTTTCTACCCCTCAGGGCAGACTGCCGGGTTTGTCCAGCACACCGCGCTCGAGCTGCGCGATCATTTTCAAAAGAGCCTCGGTCGCGGCTCCCTGCGCTCCTAGGCTGGGTGTGGCCTTCCCGGCCACTAGGCAATCCTCGAACCTGCCTCGGATCGGTTCGCGAAAGGGTAGGTTTTCGAACGTGCAGCGCGTCGCTGCGAACTCTCCCGTTTTACTCACCAAAGCCTCCACGTTGGGCGGTTCGCGCCGGATCCAGACGTTTTCCATCTCCACCGTGCATGCGCCCGCCTCCGTGCCCGAGATCGCAAGCGGCTGCTGCGCGGTGGAGAGCACCACCACATCCCGGAGCCGGTAGCGGCCGGCCGCAGGAAAATACAGATCGAAGCCCACACAGTCCCGAATGAGGACCCGCTCGTACCCCGTTTTGCTCGTGCCGGTATCACAAATTCCCGTGCTGTTGCCCATGGATACAAAATCCCGCACCTGGTACTGCGCCGATTCGTGTGCACTAATGCCGTCGTCCCCGCACTCGATGGCGCGGATGTTTTCAAAAACGACGTCACGGCAGTCGCCATGAATGTTGAAGCCGTCGTTATAGACGTGCGTCGCGGTAAGGTTGCGAACCACCAGGTGCGCGTTATCCCCGCCAAGCTGTACGCCGGCGGAGCGTACCGGAACCGAAACTCGATGCTCGGCAAGCGTCCGACCCGGGAAAAGTTTGATGAAGAACGTTCCGTAAATCTGCTTCGAAGCGGGATTTTCGCGGGAGGGGTCCTTCACGAAAGTCCACTCGCCGGGCAGGAGATCGGAAGGGGTCTTCAGCGGGACACTGCGCCCCTTCGAGGTGCGGCCCATCCGGTTGACGCGGCTGTCCATCAGGAAGAACCACCGCTGGATAATGGCGTCGTCGAGTCGCGGCAAAAGATTGTCGGCCGCAAAAAGACCGGACGAAACCTCGCGCCACTGGGAGGGATCCAATGGTTCGGAGCCCTCAAGTGTCGCTCCATGGCCGTCAAGGGTGATCGGCAGACCCGGAAGGCCTTTTTTGCTGAAAAACCCAGCATAGTCGCGGTAGACCTTAGGCTCGAGGTGGATGGTGTCCCCGGGGTTCGCAGTCTTGATGGCCTCGGCGATCGTCTTCACATCCGTGCCCACGCGGATGTCGCGGGGCGCAGTCGCCGCCGAAGGAATGGCGGACGACCGGCCCGCCGGTTGTTGCGCTTCAAGCGGGCACAAGAGCCCCGCGCAAAACGCGCCCAACGCGCCCAATGCGCCCAATGCGCGGAGTGGTAACAACAAACGGAAACAAGGAAAGAGCGTCGGATTCATGGTCTGCAGGGTGCGGAGGTCAATTGTGGGATTGGATCTGTTCCGCCGGGAGGGACGGTCAGTCAGCGGTTCGGGCGACGAGCGACTGGGCGCGCCAGAATTCAAGACGTTCCCGAATCCGGCGCTCCGCTCCATTTTCGCTTGGGTGGTAATAGCGCCGGCCTTCCTCAAGGTAGGCTTGGGGCACGAAGCCGCCCTCGAAGTCGTGCGGATAAAGGTAGCCTTCGTGACCGAGCGCGCCGGCCCCCTTGTAATGAGTGTCACGGAGCGCTTTGGGGACCGCCAAAGTGCGCCCCTCCTCGACGTCCTTGCGCGCTGCCAGAAGGGCCGCATAGGCCCGGTTGCTTTTCGGTGCGGTTGCTAGGTGGACGGTCGCATGGGCCAGCGGGATCTGGGCCTCCGGCAGTCCCACCAACTCCACCGCCTGTTGGGCCGCAACCGCAATCGGCAGCGCCGTGGGATCCGCAAGCCCGACGTCCTCACTCGCCAGAATCACCAGACGGCGTGCCAGAAAGCGGATGTCCTCCCCCGCCACCAGCATCCGCGCGAGCCAGTAGAGAGCTGCATCGGGATCTCCGCCGCGGATGCTCTTAATCAATGCCGAGGTCGTGTCGTAATGCTGATCCCCGGAACGATCGTATACGACAGCCTTGCGCTGGATGCTCTCCTGGGCCTCCGCGAGGCCGATGTGGATGGCGCCGTCCGCGTCCGGCGGAGTGGTCAGCGCCGCAAGCTCGAGGGCCGAAAGGCATTTGCGCGCGTCCCCCTCCGCCTGAATGGCAAAATGTTCGAGCGCCTCGGGGCTCGCAATGATCCGGCGGAAGCCAAGGCCCCTGGCAGGCTCCTGCACCGCACGCTGCTGGAGCGCCACCAGATGCCGCGGCGAGAGGGGTTCAAGTTGAAAAACCTGCGAACGCGACACCAGCGCGGAGGTCAGGACAAAGTACGGGTTGTGGGTCGTGGCGCCGATGAACTGCACGGTGCCGTCCTCGAGGGCAGGCAGAAGAACATCCTGCTGCGCCTTGTTGAGTCGATGAATTTCATCCACGAAGAGGAGGGTGCGCTGGCCGTTGGCGGCACGGCGCTCGCCCGCCCTTTGGAGGGCTTTGCGCAAGTCGGCCACGGCATTTTCCACACCGCTGAGGGGTTCGAATGCGGCAAGAGTGGTCTGGGCGATGATCCGTGCGAGGGTCGTTTTGCCCGTGCCGGGCGGCCCGTACAAAAGAATGGAAGACAGGCGGCCCGCCTCAATGGCGCGGCGCAGCAGTTTGCCTCTGGCAAGAATGTGCTCCTGACCGGTGTACTCCTCCAGACAGGTGGGGCGCATTCTCTCGGCCAAGGGTGCGTCTGCGGCGGAGGCCGCCGGGTGGGACGGTAAATCTTGAGGTGAAAACAGGTCAGCCATCGCTCCAGATACGATGCAAGAGAGAAGCGAAAAGTGCCAGAGCAGGTTGCCTCCGGTACTTGCTGATTAAAAACCAGAGGAGGAGGGTTTATGGGGCTGGAAGTGATGGTGGTGGCGGTGGATTTTTCCGAGGTGTCCGCGCGGGTGTACGAGGCAGCGGCCGATCTGGCCGACCGCCTGCGGGCGCGGGTAGTGGTGATCAATATCACCGAACCGCAGGCGGATCTGGTGGGACTGGCAATCCCGCAGGCCTACAACACCCCGGAGGAGGAGATCAAAAAACAGGCGGAAGCCCGCCTGAGTGCGGCAAGGGAATGCTTTGAAGCGCGCTCGGTTCAGGTCGAAACCGTGCACGAGTGGGGGCCGGTGGTAGCCTGCATTCTCGACAAGGTGGCCAAATACGGCGCCGGCCTGGTGGTGGTCGGATCCCACGGGCACGGTTCACTTTACAACCTGCTGGTGGGCAGCGTAGCTGAAGGGGTCATCCGTCACTCACCCGTCCCCGTGATGGTCGTGCCCGGCATCCCACCCAAGCCGCAGCCCAAACCGTAGACGCTTGACTGCAAGGTTCTTCACCTGTTGCCAATTTTTGGTCGGATTGGAGGCGAGTCCAAGGAGCTTGTCGCTCATCGCGTGTTGCGCCACTGCGAATTCCCTCATTGCCCTGTTTTCCTCACGGAGGTTTGACGCTAGGGTCGGCTGATGAACTTCGGATTCATTGGCTGCGGCAAAATGGCATCCGCCCTCTTGGGCGGCATGCTCAAGGCCGGTGTGTGCTCGCCCGGAGAGATTTGGCTGAGCGACTGCCATGAGGAGGCAGCGGCGCAACTCGCAGCCGAAACCGGAAGCCAGGCGCTCCAAACCAACGCGGAACTAACCCACGTCAGCGATGTGCTGCTCTTGTGCGTAAAACCGCAGGACGCCGCGCCAGTCCTGAAATCGCTACGGCCCCTGTTGGCAGGCAAACTTGTGGTTTCGATCGCCGCAGGAATTTCGCTCGCTTCGCTTCAGGAGGCCGCGGGTACGGGGGTCCGCCTGGTCCGGGTGATGCCCAACACCCCCGCGCTGGTGAACCGAGCCGCCTCTGCCTACGCGCTCGGCGCAACTGCAATGGAGGAGGACGCAGAGCTTGTGGAGAAATTGTTCGGAGCGGTAGGCGTAGTGTGCGGCGTGAAGGAGGGCTTGCTGGATGCGGTTACGGGTTTGAGCGGAAGCGGTCCTGCCTACGGGTTTCTCTTCATCGAGGCACTGGCCGACGGAGGGGTCCTTATGGGCCTGCCCCGCGAAACCGCCCTCCGCCTTGCCGCCCAAACCCTCAGCGGTGCCGCCGAAATGGTGCTCCAAAGCAAAGAACATCCCGCCGTGCTGCGGGACCGGGTGGCCAGCCCGGGCGGCACTACGATTGCCGGAGTTGAGGCGCTCGAAGCGGGAGGGGTGCGCGCAGGGATCCTCCGGGCAGTCCGCGCCGCAACCGAGCGCTCCCGGGAAATGGGTCGGCATTGAGATCGAGCTTTCATGCGCGTGACTAGGATCAGTTCAGCTTTGGAGTGGCCCACAGGCGGGGTTCTGCTCGGGTGCGTCTGCTTCTTTAGTTTTCTGTGCGGAGGCGGCTTCGAACGCAGCCGGGCGGGTGGCTCGGAGTTGGTTCCTTTTCGCGAGGGAGTCCCCAGCGATCTTTATTCGAAGGAAACCTTCTTCGACACGGGACGCCTGCAGCTCCCCCCCACTGCGGGTGGTGATGAGGCTTGGGCCGTCGCGGAGCTCAGGGAAAGCGCCGGGGCCATGGGCCGCGGCGAAACCGCCGCGGCCAGCGCCGGATTCAAACGGGTGCTTGAGCGCCAACCTGAAAACCTCGTCGCCCTGGTGAATCTAGGGTGGATCGCCCAGCGCGACAAAATGTGGAGTGAGGCGGAAGCTTACCTCCGCCGCGCGCAGCGGTTGGCGCCGGAGAACCCAGCGGTCTGGCTTGCCCTGGGAATTTCGGTGTTGGAACAGGGCTCCCTCGAACATGCCCTCGGCGCCTTTGCGCAGGTTGTCGCTTTTGATCCGAACAACGCCCGGGGACACCGCTTGCTGGCAATGACCCTCGCGAAAAAGGGCTGGTATTCCGCGGCTGAGGAGGAACTGCGCCGCTCACTCGAGATCGAACCGGACGACGCCGGCGCCCATTTCAATCTGGCAGTGCTTTATCTCCAACGACACCCGCTCTCCATCGAACTCGCCCGGCGGCACTATTTCCGAGCCGTAGATATGGGGCTGGCACCGGATGCCGCAGTGGAGGAGATTCTCTCCGAAGGCTCCAAAAGCTCAGGTGTGCCCGCTCTTAGCGGAAACGCCGTCCGAGTTGCACGGTAATCTTGAGAGTTTGCAATGACTGAACCCGCTTTTTCCACCGCTCTGGATTTTGTTGTCGAGGCGTTGGACTCCAGACACCGAGCTGGAATGGGAACCTCTGTCGCGGCCCGGTCTCTGCGCGATTTGATGGATAGCCGCCCCCCCGGCACAAAGGCTGGGGACCACGGAAACCGCCCCGCCACTTCGCACCCGCCGGCGGCAGCGGACCTGAATAAGCCAGCATCCGCCGGTCGCCGTTCGAGTGAACCCCTGGGCGCCACCCATCAGCAAACAGCATCTGCACCGTTGCCTCAGGCCGGTGCCGTGCTTTTGCCCGCTCCGCCCCCGGACACGGGCGAGGGCTCTCCCTCCGAGCGCATTGCTGCGTTACGAGCTGGCACGATTGTCTGCCAAAAATGTCCCGCGTTGGCGGGTGCTCGCGCGCAGGTGGTCTTTGGTCAGGGCAGCACAGAGGCGGCCTTGATGATTATTGGGGAAGCGCCCGGGCCGGAAGAAGATCAGGAAGGCCGGCCATTTGCGGGGGAGGCGGGCGAGTTGCTCGAGAAAATGCTCAGGGCGATGGGCCTCCCTATGAGCCACGTCTACGCGACCAGTGTTCTAAAGTGTCACCCGTTTGTGCCGGGCGAGCCCGGGGAGAGCCGGCCGCCGCATGCCGAGGAGTTGGAGCGCTGTCTGCCCTATCTTGCCGCGCAAGTGGCGATTGTGCGTCCGAAGGCGATCGTCGCAATGGGCGCGGGTGCCATGCACGCGCTCTTCGGAGGCAGGACGGCGATGGGCAGCCTGCGTTCGCGCTGGCACGAGGTGCGGGGCATTCCCGTGATGCCGACTTTCCACCCGCGCTACCTTCTTCGCAATGACGACATCCGCGAACGTCGTAAGGTGTGGGAGGACTTGATGCAGGTCATGGACCGCCTCGGCCTGGAGGTGACCGCGCGGCACCGTTCGTTTTTCCTTAAAGGTGCATAGCGGACTAGGCGCATAGGCGCACAGCCGTGGTCGGCAAGGTGGCCGCGGCCGCTTGCCCACCTAGGGGCGTCACGCGGCCAACCGCTGCCCCAGCCACACCAGGGCAGTGGCCAGCGACCCAAACGACAGCCCCCGCAGGACCAATCCGCGAAAAGGAGTCCTGCGCAGCAGGTGCAGCACTGGAAACACCGTTGCCACCACCAGGAGTTGTCCCGCCTCCACGCCCGCATTGAAAAGCAACAGGCTCCACGCCAACCCCTCACGCGGAAGCTGCAACGCCATAAGCGCCCCCGCAAAACCAAACCCGTGGATCAGCCCAAAAAGGAAAGTCTGCCGCCACCGGTTTTCTCCCCCACCCTTCCAAAGGTTTTCCGCCGCCACCCACGCAATGCTCGCAGCGATGGTGCATTCGACCCATTTCTCGGGAAGACGCGTGACCCCAAACACGGCGAGTCCCAGGGTAAGACTGTGGGCCGCAGTAAAGGCGGTGATGATCCACACCATCTGCCGCCAACCGGTCGCCGCCACCAGGAGCGTGAGCAGGAAAAGCAGATGGTCGTATCCCTCCAAAACGTGGTGGACCCCAAGACCAAACAGGGAGCCGGGAGTATGGGATGAAGCATTCGATGTACTTGCTTTGCTTTGGGTTGCAAAATCGTAATCGAGCCCCGGAGTTTCCTCGGTCAACACCGCCTGCTGGGTGGTCTCCCCTTCAACAACGGCAAAGATCACGTTGTGCGCGGAGCCGAACGCATCGAAGACTCCGTCCTCCAAACGGAAGCCCCTGGCACCAACCGGTCGCACCCGTTCAAACACAAAGCTGACGTGGACAGACTGAAAATCGTTCTCTGAGGCGGCCTCCTTCGAACTCTGCCACTCGGGGACCTGGGCACTCCCAAGGGAAGACGCCTCCTCGCCGACCTTCAGGCGCAGCTTTTTCCGGAAGAATTCCTCAAGTAACGGCGCCGCCTTGGCAAACTCCCCCCGCGTGACCGTTCCATCTCCATCCGAGTCCAGTCTGACCACCCGGTTGAGGGTGAGCAGGTCCGCATTCGCTTCGATTTGCAGCTTGTCCGCATGGATTTGCACCCGCAGCAGACTGGTGTCAGAGACGTGCGCATCCGCCGCCGTTGCCACCGGCAAAAGACAGGCGAGGATCAGGCGGTGCAGTGTGGAAAACCAGCGGAACATGGCAGCAAGTCAACGAGGGGGAAGGACCCAATCCAAACGTCGGACAATCCCAGTGCATTGGATGCGGACACCAAATGCCAGAGCGATTTCGACCCGCTGTCATCCCCGGCGAAACCAGTTCGCGCTTGCCGCGGCTGGTTCAGCCTCGTTACACCGTGCGCGCCGCAATGAAACGCTTCACTCACTCACTTTTCGCCGAGGCGCTGGGAACCACCCTGCTGCTGGCCGTCGTCATCGGCTCGGGAATCATGGCCGACCGGCTCGCCTCTGGAAACGTGGCTATTGCTCTGCTCGGTAACACCTTGGCCACGGTCTGGGGACTGTATTTTCTCATCAGCGTGCTCGGCCCCGTCAGCGGTGCGCACTTCAACCCGGTAGTATCGGCCGTCATGGCCTTTCGCGGCCAGTTGCCGTGGCGCCACCTTTCGCCCTACCTCGGCGCCCAACTGCTCGGCGCCGTGTGCGGAGCATGGATTTCGCATCTTATGTTCGAACTTCCGCTCCTGCAGTGCTCCGTCAAGCAGCGCGGCGGCCCCGGACAGTGGCTTGCAGAGGGCGTAGCGACCGCGGGATTGTTGTTGGTCATCCTGAGGGCGCCCGCCGGAAGGGCGGCGGGCCTTGTTTCCTCCTACATTGGTGCGGCCTATTGGTTTACGTCCTCGACGTCCTTTGCCAATCCGGCCGCAGCGTTTGGCCGGATGTTCTCCGACACCTTCGCCGGCATCGCTCCCGGGTGTGTGCCAGCCTTTGTGACGGCACAGTGTTGCGGAGCGCTGGCCGGGGTGCTGCTTCACAAGGCGCTGGGGCCGACGGACGAGAATCGCTGACCGAGCAGGCCATACCTTTGGCGAAGCGGACGTGCCGGCGTGCGTAAATAAGACCTTCCGTTGCTTTTGAATTCTGGCCGGCAGAGAGCGGGCCCGAATGCGGACCGGGCGGCAAGGCAGTCGCACGGGGAAGTTTTCCGGGAGTGACGTCAAAAAGCTTTTGCAGGCGCCGGATTGTTGGTTATTTTGCCAAATAAGCAAATGACCGCAGCCGACCCAACCGCAGAAAAACGTGTCGCCGTGCTCAAGGCCCTTGCCCACCCAACGCGCCTCTGCGTCACCGAAACCCTCCTGCAGGGCGAACGCTGCGTGGGTGAACTCCGCGAACTCGTCGGAGACGATGTGTCCACCGTCTCCAAGCACCTCTTCATTCTGCGCGCCGCCGGGGTGGTCACCTGCGAGAAGCGGGGCCTCAATGTGTACTACAGGCTCTCCTGCGATTGTTTCAGCGATTTTCTCCAGTGCGTGGACCGCGTGTGTCCACTACCCGCCACCAGCCCGGGCCGTTTGGATACATGTTGTTAAGTTATGAACGTTGAATCTTTTATCACACACCTGAAGTCACATCCGGAAAGGAATCTTTCCCTGCGCCTGCCCGACGGCTCGCTTGTTCCCGCCCACTTCCACATCACCGAAGTCGGGCACGTGATCAAGAGGTTTGCCGACTGCGGAGGGGTGCGCCGCGTTCAGGAAGCATGCGTCCTCCAAACCTGGGTCCACGACGACGGCGAACACCGTCTGAACGCCGGAAAACTGGCCGGGGTTTTTGACAAGGTGGACGACCTGTTCGAAGACTTGAGCCTCCCTGTGGAGTTCGAAGTCGAGCTCGGTACGGTCGCCCAATTCGAGTTGGAGGGCGCCTCCCTCGTCGGCGGAAACCTCGAGCTCGCACTCGCTGCGAAGTCCACAGACTGTCTCGCCCGCGGCGTGTGTCTCCCTGGAGCCTGTGATGCCACTCCCGAGGCGCTCCTCCCTCCCGCCGCGGCTGCAGCCTGTGCTCCCGGATCTGGTTGCTGTTAACGCCCCTTTATGAAACCGCTGGTTCTCATTCTCTGCACAGGGAACTCCTGCCGCAGCCATCTAGCCGAAGGCATTCTGCGCGCCGCCGCCGGGGATTTGTTCGAGGTGGCCAGCGCCGGTTCCAAGCCGGCTGGCTACGTGCACCCGCTTTCGGTGGAAGTAATGCTCGAAATCGGCATCGATATCAGCTCCCACTGGAGCAAACACTTGGACGAATTCCTCCCTCTCAACGTCGAAACCGTCGTCACCGTATGCGGCAACGCCGATCAAGCCTGTCCGATGTTCCCGGGCCAGTTGCACCGGCATCACTGGGGGTTTGACGACCCCGCCCACGCCACCGGCTCGCGCGAGGAACAACTGGTTGTTTTTCGGCGGGTGCGGGACGAGATCAGGCGGGTCTTCGAGGCGTACGCCGCGGGCCGCCGGGATCAGGCTGGATGCGCGCCGGCTCCCATCACAAATTCCCAGTAGGCGCTGATCATCGCGGTCCCGGCGAAAATCCAAAGCACGGCACCAGCCGCGAGGTATGGTCCAAAGGGAATCCTCCCCGCAAATTCACGTCGCCCGCTCAAGACCGCGGCCGCCCCGATCACGGCCCCCAGCATGGAACCGGTTAGCAGCGAAAAAAGAACGGCCTTCCAGCCGAGAAAAGCTCCGATGGCGGCGAGAAACTTCACGTCTCCGTAGCCCATCACTTCGCGGGGCAAGACAATCGCGGTGACCTGAAGCCGGGCCGTTCCGAGTGCGTTGAGATCCAGCACGCGCCCCTCGCACCGGAGGGTTTCAAACTCCCAGATCCACTCGCCCGCCCCCACGGAAACCCCGTCCAGCGTCCCGCCATCCACCCGCATCCGGACCCGCTCGTGCCCACGGAAGAAAAGGGACGCCCAGTCCATTGATTCCCCGTCAACGGTCAGTTCCGCGGTGTCGTTGGTCCGCCGCCAGACCGTTTCCACAGGCGCTTCAAACGCGATACGCTGCCGGCCCAACGCAAGCCGTCCAATCGTCGCCACACTCCAGAGCAACCCATAGCCCAGCAGGGTGCCAACCAGTGAAAACACGAGCCCGCGCCACAGTAGGCTCTCCGCATGCAGCGCGGGCCAGAGCATCGAACAAACCAGGCCCGCGACCACACCACCCCAGGTGAGTTCATCGGGGATGATCAGGTGCTCGATGTCGATGAATGTTGCAGCAATTAAGATGGCCAACAAGACATACACCGCCGCCAGCACACCCGGTTGTGACGTTCCAAGCCGCCAGGTTGCAGCGGCGAACAATGCCGCGGTCAGGCACTCCACCAGCAGGTAGCGCACCGGGATCGGATCCCGGCAAAAAGCGCACCTCCCCCGCAACCAGATCCACGACACCATCGGAATGTTCAGATACCACGAAAGAGTCCTGGTGCAACGCGGACAGAAGGAGCGGGACGGCCGGCTCAAGGACAGTCCCCGTGGCAAGCGGTGGATGCACACATTCAAAAACGACCCCACCATCGCACCCAAAAAACCGGCTACCGCGACCCAGACGGCACTCGGCAATAATGTTTCCACCTCCAAAGCACACTCGCGTATTCAACGGAGGTCAACTCCACACTAGCGCCACTCTGGGCAAAAGGCTAAGTTTCGGCCGATGAAAGTCCTCCCCACTGTTCTCTTTCTCTGCGTTTCGATCGCATCGACCGCATCCGCGGTGCTGGAATTGGAAGGCGAGCTTTTGCCCTACAAAGAAAAACGGGACCCTGGACAAAAGGCAACAGCCCCAGCGGGCATGAAAGCCGGTTACGGACCCCGGCCTATCTCTCAAACCAAGGTCCTGAGTGTGAAGGTGCGCAACGCAAGTTCGCGGTTTGAACCAGGCATCACGGTACGATACTGGATCATTGGAAAGGATCCAAAAAACTCGAAACCCGCACTGCTAGACGGCGGCGAATCCCAGGTGAATCTGAAACCCAACGGCGTCGAGGCAGTTACCAGCGAACCGGTTAAAACCACTTACACGCCCCCTTCCGTTTTCAAACAACCCGGGGCAAAGGCAGCACCGGAGGCCCCGAAAGTTTCCACGATCAGCGAAGACGGCAAGGCCGTAGTTCCACAGGGGCTCCGGATCTCCGGTTTCGCGATTCAGGCAATCCGCGACGGCAAAGTCATCGCTGAAAACATCCAAGACATGGGCGTCAAAAAACTGATCGGATCCGAAGGAAAAGAACCCGGCCCCCTGTTTTCTGTCGACAGACCTGAGAAAGAGCAGAACTAACCGTCGAAAACCCAGCCAAGCTCAACCTGAAAGCTCCGCAATCCGGCCCGGAACGACCGTCGCATCAGGATACGTCTAAACTTGCTTCTTCGCGTTCACCGGTGAACCTGCCATCCGAATTCACCACCCGCGCAGGAGGAGGTAGCCACTAAAAAGACACGGTGGACAGCACCGATGGATTCCTCCGCGTCCCTGGGTTATTTTTTTGGCGCGGCACCAGCTGGTGCCGCAGACGGAGCAGTCGTCGGTTTGGCATCCCGGTAGACTGCGAGTTCACCAAAGGGTTTTCCACCATCAGCCAAAGCGTAGGCCTGCACATTACCGCTCCAATCCCCCGCCAGCACGGTGTCGTCGGCAAGCACGGCACGCAGGGCGATTTCGGGGAGCGGCTGTGTGGTGAGTAGGGGCTTGCCTGTCTGATCCCACACCTTGGCAAGCTTGTCGCGGCCGCAGCTGACGATCCGTCCATCGGTCGTAAAGTCGACGAACTCAACTCCACCGGCATGTGCCGTCCATTTCTTTCTCTCCTTACCCTCCGCGATGTCCCAAAGTACGACCGTCCCATCCTGACCGGCAGAGGCAAGCAATCCGGGCATGAACGCAATTGCGTTCACTGCGGTTTTGTGGCCCGGCAGCGTGATAGCCTCCTCCCCGTTGCCAGCCTCCCAAACAGTGATGCCACCGGCCCGATCCGCGCTGGCCAGCAGCGTTCCGTCTGGGGAGTAGGCGACGGCCGTCACCCAGTCGGTATGCTTCTTCACGGAGCGAATCAAGGAGCCGTCCTTGGTGTTGTAAAACTTTAAAAGCCGGTTGGGCCCGCCCAACGCAATGGTCTTCTGGTCCGGACTGAGGTCGGCGGCAAGCACTTGGTCTACCTCGTTGCCAACCGTGGCGACGCGCTCGCCCGTCGCCACTTTCCAAAGTGCCACTTTCCCAGACTTGGCACCAACGCCACCACCACCCATGACCAACTCCCCGTTGCGCGAGAAACGCACGATTGTCGGCAAACCCTCCGGGAAGGGAAGAACGCCCATGAGCTCCAGCGTGTCGGAATGATATAGAAGCACCTGCTTCTGGCCACCGATGGCCGTGAGCGGCGCCCACGGACTGGCTGCCAGAGCAATAAGCGCATTCGAACGGGGCGTCTCCAGAACCGCAGCCTTCGGGACGTTCACCGGCATCGGCGGCGGACCTGCAGGACGCTCCAGACTGACCTTCGCTTCGGCAACTGCGTTCGCCACCGGAGCCCCCTTGCTCGTGAGGGATTCGAGGGCACGCGTCGCGATCCACTTCTCGATGATCGCGATTTCGTCTGCGCTGAGCCGGTCACCTTTTGGGGGCATGAAAGGCTCCTCTGTTCCCTTGATGGTCTTGAGCAGCATGCTGCCGGGGGCATCCCCGGGCTTGATCACCTTGCCCCCATCGGAGCCCGTCAGACTCGCCCCATAAGTGGTCAGGTCCAGTCCGGCCTTCTTCTTGTCAGGATTGTGGCAGTTGTTGCACGCATTCTGCAGAATCGGAAGCACATGGTCCTCATAGGTGACCTTCTCCGGCACCGCCGCCACCGCAGGCAGGGCAGTGGCTAGGCACGCGAACAAACGGGAGGCGTATTTCATAGGGTAGACTGGAAGCAGACGGCAAAACGTCCGCGGTTGGACTAAACCGGTGAACTGCGAAGCAAAACGCTGCCGTGCTAGTGGTTGAACAGAAATTCCTTGCTGTTCATCAATGCCCACTGGACGTCTTCCAAAATGGCTTTGCTCTGCTCCGCATCTCCAAAAAGGGACTCCAGCGAAGCATTTTCAGCCGGCGTCGGGGGACGGCCAAAAGCGCGCGCGTACAGTTCCGTGAGGATCTCCGAGGGCTTCTTCCCTGCAGTCAGCAGTTTGCCCACAAGATTACCAGTGCGGATGTTGCCCTCCACCGTGTCGCCCGTGAGAAGATGCAACGCCTGCGACAGCGTGGGGCCGCACTCGTCCCGCGCACACACGTTCTCGCGCGTCGACCTTCCGAAGGTCGTGAGGAAGTAGTTCGTCTTCTTGGCATCCGCAATTTCAACGGCACGCATCCCAAGCGGGATTCCGGAATGCTTGCCGGAGTTGTCTGAAGCGTCGGAGATCGCATCCAGCAGAACCTCAGCGCGCATCCGGCGGATCGTGGCCTTGGAGTAGTTGCGGTTGTCAAACTCGTTGGTCTCGTTCGCCCGGGTCGAGCGCTGGTAGGCGGCGGACATACACACGTCCTTGGCCAGTTTACGGATGTCGAAGTTATGCTCCACCAACCGCTTGGATAGATGATTGAGCAGCGCAGGATTCGAAGGCGGATTTGAAATCCGGATGTCATCGACCGGGTCAACGATCCCCACTCCCATGAAGTGCGCCCAAACCAAATTGCTCACGTGGTTCGAAAACCACGGGTTTTCCGGCGCGGACAACCACTGCGCGAGCACCTCACGCCTGTCCTTGCCTTTCACGTCGGGTTCCTCCCCCCCCGGAAACTTCGGCGGCACCGGCTTGTTGCCGACAGGATGAATCGCCTCTCCCCCGCCTTGGTTGAAGATGATCTTCTCACGGGGATCCTCGCCCGGCTTGCGGCCCACCTGCATGAAGAAAGCCATCAACCCGCGGTAATCGCTCATCGTCCAGCGATCGAACGGATGGTTATGGCACTGGGCGCACTGGATGCGAATTCCCATGAAAGCCTGCGCGGCATCCTCGGTGACCCGGATTGGATCCGTTTCAAGAGAATAGAAGTTCGCTGCTGGGTTTTCAATGTTCGACCCGGTAGCCGTCAGCAATTTGGCGGCTAACACGTTGAGGGGAACTCCGGACAGAATCTGTTCCCTGAGCCAGTTCCGATAAAGCTGGATCGACTTGGTGTACACGTTGTTGTTCACCGTGCGCACCTGAAGCAAGTCGGACCACTTCAATGTCCAGAGATCCACAAACTCGGGCCGTTTGAGCAAATTATCGATGAGTTTCTCCCGCTTGTTAGGATCCTTGTCCGCACCGAAGGTGGTGACGCGATCCAAGGGCGGAAGCGTTCCGGTCAAATCGATGTAAACGCGGCGGAGAAAGGTCAGGTCGTCACACTGACCACTCGGCGTCACTCGCAGGTTCTGAAGCTTGGCGTTGACAAGTTTGTCGATCTCACCGCGCTCATCCATCTTCGGCGGTTCATATTTGAGGCCCTTCGGAAGCACAATGACGTGCGAACCCACCGTGTACTGGCCATAACGGGCCATCACGAAGGCTTCTCCCCGCTGCCCAGTGGTTAGCACCCCGTCCGCGTCTACCTTGGCCGACCCTTCGCCATTGGAAAGAAACAGTGCGGTGGTGGTGACGTCCCGCGTGGATCCGTCCGAGTACTTCGCACGGACATTCAAGTTGAAAGACTGTCCGGGCCCTTCAAGCACCAGAGAGTTCGGCGAAAGTTCAACCCCAACGAGTTGGGTCACCTCCTTCGGATCGTCCGGCGCCCCCGCCCTCAGCCAGTTCAGCATCGTGTGATACATTGGGCTCCCCTTCTCAAAGCGCTTCCCTCCCGTGTGGGAGGCCTCCCCGTCGGACTTGGTCAGCAGGAGGGACTCTTCCGGAACCGCCAAATTTACGCGCCGTCCGGGAATCTCGCGGGTGATCCGAAAGTAGTCCGTATCCGGGTCAAACCCCCAAAGGGACAGCTTGAATCCGTCCTGCCCCCGCGCCGCTCCATGGCAACGGTTGCACTCGGCCTTCATGAAGACGGGCATGACGTCCAACCGGAATGATACGGGGCGCTCCCCGGTTGAATTTTCTACCTGAACCGGAATGGACTTCGAGATTCCCTTCCACTCAATCTTGAGATTCGTCGCACCCTCCGCCTTGGGCTTCACAAGGTTCTTCTCCACAAACGCCTTGGAGCCGTCCTCCAAGGAGACCTTCGCCTCTTTGGTGACGTCTAAATGAACCCCGTTGTCCTGAATCACACGCACCACAAAGGACTGGTAATCCGCCTTGTGGCGTAAATGCACCGAATCGGGAAACACATCCAGCTTGGGCGCCGCTTCGACAAGCGCGGCCGTTCCAAGAAGGAGACCAACAGTAAACGCTTTAGTAACAGGAAGTCTGGGATTCATTTGGCGGCTGGTGAGTTTTGGGGTGCGCTGGCCTGGGCGATGGGTTGTGCTGGCTTTGCTGCTGTCGCAGGAACGGAGGCCGATGGGCCAGTTGCGGGCGTTGAAGCGGGTGCAGCAGGCTGGGCAGCCTCCGCAGTGGGTTTCGGTGCTGCCGGTGCCGGTGCTGGTGCAGAGGGCCCCGCCGGCGCTCCGGCGGGCTTCGGCGCCTCAGAGGACGCCTTCGCCGCGGGCGGCGCGGGGACAGCTGGCGCCGCCGGCTTCGGAGCGGGAGGCGGTGTAGGTGCAGCGGCAGCGGGCTTCGGCGGCGCCGGGGCGGCGGGTGCGGGTGCCCCTGGGGGCGTCGTGGGTGCGGCGGCGGCCGCCGCCTGGGCTGCCTTCGCCATAGCGATCACAGCTGGATCTCCCTTGTCAACGCGGACGATCCCCCCTGTGGCGCAGTTGGCCGTGAGCGAGATTCCGTTTTTCTGTATCGTGAACTGGGCCGCAACCGCCTTCTGGATCCCCAGGGATGCCTCAGGCTTTGCGGTCAGATTAAACACAAGCTCCGTCGTCTCAGCGGTCGCTTCCAGCGGTTCTGCGGTGACGCCGTTCGGCAACCCCATCAGTTCCACCTTGGCCTTCCCTTCGAACGGTGCCTTCTGGTCAACCTTCAACTTCATTTGGGCGGTGGCACCCTGAGAGATTGACGACCGCACAAGAGACCCCCCCAGAGGGGATTCGGATAGCTCGATGTCAAACAGACCCGAACTGAACCAAGTGTTTCCCTTCCCAAAATCAGCGTTGGCCACCACACAAAGCTTCCACTTCTTCAATGGCGCATCCGGGCTGACGCTCAGGTTGATAGTGGCCTCGTTAGCGTCCGGCGCCACCTTGACCCCACCAGCGGTCGCGATCCCGGGGGGCGCATACAACAGCGCCACTTCCACCTGTCCCTTAAATTCTCCGGTACGCTCCACCTTGACTTTCAACGGGAACGGACCACCGCGCATCGCCGGAGCCGCCGGAGGCAGAACCTCCACCTTGGCGGGAATCGGCGTCGTCACCGCTATCGGTAGATTGTACTGCTTAACCGTGTAAAAGGCCCGCTGGTTTCCGTTCTCGTTCGGGCTTACCGAATGCTCCACACGGAAGGTCGGCTGCACGCCTTCAATCGGTTCGGCCGGGGTTCCGGCGAATGTGAACAGTTTCTGCGTCAACGGAGCGTCCGGGGAAGCTTCGAAAACCATCGGAACCGTGTCGACCGTCTTGTCCATCACTCCCGCGCTCGCCTTGACGTTCGCAGGAATGTTAATCGGCTCGAGGGCGATCGGACCCGTCCAGTCCTCACGTTTGACTCGCACTAGTGTCGCGTAGCGATTCCCCTGCGGAACCACCACAGCCCGACGATCCTGCGACGAGTTGATCGTCATCTCCGGCAGGTAGATCTTGGTCCGGGGCGATGTCTGAACCGCCTCGATGCGGTAAGCGAACAGCGGCGTACCACGGTCCAAATGGTCCCGGATACCCAGCACAAACTCTGCGTCTGCCGGGGCTGTCCACCGCAGGTAACTGTCTGGGTTCCCGTTGTCGTCGTTGCTGGCAATGCTGTTGCCCTTGGCATCGTAGACGTTCATCACGCTGTCGATCGGCGAACGCAGCGCGCGACCGTATACCGTGAATTCGAACACCTGTCCCTTCTTCGCCGAAAACCGGTAAAAATCTTTCTCCTTCTCCTTCCTCAACACCCCGTTGAAAGCGGCCGGGAGTGGTGTTGCGGGTCCCGTCGCCTCTGCCGCAGTGGCGAACTGGCTGCCACCCTCGATCACGTTCTCGAGGTTGCTGATCCGTACGGGAACGGGAGTCGGGGACGAGACCTCACCAACCGGCAACACTCCCCCGATCGACTCCAATACCGTCCCGGGCGACGCCGAAACCTTGAGCTCCCCCTTTGGATCTCCAATCAGCGTGAACGCTGTCTGCTTGCCCGCCGGCCCCCCCCCGGGGATCGACGCAAGCGGACGGGGGAAGTTCCCAACGTGCATCACATAGTGACAAGTTCCTGCTCCGGCACGGGTGGCTTCCCTCAAGACCATCGTGTAGTCGCCGGTTTTGGGCGCATTGATCGAGAACACCGGATTGCCGCGACCGAAGGCAGTTCCACCCACGGTGGCGATCAGACTTCCATCAGGACCGCGTACGATAAGTTCTGGGTCGTAAGGGCCCCCTGTTTGAAGCTGCAAACCGATGATTTCCACGCTGAACCGCTGCCCCTCGGTCAGGCTGACCTGAAAAGTGTCCTCGTCCTCGCCCTGCGTGCGGCCGTAGACCGTCGTGTTCATGGCCAAAACCTGCGGTTCCGGGGGAGCGTTTGGGTCAACAACCTTCGGGGCGGCAGGAGCTGCCGGTGGCGTAGCGGCAGCCTGAGCAGGCGCGGGCGGCGGTGCCACAGCAGGAGCAGGAGCGGGAGCGGGGGTGGCGGGTTTCGCCGCAGCTACCGCTGCCGCAGGGGCCGGTGTTGCGGGCGCCCCGGCAGCGGCTTTCGCGTCAGCTGCCGCCTTGTCTGCCGCGGCTTTCTCGGCTGCTGCCTTCACTTCGGCGGCAGCCTTGGCCTCCGCAGCTTTCTTCGCCTCCGCTAGTTTCGCCAGTTTTGCAGCCTGAGTCGCGCGAAGTTCGGCAACGCGAGCGGGGCTGTTGACTACCTTGGGATATAACTCCTCCACCACGGGGAACGGCGACACAAGGAAGACTCGGATGTCGGCCACCCCCGAGTCGGTGACCACGCGGCAGGAGTGCTCCCCGATCTCAGCATCCACGGGAACACGCACTTTGACGACAAATTGATTCGCCTCGCTCTTGACCTTGGTGACTTCGAATCCGGGCGCATCAAAAAGAACAGTTCTGGCATCACTCAGGTTGCTACCGCTGAAAACAACCTCCTGTTCGGCACCCCGCTGGGCAACAGCAGGGTAACAACTGCCCACCCTGGGGGTGCCCGCGTGGGAGTCCGGGGATGAAGCGGCAATGGCCGCCATGGCAAGGGAGAGGGACGCGGCTTTTCTGGATTTCGTCCGTGTCGAAAATGCAGGAGAGTGATTTCGCATGGAAACTGAAGGTTGAGAGGGGGATGTATCGAAAAAGATTCGGGGACGCAGGATGGAGCGCAAAGACTTTTTGAGTGTTGCCTGCCAGACCCGCGCCCCCGAATTCAGGGTTGAGACCGATGTCCTTCCGCGTGAAAGGACCGAACTATGCCAGGAGATCCGTCATCACCTGGCCATTCTTCACGATCGCCGCGGGGCGACCGCCGGGGGCCATCAGGTTCTTGTCAGGACGGATTCCCAACTGGTTGAACACGGTGGCAGCCATGTTTTCCACCGTCAGCGGATCCGACTCGGGCTCCGCACCAGTGGCGTCGGACGAACCGTAGATGAGTCCTTTCTTGAAGCCGCCACCCGCGAAGGCAACGGAGAAGACACGCGGCCAGTGATCGCGACCTGCCCCTTGGTTGATCTTCGGGGTGCGCCCGAATTCCGAACTCACCATGACAAGGGTCTTGTCGAGCATCCCCCGCTTCTCGAGGTCGGTGATCAGAGCGGCATAGGCCTGGTCAAAAGGAACGACGTTGCTTTCGATCGCTCGGGCGATCCCCGCGTGATGGTCCCAGCCACCGAAGGTAACCGAAACGACACGGACTCCGCTCTCCACCAACCGGCGCGCAAGCAACATCCGCTGGCCCGCTTGGTTACGGCCGTAAGCGTCACGCATAGCGGCGGGCTCTGCCGCAAGGTTGAAGGCTTCGCGAGCGCTCTGCGAACTCAGCATCGCATAAGCCGCGTCGTAAAATGTGTCCATAGCGCGCAGGGCGTCAGACTGCTCCAGATACCGGAAGTGGGAGTCCACAGTGTCCAAAATCGACCTACGCCGATCGAAGCGCTCCTGCGACACAGAGGCAGGCAGTGTCAAATCCCGGACCTTGAAAGCATCGGAGGATGGCTCGCTTCCGAGAGCAAACGGACCAAAGGCAGTCGAGAGATAGCCCGTGCCGGCAAATTCATTCGGCTGATTCGGAACGCAAACATAGGGCGGCAACTGGTTCCGAGAACCCAGTTCGTGCGACACCACCGACCCAATCGAAGGATACGCAAGCGCTGGGGAGGGTCGGTAGCCCGTGAACATGTTGTGCGTGCCGCGCTCGTGTGCGGCCTCTCCATGGGTCATGGAGCGGACGACTGTGAGACGGTCGGCCACCTTCGCCGTGTTCTTCATGAACTGTGAAAACTTCACCCCGGGGATGCTGGTGTCCACAGTACCGAGTGGCCCGCGGTATTCCGCTGGGGCCAGGTGCTTCGGATCCCAGGTCTCCTGGTGGGCGGCACCGCCGGGCAAGTAGATATGGATCAAGGACTCAGCCTTAACAGGAAGGGGGGCAAGTTCCTGACTTTCAGCTGCGCGAAGCTTCAGAAGGTCACCGAGAGTGAGCCCAAGGCCACCAGCAAGTCCTGCGTAGAGGAACTCACGGCGTGAGGGCTTGGAGAAGAGATCCGATTGGGAAGCCTTTGTGGAATCCATGATCTTTAAATGTTCTGTGTGTTTGTGGGCTGGCGAGGAGCCGGATTCGGCCCCACACCGTGGATGATCTAACAGGGAGAACCTTATTAGCTAAGAAATTGAAGTTAAAAATTAAATTTCATCCCCCCAACCGCTTCTGGCAGCCCTTGAAATTGCCCGGGGGAACAGAAGCGCCCCCCTCGTTTGTTTCGCTTGTTCGATTTTGTATCTAATTGTTTCCCAGCAAAACTCATTCTCCAACACAACCCGCCGCCGGCATTTACCTTTGAACACTGCCTTCCCAGCCGCCTAACCCCATGCAACCGACCGACTCCCTCTCTCTTCTGTGTGACTTCATCCGTTTTGCCAGCGTGTCCACCGACCCCACCCGCAAGGCTGCGGTCTCCGACTGCGCCCACTGGCTGGCCGGCCATCTCAAAAACATCGGTCTCACCTCCCGGGTGGCACCGACTCCCGGCCATCCCGTCGTGCTCGCCCAGAACGTCCACAGAGCGGGGCGGCCCACCGTCCTGATTTACGGCCACTACGACGTGCAACCCGAGGAACCTCTGGCCGCTTGGACTACCCCTCCGTTCGAACCGCAGATCCGCGACGGCGTGCTCTACGCCCGGGGGGCCGCCGACAACAAGGGCCAGATTTTCGCCCACGTGGAGGGCGTTGCCGCGACCATTAGGGAGTGCGGCGAACTGCCAGTGAACCTCGTGTTCCTCATTGAAGGGGAGGAGGAAATTGGAAGTGACCATCTCGAAGCCTTCCTTGAGGAACACCGCGAAGAGTTGCGCTGCGACGTGATCGCCGTTTCGGACACGGGGATGGTCGCGGCTGGAATTCCGACACTGACTTACGGACTGCGAGGCATTGCCGCGATGGAGATCAGGGTCCACGGTCCTGCAACAGACCTTCATTCCGGAATTTACGGCGGTGCGGTTCGGAATCCAGCGACGGTTTTGGCGCGTCTTGTGGCCAGCCTGCACGATGCCGACGGCAGGGTGGCCATTGCCGGCTTCTACGACGCGGTGCGTCCCCTGGAAGACTGGGAAAGGAAGGCATGGGCCCGGGTACCGTTTGGCGAGACCCAGATTGAAGCCGTGACGGGCGTCCGGGCCCTTGGCGGGGAGCCGGGTTTTTCAGCGTTGGAACGGATTTGGGGCAGGCCAACGGCCGAGCTAAACGGGATCGGGGGCGGCTTTCAGGGGGAGGGCACGAAGACTGTGATCCCGCGGACCGCGTTTGCAAAACTCACCTTCCGTCTGGTGCCCGCGCAGGACCCCGCGCAGGTGCTGGAGGCCGTCGAAAGGCATCTGCGACGGGAGTGTCCGGAGGGGGTAAACTTGGAAATTCAAATGGGCCACAGCGGTGAACCGTACGTCTGTGATCCGCACTCCGTCTGGGGCGAAGCCGCCCAGCGGGCATTGCGGAAGGCGTTGCCCGGCCGCGAGGTGGCGCTGATCCGCGAGGGGGGCAGCATTCCGATCGTAAACACGTTCAAGCGGGTGCTTGGGGTGGACACGCTGCTGCTGGGTTTGGCCCTTCCGGACTGCCGCGCCCACGGCCCGGACGAAAACTTTCCGGTCGCCAATTTCGAGGCCGGAATTGCCCTCAATCGTGCGCTTCTGGAGGAGCTTTCAAAAGGCGCCGCCGCTGCCGAATGAATGGCCCAAGACAATCCCATGGAGGAGGCTGCCTGTGAGGCTCGCCGCCGAACCCAGCAAGTGTCCCAGCAAGTGTGTCCGGCCCGAAAGTCCAATTGTGATTGACTGCGGCGATCCGCTCGGGACAATCGGGAAAGTTGCGGGTGTAGTTCAATGGTAGAACGGCAGCTTCCCAAGCTGCATACGAGGGTTCGATTCCCTTCACCCGCTCCACTTTATCTCCGACAGTTATTTACACGGATTCCAGCTTGCCACAACAGGTCAAACGTGACACGGAACGTGACACCGTTCCCCGTAATCTCTCCCCGTTCCAGAGCATTTTAGGAGGGGTTACCACCCCCGCTGAATGGCACAGTTCCCCCTCGGAGCATCCGCCGCACCGCGCCCCCGGGTTCACTACGTCAGGTCGATGTGGATGTTCAGGCCGCCTTCGTGCGGGACCCTCGGTTCCGGCGGAATCGTTTTGATGAGCAGCGGCACGAACGTCTTCGGATCCTCCTGCGCCAACCGCACCAGATAGTCCACGCCCCCCGCATGCTCAAACGCCATTTGGATCGCCTCCCGAATGGACTGGTTCACTTTGTTTGGGGTGCCCAGAGGCGGGTGCATAGCGAACTGGTTGCCGAGGACATGGGCGCGGTCCGGTTTGCAGAGGTGCTTGGCAGTGTCATGCACGACACCTACCGCGGCTTCACTTTTGCCAGAATCACCGGCGATCCTGCTGGCGACATCCGCGCCCAGACCGATGGAACCACGCCGTTCCAGATCCTGCGTGCCAAGGGTATTCCCGCGCACCCTGCAGCGACCAACGACTTCATCAAGCGGCGCGAGGCCGTGGCAGGTCCCCTGACGCGACTGGTGGATGGCGCCCCCGGATTGCTGGTGCATCCCAACTGCCGGGTGCTGCGGAAGGCGATGGCCGGCGGATACTCCTACAAGCGTGTGCAGGCCGGCGGTGCGGCGAAGTTCCGCGACGTACCGGACAAGAACGGCCTCTCCCATGTAGCCGAGAGCCTGCAATACCTGCTGGTGGGCGGGGGTGAAGCGCGGCTTCTGGTAAAACGCCACCATACCGGACCAAGGGCCGAATTGGCGGTGATGGGGTAGGCAATGACGCCAGTTGACTACTGCAAGCCAAACGAGGCGCGAACAATGTCGCGGACAGCCCCCATGTCCACCAACGCCTGCTCCATGTCCTCGCGGGTAGCGCTGTCTCCGGGATAGCGGGTATTGCTCGCGTAGTTGGTTAGATTTTCGGCTGCACGGCTGAGGTGGTTCCAGTCTGGGTACAAGCGCGTCAACTGCTGCAGCAAGCTGCCCAGATCGTGTGTCTTGGGGAAGAGAACATCATCTTCGCACAGGCGAGCTTTTAGCCACTTTTCGCCCGCCTGTTGGCAAAGAAAGCAGATCACATTGTGGGGCGTCAGTTTCTGTGCGGCGGCAAGATGGCTGGCTGAGAGGAAGTCTTCCTCCGCCTTCTCGATCCATTCAGCGGTCAGCTTTTTCATACAGAACACGCCCCTTGGAAAACACATCCTGCAGAAAGCAGTCCCCCTCTTCCAATCTCCAGCTTATGTCCTCCGGATCCTTCACCAAAAGATCGAGAGGGAACGACTTGGGGATAGCAGATCGGATCGCCATCGCACGCTCCCTATTCCTCACTCCAGAGGGATCTTTCGGCATGACCACCATCAGATCGACATCGGAATCCTCTGTGGGATTCCCGTAGGCGTAGGATCCAAACAGCACAATCTTCAGCGGCCTGAACTGTCGGGCCACGTCTTCCGCGTAGGTCTCGATCTGCCGCTGGGTGATCACGGATGAGAACCTACTCCTGTCTGAGGGGTACTTCAACTCCTTGATTCCCACTGT
>JBILKV010000086.1:0-16893 GCA_044376515.1 Chthoniobacteraceae bacterium | reverse complement strand
CCTCTGAGGAACACACCCACCTTTCCCGCCTTCCTTGGAAAGCGGGTCAGGTTCCGAACATTGTCCACCCAGCAAGAGAAGCCACACGATCACCCCGCAGAAGCCCCTCCTGATGAACCTTTTCCATGGAAAGGCTGGGTTCGCGCGCCGGCTCGCAAAGCTCCTCGACCGTTCAATACCTGCCATCAGTCCACGAAGGCCAGTTCGTTGGTGAGCAACAGCACCTGACTCAACGCCATCCAAGGTTTCTCGCCTCCGCCCTCAAAACCGCCGACAAGCTCGAGTGCAGCAGCAGATTCCTCGGATCTGGGCTCCCGCAGGAGAACCTGGCGAAACAAGGCCCTCACCCGGTCAGGACCCGCACCCGCGGCTCGGACCACGCCACTCGTCGCGAGCGTTTCGGAGAGGTTTTTCAAAAAATCACCGTTCATCAGAAAGAGCGCCTGCTGGGGAACCGAGGTCTCGAAACGCTGCCCCGTGCTGATGTCTGGGTTTGCAAAATCAAAAAAACGGAACACCGAGGGCAGGTCCTGCCGGTCAATGTAACCGTACACACTGCGCCTCCCCGTAAAAGGCGCCTTGGTCAACTCCACGGCCCGCCCGCCAACGGTTTCCTCCAGCCTCCCAGACACCAGCAGGAGGGTGTCTCTGAGCGACTCAAAATCCAGACGGCGTCGCCTCATCATATGCAGAAGCTCGTTGTTCGGATCCCGAGCGACCGCCTCGGGACGGTCAGCACTCGACTGGCGGTAAGTCGCCGAAAGCACCAGTTCCCGAACAAGGGTTTTGGTCGACCAGCCCGTCTCAACAAAGCGGTCAGCAAGGTAGTCCAGCACCCCCGCAATGGCAGGCGCGGCAGTGCGCACGCCGAAGTCATTAGGCGTCTCGACCAGTCCCCGGCCGAAAAGGTGCAGCCAAATCCGGTTGACCGCCACCCGCGCGGTCAGCGGATTGGACGGACTCGCAATGGCACGAGCCATCTCCAACCGGCCGCTCCCTTGCGAAAAGGGCTTCTGCTCCGGGGCGGAAAGCACCGTGAGGAAACGGCGGGGCACCACCGGCCCGCGATTCCCGGAATTTCCCCTTACGAACACGACGGGCTCAACGGGCTGCGGCTTGTCAAAGAGAGCCATCGCGCGGGGCGGTGCGGCCTCGTCCGTCGCGTCGAGCAAATCCACCTGGTCCTTCAACTTGCTCCGGGCTTCGAAGATCCTACGCGAATGGGTTTTCTCTACCTCGGCCCGCGTCAACCTCATGGGCGCGCCATCCGCAAAAAGCCGCCTCCGCAGTCCCTCGTGGAGCGTGTTTTCAAGGGCAGCCTGCTCCGCGGGCGGCTTTTTCCGCGCATCCAAAGCCGTTGCTGTGAAGAGCTTTCCATAAACCGCCGCGACATCTTTCAGCGTCATGGGTACAGCTGCGCAAAGGTGTCCAAGCAGTCCGGCATCCCAACCGGGGGGGGGCTCCGCCTTCCAGCGATTCACCAACTCGGCCGCCTTCCCCGCGAACTCGTGTTTCGGGAGTGCTGCCAGGGCGTGCCACGGCGCAAAAAGCGGATCCTTGTGGGCAGCCTGATGCAACTTGGCCCAGCGCCCCAGTGGGAGGCTGTTGAGCTTGCGCTCCCCCGCCATGTTTTCCACAGCCTTGGCGTCCGCATTCTCGGGTAAATCCGCGGATGCCAGCAGATACTCCGCGGCTTTCTGCACCAGATCTTCATTCGCCTTGCTCAACTCCACCTCCACACACTCCTCCATCTTTGCGACCAACTCAGCCCGCTTCCGCTGGTAGGCGGCATGGGCAGGGGTTTGCACAACCTCGCTGATCACCGGCCTTTCCTTCGGTTCCTCGGTGCTCAGGAAAACCCCGTGCAACGCGTAGTAGTCTGTCGTGGGGATCGGATCGTACTTGTGGTCGTGGCAACGGGCACAGGACACGGTGAGGCCGAGCATGCCCCGAGTGAGTACATCGATCCGGTCGTCGATGATGTCGTGCAGGCTGTTCTGAAAGCAGCGGCCCACCGTCAGGAAGCCGAGCGCTGCCAGGTTGCGGGGACCGGAGTCCGATGGAAGCAAATCCGCAGCAACCTGTTCCATCAAGAAGCGGTCGAAAGGCTTGTCGTTGTTGAAGGCCCGGATCACATAATCGCGGTAGGTGTAGGAGAAGTGGAAGCGCCGGTCGGCGTTAATCGGCGCCGGCAGTCCCTTGGTGTCCGCGTAGCGGGCGACGTCGAGCCAGTGGCGGCCCCAGCGTTCGCCAAACCGCGGAGAGGCCAGCAGCCTCTCGACGGCGCGCTCGTACGCGTCTGATGAGCCGTCACGTAAAAAGGCATCCAATTCGTCCGGCGTGGGCGGCAGCCCTTGAAGGTCGTAGGATACCCGCCGCAACAGCGTCGCCTTGTCCGCCGGTTGGCTTGGTTCCAGCCCTTTGGACTCTAGGGCGGCCAGCACGAAAGCGTCCGTTGGCGAACGCACCCAGTCTGCGTGCTTGACCCGCGGAATCGGAGGCCGCTGCACCGGCTGAAATGCCCAGTGGCGTCTGGCCGCATCCGGGTCCGGACCGACCGCCTTGCCTTCCCTGGGATCATGGGCGCCCAGGTTGATCCAGTGCTCCAGGACCGCCACCTGCTCAGCAGAGAGCCTCTTGTTTTCAGGAGGCATCTTCAGGTCGGCGTCCTGATAGGAAACGGCCTTGATCAGCAGGCTTTTTGCAGCACTCCCGGCCACGATGGCGGGTCCGGTGTCGCCCCCTTTCCGCGTGGCGGCCGCGTTGTCGAGGGCTAGGCCTCCCTTGGTTTTTCCTCGGGCCGCGCTGTGGCACTCCACGCAATGCTCCTCAAGGAGCGGGCGGACCGCTCTCTCAAAAAACTCAACCTGCGCCGGGTCCCCCCCCTGCACCGCCGCAGCGGCAGAACCACCCCGGGGAACACATGCAACGTACAGCCCGACGGCAAGTCCCAAGAGCATCCCCAAGCGGGAGCGGAGGCTGCGGGTGAAGGATTGCGGGTTCACGCGAGCACCTCCCTGACCACCTTGCCGTGGACGTCTGTGAGACGGAAATCTCGCCCCGAGTGCCGGAAGGTCAGTTTTTCATGATCCAACCCGAGGACATGCAGGATGGTCGCATGCAGGTCGTGGACATGCACCGGATTCTCGGCCGCCTTGAACCCAAATTCGTCCGTGCTCCCGAAAACCGTCCCTCCCCGCGTTCCTCCGCCGGCTAGCCAGACGGAAAATCCCCAGTGATTATGGTCCCTCCCGTTTACCTTGCCCGCGTTCGCGGCTGGACTGGGAAGTTCGACCGTCGGCGTGCGCCCAAATTCGCCCGCCCAGACGACAAGGGTGTCGTCGAGCAACCCTCGCTGTTTGAGATCGATCAACAGGGCGGCCGTGCCCTGATCGCTCTCACGCGCCAGGCGCCGATGGTTGACCTCGAGGTCGTCATGACTGTCCCACGGCTGACCCGGGCCGTGCCACAACTGCACAAACCTGACCCCCCGTTCCGCCAACCGGCGGGCAATCAGACACTGCCGTCCGTAGACCGTGTCCCCGTACAGGTCGCGGACATGCTTGGGTTCCTTCGAAATATCGAAGGCATCCGTGGCCTCCATCTGCATTCGGTAGGCGAGCTCAAAGGACTGCACGCGCGCTTCCAGTTGGGCATCCCCCGCGCGCACCCTGGAATGTTCCCTGTTGAGCAGGGCGAGCATGTCCAATTGCGCCCTCTGCTGCGCGGGAGTCCACGTTTTGTTCCGGACGTTTTCAATGAGCTTTTCGACGTCGGTCTGCTTGCTATCGATGTAGGTGCCCTGAAGCGCACCCGGAAGGAAGGCAGACTGCCAGTTGGGGGCACCACCAGTTGGGTAGCCACCCGGACAGAGGGACACGAAACCAGGAAGGTTTTCATTTTCAGTGCCCAGCCCGTAATTGATCCAGGAGCCCAAACTCGGTCTGGGCAGTCGGGCTTCCCCGCAGTTCAAGAGCATCATGGACGGCTCGTGATTGGGAACGTTGGCGTGCATGGACCGGATCACCACCAGGTCGTCGACGCACTTGGCGACGTTTGGAAATAATTCGCTGACCTCGGTTCCGCTCCGGCCGTGCTTCGCAAACTGGAACGGCGAGCGGAAGGCCGCGCCGGTGGGACGCTCTGTTTTGAGGTGTGCCCCGTTGAGCGGTTGACCATGAAGTTTGGTGAGCAGGGGCTTGGGGTCGAAAGTATCCACGTGGGAGGCCCCTCCATTGGTAAACAGATGAATCACCCGCTTGGCCCGCCCCTCGAAATGGGGCTGAAGCGTGCGAATCACACCCTCCACGGCACCGGCTCCCCGGGCGTCCTGTTGCAAGGCATCGAGTGCCGAAAGCCCGAGCAATCCCATTCCCATTCCGCAGCGCTGTAGAAGGGATCGACGCGAAAGCAAGTGAGAGGAGGGTGGCGGCGCCATAGTGGGTGTTCCGGTTTCCTTGATTCTAAACAAAAAGATCCGTGGAACTGCACTTCATTTGAACCCACACCGTACCTCACGAGCAGGCCCTTGCGCAAGTTGCAACAACCCACCACTCCGCCTCTCTGGGCTTTTTGCTTGCGGTTCAGCCGTCCGAATCGCTATCTAACTCACTCTGCTTGGCGGACGCTGAGCGTGCACTGGGTTCGGGTTGGTAGCTCAATGGTAGAGCAGCGCCCTTTTAAGGCGTTGGTTGTGGGTTCGAGTCCCACCCAACCCACTTGTCCGAATCCGCTGAAAACAAGCGGTTTACACAGGAAAAGAGAACACAAAAGATTCCTGGCTCGCTCATCGCCCATTCGGCAAGCTCCGCCATATCCTCCACAGGCGCGTACGGCCGCGGCCAGCGCCTTCTCCTTGGTTGGATGGAACTCACGCCGGCCGACTCCCTTTTCGCCGGTTTGGAGGTCGACTTGGTACGCGTTGCACAGCGGAGTGGTGGAGGGCTCGAACCTCAAGTGCAACCTTGTGAAACGTAGAGCCCCACTTCCTCCCCTCCTTTCCTGTCGTTTGCCGACGCGGTGGTGGTTCACCGCCCCTTCGATCGCGCAAAAAAACTGCAAAGGCCCTTTCAACCCAGAGTTCCAAATTTTACCGTACCCGCGTGGAAGGTCCCCCCGTTACAGATTGTTGGGTCGTTTACGTTTTGCGTTGCAGGGACGACTCCCTTTACTGCGGTATCACCACGGATCTGGAACGTCGGTTGGAAATGCACAACACGGGAAGGGGCGCCAAATACACGCGGGGGCGGTGTCCCTCGAGCGTGCTCCACTCCTGGATCGTGCCCGACAAACGCGCGGCGATACTCGAAGAGCGGGCGTTCAAAGCGCTGAGCCGCCGAGGAAAGATGGATTTCCTTTCAAGGCAGCGTTCCGCCGTGGACGTCGCGGAGCCTTTGCGGGGTTGCACCGACGCCGCAACGAGGGAAGGCTAGGCGGCCTATGGCAATCATTGAAGAATCCCGCGTTTTTGAGACACTCAGGGCGGTCAAGTACCCCGGCTTCTCGAGGGACATCGTCTCTTTCGGCTTGGTGAAGGCTGTCCGCTCCGAGGCGGATGCACTGCTGGTGCAGATGGCGCTCACCACGGCCGACTTGAAGGTGCCCCAACAGATAAAGCTCGAGGCGGAAGCCGTCCTCACGGAACTTGCAGGTGAGGGTGTCAGTGTATCGGTGCGGATTGATGTGCAGGCGCCTGCCCAACCGGTGATGCAACAGAGCGGAGCAGTCACCAACACCTCCGCGATCGAAGGGGTCCGGTTCGTGGTTGCGGTGGCCAGCGGCAAGGGCGGGGTGGGCAAAAGCACCGTTGCCGCCAACCTCGCCGTTGCCCTCGAAAAGTCAGGCGCCCGTGTTGGGTTGTGTGACTGCGATCTCTACGGACCGAGCGTGGGTTTGATGTTTGGATCCCAGGAGCGGCCCTTCGCGGATTCCCAAACAGGCAGGATCCAGGCCGTGGAACGGTATGGCCTGCGGTTGATGAGCATGGGCTTTCTTCTGGACGACGGAGCTCCGGCCGTCCTGCGGGGCCCCATGGTCACCAAGTACACCCAGCAATTTCTGAGGCAGGTGGACTGGGGAGATTTGGACTATCTGGTGCTCGACCTGCCCCCGGGCACGGGCGACATCCAGCTCACCATCGTCCAGACGGTCGCCCTTGCGGGAAGCGTCATCGTGACCACCCCGCAGGAGGTCGCGCTCATCGACGCCCGAAAGGCGGTCGGCATGTTCAAGAAGGTCAGCGTTCCCATCCTCGGCCTCGTGGAGAACATGAGCTACTTTTTGTGTCCGTCCGACGGAAAGCGTTACAACATTTTCGGGGTGGACGGTGGCCGCCTCGAAGCGGAGCGGCTCGGCGTTCCGCTGCTGGCACAGATCCCCATCGACATTTCCACCCGCGAGTGCGGCGACCGCGGCATGCCGGTCACTGCGGCTGAACCGGAGGGGGCCGTGGCCTCGGCGTTCCAGGAAATCGCAAAAATGTTACGGCAGACGCTGGAAAAAACGGAGTTCCAGCGTTAATGTCGGAGAACTGGCAGCGCGGCATCCCCTCCCTCCCATGACCCCCACCCCCGGTTCCAAACCCACCAATCACACCAATCCCACCAATCCCCAGCCCTCCTCCCCCCGCCTCTCGGCCCTGAACGTCCCCGGCCCTTTGCCGGAGGTCGGTGCGGGGGACTCGCGCCCTGCCAAGCAGGGCCCGGCTCACGCGGGTCCATCGCAGGAAGGTGATTCGGTAAAGGAGTCTCTCCTGTACAAGGAGTTTGTTGCGGAAAGAGACGAGATTCTGCGGCACAAGTGGATCGAAAGCGAAAAGGCCGGACACGATATTGGTTTTGAGAAAGCCCTGCTCGACTGGGTACTTCGCTACCGGTCTGCGTGGAGACTCCAACGGGCCGGCGGTGCCACGATGGCCGGCACACGCTAAACCAGGTTTTGTCTCTAGGGTGGGGACCGGTGGCTTGGCGTGGAGGTGTCGCGTATTCCTCGTGTCACTGAGGCGCGCCGGCGCGACAAGGTTTTTGGCAGCCTCACGCCCCAGTTTTTTGGTGGCAACCGCCCAAAATGGGTTACATTAGGGCAAGGAGAAGAAGCGCCCAGACACGGGTTGCGACAACCGGTTCGACCCCATGATGTGCGATGTTTGCCAGACGGAAACTGCGAGTGTGTTTCTCACCCAGATTGTGGATGGAAACATGCAGAAGGTAAACTTGTGCAGCGGCTGCTCCAAAGAGAAGGGTGTCACGGACCCCACGGGGTTTGCCTTGGCGGATTTATTGCTGGGAATGGGGGCCGCCGAGGCGGTGGAGCGCTCCCCTGCAGCGGCGGTACAGCGGTGCGCAAACTGCGGCTTCACGGAGGCCGAGTTGAAGAAGTCAGGCCGGCTCGGGTGTTCCGTCTGCTACAAGACTTTCGCAGAGCCGCTCGGGGGGATCCTGCGGGGCATGCACAAAGGGGTCAGACACACCGGCAAGGTCCCGGAACGCTTGGAGAAAAGGCTCGCGCGTGACAACGAAATCCGGGGCCTGACCTCTGATTTGCGGAGGGCCGTCGTTGAGGAACAATACGAAACCGCCGCCGCCTTGCGGGACAAGATTCGGGTGCTGGAGGCGGAACGCGACGACGGTGCAGACTGAACACTCGCAAGACACCCCTGAACCAAGTTTTTTGAGTATTCCCTCCGGGCGCTCGGCATTGAGTCGGAAAAACAAACGGAGGACACAGAACTGAAGCCTCAAACAGGCGGAGCCCGGGTGTCCGCTCCACCGCCGGACCGACAGCAGCCCAGATAAGGTGAACCATGGCAATCCGCAACATACTCAACAAAAGCAGTGACTGGCTCAAAGGGGAGGGACCACACCACGACATCGTCGTCAGTAGTCGGGTGCGTCTGGCACGCAATCTGGCCGGTGCGCCGTTTCCCGGTTGGGCCAAAAAGGCGGAGCGTGCTGCGGTCCTTGATCGCATCCGCCCGAAAGTGGAGGCGCTCCCCGAAATGGCGGACGCTTACTCGTTGGCCTGCCAGGATCTCACCGCGCTCGAAAAGCAGGTGCTGGTCGAGCGGCACCTGATTTCTCGGGAGCACGCAGCCAAGGGGGTGGGCTCGGCCGTGGTCATGAACCGGAGGCAGAGCCTCTCGATCATGATCAACGAGGAGGATCATCTGCGCATGCAGGCGATCCGCTCCGGGCTGCAACTGAAGGCCGCCTTCCGTGCGGTCAACAAAGTCGACACCGAACTGGAGGGGGCTTTGGATTTCGCTTTTGACCCCGAACTAGGCTACCTGACCGCCTGTCCGAGCAATGTTGGAACCGGAATGCGGGTGTCGGCCATGCTCCACGTTCCCGGCTTGGTCCTAAGCGAACAGATCAACCAGGTCATCCAAGCGGTCAACAAAATCGGTTTGGCGGTGCGTGGTCTCTATGGGGAGGGCACGGAGGCTTTGGGAAATCTGTTTCAGATCTCCAACCAAACCACTCTGGGAGAGGCGGAAGAGGAGATCGTGGACCGGTTACAGAAAGTCATCCTGCAGGTCATTGAACACGAGCAAAATGCACGGCAGACTTTGCTCCAAAAACGCTCCAACACCCTCCTGGACCACGTCGGCCGCTCCTACGGGATCCTCAAGCACGCTCATTCGATGCACTCCAAGGAGGCACTTAATCTTCTGTCTCTGGCAAAACTCGGTTGCGACTTGGGTTTTTACCCCGAGGCTCAGCGCCACGCCGTCGACGAACTGTTCATGGAGACCCAACCGGCGCATTTGCAGAAAGGCTCCCAGCAGAAACTGGCCGCTGAGGAAAGAGATGCCCTCAGGGCGACGATCATTCGCCAGAAACTGGCCGCCTGTCCGGAGCCTGATATCGCGGGGGTGCTCGGGAGGACAGTCCCTCAGGAAGAGTCCTCTCCAGAGGCCGGGGGCAAAAGGGATGACGATGAGACGGAGGGCACCGCTCCAGAAGGCAATCCGTAGCCTCTCAGTTTACGCACGCCTTGCCTTGAATGATCCGCCGAAGTCCAAGGCGGCACCGGATGACGGATCGCACAACCGTCACGGGTGATACCAACTCTCAATGATCACAGGAGTGTTTCTGCCCCGAAGGGGTAGGCCACTCGCAGCCCATGGCAACGCCGTGGGCTTGATCCCGTTATCAAACATGAAGCCCTGAAAGGGCGCCCCATGAGGAAGCCAGGCTTTCGGATGGACCGGGCAGGTGAGTGTGCCCTTTCAGGGCGTATTCTTTTTCGGGGACGGTTTTCCCATGGCGATGCCATGGGATGAAAGAGAAATGCCCCTTGCGGGGCGTCAGATTTGGTGAAAATCCGCGCCGGTTTTCTGAACAAGGCGGTACGATTAATCCATGGGATTCCCATCGCTAATAATCCAGAAAACTCAGATACGTGGTGTTAGACGACTTTCGGCGGATCCGGTCTGCACTGCAAAAGGGCAGCCTCAACGCCGCGCGTGAAGGCCGCCGCATCCGTCAATGACGAAGCCGCCACTTGGGACCGCAGTCGGTCTTTGAGTGCGACCAACTCGCCCGGATTATGGGCCAACCGCACCGCCGTTTCCTCGTATTCGGCGAGGTCGCGCACCGCCAACTCTGGCATCCCCACGGTACGCAACACGCTCATGGCCACCCTGCTCTGAAAACTGCCGCCCTCGACGGTCAACACGGGCAACCCCGCCCGCAGCACGTCCGTGGAGGTTGAGTGCGCGTTGTAGGGGGTGGTGTCGAGGAAAAGGCCCGCAAGCCGGTACCTGGCCAGATGATCCGAAATCGACGGCACCCTCTTGGCGAAAATCAGGCGCGAACGGTTCACTCCCCGCTTCTCCGCCTCCTTCCGCAGATTTTCCTCCGCGGCGGCGTTGAGCCGCATCAGCCAGAGGACGCTTCCCTCCACGCGCAAGAGGATGCGCATCCAGACGTCGAACACCGGCGGATTGATTTTGTAATCGTGGTTGAACGAACAAAACACGAAGCCCACCGAGGGGAGATCCATTTCCTCCCTCGTCGGAGTCCGTTCTGAAAAAACCAACTCGGGATCCGCGGGCAGATAACACCCCGGGAGGTAAAGCACCTTTTCGGCGTAAAACTTTTGGTGTTCCTCCGGAATCACGGTCCGGTCGGCCAGAATGTAGTCCATGTAGTCCGCGCCGCTGGTGCCGGGGTAGCCCAGGTAGATCACCTGCACTGGGGCAGGCTTGAACCCAAACACATCGGGCTGCGCATCCATCGTGGGTCCCGCAAGGTCGACGAGGATGTCAATTTCATGCTGACGGATGATCTGTGCCACTTCGGGGGAGGTTTTTCCACGCACATCGACAAAGTGCTCGGCAGCAGCAACAAAGCGTTTACGGAGGGAGCTCCCGTCATCGATCCCCAGCGAAAACGCGTAGATCTCAAAACGCTGCTTGTCGTGTTTTTCCATGACCCCGGCAAACAAATGCCCGACGGGGTGTTCCCGGAAATCCGGGGAAAGGTAGCCGACACGCAGGCGCTTGTGCTCGTAACGCTCCCCCTTCCAAAGCTGGATGGTGTTCCTTGGATAGCTGTGTTCGGAAACAATGCGCGCGCACTTCAACTGGTCCTCGGACGCATCCGAAACCGCGAGAAACGGCAGCTGGCGGCAAACCTTATTCCCCGCACGGACGCCCTCAATGATCTGCTTCTGCAAATCGTAAAAGCCTTCCCAGTCGCAGGAGTGCAGGCGTGCGTGGGAGAGGGCGCCGTAGGCGAAATCAAAATCCGGATGGAGGCTGACAAGCCGTTCATAGAAACGGGCGGATTCCGCATGCTCGTTGAGGATCGAAAGAAGGGTCGCCGCGTTGTTAAGCGCTTGAGCGTGTCCCGGCTCGCGGGTCAGCACGTTGTTGAATTCAACCAAAGCGACCGCGTACTGCTTCTGCTCCCCGTAAACATGCCCCTTGGTAACATAGGATTCCAGATGGGAAGGATCCAGCCGTAGCGCCCGGTCCAGACTTTCGATGGCCTCCGCAAACCGGCGCATGGCTTTCAGCGCCGCGCCATGAATATACCAACTGGCGGCCACCCCCGGTTCCGCCAACCGACACCGCTCCGCAAAATGCAGCCCTTCATCGGGCCGGCTGCCGTTGAGTCCGATCACGGCGAGCGAGTAAAGCGCGACAAACTGGTTTGGATTGCTCTCGAGCAACGTTTTGAAGACCGCGGAGGCCTCGGCAATCTGTCCGGCGGTTTGGAGAGCCAACGCCCGTTGGGTGAGCGAGGCCTCGCTTTCCAAATGCCGCTGCACCGAAGGAAGGATCGCCTCGCGGTTGGAAATTGCCGCGGCATTGCGCGGATCAATCGCCAGCACCCTGTCGAATGCTCTGACCGCTTGGCTGTACTGCTGCAACTCCCCATGGACCACCCCCAGCATCAAGTGGGCATCCGCATGCGAGGGGTCCAGGGCACACGCCCTCTCCAGAAAAGCCTGCGCCTCGGTCTTCCGCCCCGCCAGGCGCAGGGCACTGCCGCGGATAAACCAGGTCAGCGCCGAGGCGGGGTTCGCGGCGTTGCTCCGCTCAGCGTAGGAGAGAGCGCTTGCGGCATCCCCGAGGTTGAGGCTGATCGCCGCCAGCGAATAGAGCGCAGTCGCGTCTCTCGGGTCGAGGGCAAGCACCTGTGCAAACAAATCACAGGCACCGGCCAGATCGCCCCGAGACTGGCGCGCCACCGCCTGATGGACAAGAGTTTGGGGTGTGTTCATACAAAGGAGTAAGGAGCAAAAGCGCTCCTTTGGTTACAAAAGCAAATGCTAAGGCTCCCGGAAACTCTCGTTGAGTCCCCGCAGCAGCGGCATGAGAATGTAGTTGATGATGCGCCGCTTGCCGAGATGGATCTCCCCCGTGACGGTCATCCCTGGGAAAAGTTTTCGGTGGTCAGGAAGCCGGTCGGGGCGGAAGGTGTCCAGAGCGATCGTCACGCGATGCATGCCTCCCCCCGCACTGTTGGCGCGCTTGTTGGCAACCGACTCCAAGTCCGCGGAACCCGTCCCGGCGTGAGACTCGTGGCTGATGGAGCGTATCCGCCCCTTCAGGCCGCCATACCGCTGAAACGGATAGGCGTCGATTTTAATCAGCACCGAATCGCCGACTGCAGCCTCGCCCACCGAGGAGGAAACCAACTGGATCTCCGAGATCAGCGGCACCGAGGTCGGGATCAAAATCACAACCGGTTCCGCCTCACGCAGCACCGAGCCCACCGAGCGGTTTGCGATGTCCAACACCACGCCGTCCTCCGGAGCCGTGATCGCGATCAGCTTGTTGACGCGCTCCAGTTTGGTGAGGCTTGATCCGATCTGGGTCTGTTCGGCCCTCTGCCGGTTTAACTCCTCAAAAAGCGTCCGCCGCCATTCCTGCAAAAAACCGTCCTTCTGCGCCTGAACCGTCTGGAGCCGATGCCGCAGTTCGACCAGTCGCTGGGTGGCTTCCTGAAACTCCCGCTCTGCGCGCAACCGGCTTCCACGGGCGGCGAGGAACTCCAACTGGGAATTGGTTTTGAATTTGTAAAGCTTCTCCTGCATTTCCTCCATTTGCTGGGAGATTTGAAGCTGCTCCTCCAGATTCTTGATGTCCCCCTGCACCCGGGAAATGCCCGATTGCGTCTCCCCCTCGGTTTCCTCGAAAGCGCGCACGCGCGAAGCGTACTCTCCCAGACGTTGTTTGTGGATTTCGGCCTGTAACTGTCCGGCGTCCTGATCCTGAGGGTCGGGGGTGTAGGGCACTCCGACTGACTCGCACTCGAGACGCTTGAGCATGGCGTGCACCATTTGCGATCGCGACTCCAGCGCACTCAAGTCCGCCTGTGAAAACGTAGGATCAAGCGTCACAAGCACCTGTCCCTTCGTGACGGTATCGCCCGGCTTTACCGACAGACTCCTCAACACTCCCCGTTCAAACGGTTGAAGTACGATCGGAGGGCCGTCATAGGTGAGTTTGCCCGGGCCCGAGACCACCACGTCCACCTTGAAGAGGATCGAGATCAACAGCGCGATTCCAATCGCAGCTCCGCACCAGCGGATCGTTCCCCGCAATCCGGGTGGAAGCGGTTCTTGCAACAAATGGGTCAGCGCGCCTTGGTAGGTCAAGGCATCCGGCAGAATCATCCCCTCCGGCTCCAGAGGTGGCAAATCGAGGTAGGGGGGAATCCGGTCCCGAATAGAAGGCGGCAATTTTTGCAGCAGCCACTCAGCCTTCAACCACGGATGGTCCGCCACCGGGGCCAACAACCCCGCGATGCGACGGCGGAAGAACGTCAGCACCCACCCCTCCGGACGGAACGCGCGCGCCAAACCGCGGCGGAATCTGGACCACCGCTGAAGCACGGGCGATGCTCGGAGGTGCCTGCGGACTTTCATTTGGTGATGTCGCGGGTCTGCTGCTCCCAGAGCCGCGTGTAGATTTCGCAGCGCTGCAGCAGCACTGCATGGGGCGCGAAGTCGGCGATCGCCCCCTTGTCCAGCACCATGATCCGGTCGGAGTTCACCAACGAGGAAAGTCGGTGGGAGACGATGATCATGCTGCGGCCTTTGGCAATGTCCGCGAGGTTCTGCTGGATGATCGCCTCGCTCTCAGGATCGAGGGCGCTGGTGGCTTCGTCAAAAATCAGCAGCCTTGGCTGCGGGAGCAGCGCCCGGGCAATGGCAATGCGCTGGCGCTGCCCTCCCGAAAGGTTGGTGGCCCCCTCTTCAAGCATCGAATCGTATGCCATGGGCAGCTGGTCGATGAACTCCTCTGCGCCAGCCAACCTCGCGGCGGCCACAATTTCCTCCGTCCGTGCGTGCGGGTTGGATACCGCAATGTTCTCGCGGATGGTGCCCCGGAAGAGGAAACTCTCCTGCAACACGATGCCGATGTTGCGCCGCAAGTGCGCGAGATCAATCTGGCGCACATCCACCCCGTCCAGCTTGATGATCCCCTCGGTTGGAATCTGAATTCCCTGAATGAGACGCGTCAGCGTCGTTTTGCCGGAACCCGAGCGGCCGACAACTCCAATGACCTCGCCCTTCTCGACGGTGAACTCCACCCGGTCCAGGGCGGGACGCGCCGCTCCACCGTACACAAAAGAGACGCGTTCAAAGTTCAGCTTGCCGGACACCTCCGGCTTGGTGCCGCGGAACTCCGGGTCCCTCTCGGGCGGGTGGTTCATCACGTTGCCCAGCATCCGCACCGAAAGGGCGGTTTCCTGATACTCGTTGATCAATCCCACCAACTGAATCAGGGGGCCGCTCACCCGGTTGGAAAGCATGTTAAATGCGATCAATGCGCCCAGGCTGATCTTGTCGTCGAAAACCAACATTGCGCCAAAACTCAACACAGACAGCTGCATCGCCTTCTCCAAAAAAGAGGTGATGGTGCTGCCCATGATCCCGAACTGCGCCACGCCACCGGCCTTCCGTACGGAGGCCACCACTTTTTCCTCCCACGCCGTCCTCTTGGCCGGCTCAAGGCACAGGGATTTCACTGTCCTGATCCCGTGCAAAGTCTCGATGGAATGAGCCTGGCGGTTTCCCTCGGCCGTGTAGAGCTCGTTGAGGCGCACCTGAAAAAGCGGCAGCAGGGCGGAAATCACGCCCGCAATCATCAAAGCAAACGCCACCACCACCGCCGAGAGCTGCCAACTGTAACTCAACAGCAGCAATATCAGGATCGGCATCGAAATCATTTCCAGCAGCATCACAAACAAACGGCCCGTCAAAAATTGACGGACCTGAGAGGTTTGCTGCAGATACCGGAACACCACCCCTGCGGGTACGGTATCAAAGAAACTCATCGGAAGTGTCAGCAGCTTCTCAAACACTTTCGCGGACAGCGTGGCGTCGATCCGGTTGGTGGTCACCAAGGTCAGATTCTGCTTGAGGTACCCAAAGAGCGACTCGAACAGGGCCGTCAGAACAAAAATAACAACGACCACTCCAAGCGTCTGATAGGTCCGGTGCGGAATCACACGGTCCACCAGAATACTGAAAAGCAAAGGCGTCACAAACGACAAGACGCTCCCCACAAGTGCCGCCAGTGCGATGTCGCGGAAATGCGTCCGGTACTTCAGAATCTCGCCGAGGAACCACTGGAAACCAAACGGCGCCTCCGGCCCGAAAACGGACTTCCGCGGCCCGCACAAAATCCCCAGTCCACCCCAGTTGTCTTGAACCGCCGCGAAGCCGACTTCGACAACCCCTGCCGCTTCATTCTCAATGTCGAGAATGAATGCGCCACTTGCGGAGACAGCGGGCCCGGCAAGCCCGATGACAATCCACCAACATCCGTTCTTTTTGCGCAGCAAAAGCGGAAATGCCTCCCCCAGCCTCTTTAACTCCGTTACCGAATCAAACCGGATCGCGCGGGCATCCAAATCCACGTGCCGAAGCAACTTCAACAGGGATCCGTCGGGATCCGCCTCGTCGCACAGGGACAGGGCATCCTGCGGGACGCTCTTTTGATGGTGCGTCGCCAGTACGACGAACGCCCTGAGGGCCGAATGATAGGGTAGCATGGGGTTCACTGCCCGGGGGACCGCCGCTCACCCACGGGGTCCGCACTCGGGACAGTTTGACACCAACCGGAAACCATTGAGCGCCTAGGGGACAAACAAGGCGTTGTACTGTTGCGCCGTGAGTCCCTGCTGCTGGGTGGAAGTGAGAACGGCGACCTGGCTGGCAGTCAACTGCTTCATCTGGACGGTACTCAGAGCCCTCAGCCCGTCCGTCGTGATGGAAACAATCTGGCTGGTCGTCAGGGCAACGATTTGACTCGATGTCATCGAACCAATCGCTGTTGTCGTCAGGACTGGAATTTGGGCTGTCGACAGAGCAGCCACCGCACTGGTCGTCAAGGCACGGAACTGTATGCTCGTGAGCATCTGCAGATCCCGCGTCTCAAACGAGGCCAACTGTCCAGTTCTAAGGCTGGCGATCTGAACGGTGGTGAGAGCAGGAACCTGAGCGGTGCTCAAAGCCACGACCTGCTCGGTTGTCAGCGCGCCAATCTGAGAGGTCGTCAAGCTCCGCAGTTGCGTGCTCAGCAGGCTCTGAATCGCATCCGTCGTCAGACCCGATACCTGCGCCGTTGTGAGGGCGGAAACCCGATTCGTAGCGAGCGACTGCAACTGCGAGGTGGTAAACTTCGCAAGTGCATCCGTGGTGAAGGACTGAACTTGGCTCACCGACAGCGCCTGGAAGTCTGTTGTCTCGATCGCCACCAACTGTGCAGTACTCAACACAGCAAGATCACGTGTCTCGATCGCAACGACCTGCGCCGTGCTGAACGCAGCCACCTGCGCCGTGCTCAGCGCAGCCACCTGCGATGTCAGCAACCCTGCCACCTGCGCCGTCGTCAGCGCACCTACCTGCGACACAGTCAACGCAGCCGTTTGCGCCGTCGTCAGCGTCACTAACTGCGAGGTCGTCAGTGCAGACACCTGGCGCGTCGTCAGAGACTCCATCTGGCCGGTCGTCAGTTCCACGATCTGCCGCGTCGTCAAAGCCCCCACCTGCACCGTCGTCAGGGCTCCGATCTGGTCAGTGCTCAGCACCACAACGTCCACAGTCTCCAAAGCGACCAACTGCCCGGTCGTCAGCGCGCGCAACTGCTGACTGCTCAGCACCGCCGCCTGCGCCGTCGTCAGCGCCACCACCTGCGCCGTCGTCAGCACCGGCACCTGCGCCGTCGTCAACGCCACTGCCTGCGCGGTTGTCAGCACCTGCAGGTCCGTCGTCTCAATCGCAGCCACCTGCGCCGTACCCAATGCGGCAACCTGGCCCGTCGTCAGTTCCACCACCTGCGAGGTCAGCAGTCCCACCACCTGCGCCGTCGTCAACGCACGCACCTGCGCCGTCGTCAGCACCGGCACCTGCGTCGTCAACAGCGAT
>JBILKV010000379.1:0-5793 GCA_044376515.1 Chthoniobacteraceae bacterium | reverse complement strand
GAGCAACGTTTGACCTTGGGGGGTTCAGTGAGAGGGTTGGCGGGTTGTTGATTCGGGGCGGTTCTTTGGTTAGCGGGACGCTGACCGCTTCGCAGTACCAGATCGCTTGGGGCGTTCTGGGGACGGGACTGGCTGGCGATGGGGGTCTCGCAAAGGTCGGCGACGGCTCGCTGGGTGGAGGCGTTGCCCTGCTCACCGGATTGAACGTTTACACGGGAACAACGGCGATCACGGCGGGCACGCTCCAACTTGGCGGTGACAACCGGATCGCCGAGGCGAGCCTTCTCGAAGTGCAGGGCGGCACGCTGGATCTAGGCGGCTTTGTTCAAAGGACAAACAACGGCGTTCTCGCCGGAGGCCGGATTGCAAATGGCACGCTCTCGGTTCAGCAGGGCCTGCAGCTTCAGTCGGGTTTGATAGACGCAGTGATTTCGGGAGCCGGTGCGCTTATAAAGAACACGGACGGCTTGGTGGTGCTGACCCAGGAGAACCACTTCAGCGGCGGAACGAAGCTCACCGCTGGTACGCTCCAACTGCAGGCGGTCGGCGCGCTGGGTGAGGGCAACGTGCTTCGGATTGAGGGTGGATCTTTGGCTCTGGGCGGGTTTGTGCAGTCTGCTGGTGCGGTCACGCTCACCGGTGGCGTGGTCACCGATGGGACTCTGAGTGGGACGGGCTTCAACCTGAGTGCGGGGACGGTGCTGGCGGTCCTCGCCGGCACGGGCACCTTGGTGAAGGAAAACGCCGGTGCGGTTCTGCTTCAGGCGGCCAACCAGTACACGGGTGGAACGCGGGTAGAGGACGGGACGCTGGCTTTGGGCGTCGACGGGGCCCTGACGTTGAACAGCGAGCTGATGGTAAACGGGGGTAAACTCTCGTTGGGAGCGACGACCCAGACGCTCGGAGTGGTGACTCTCAACGGGGGCGAGATTTTGGGCGGCACGCTGGTGGCCGGGGCCTATGCGGTTCGGAGCGGGACGGTCTCCGCGGTGCTCGCCGGGGGTGGGGCGCTGACCAAGAGCGGCGCGGGGACCGTGCTGCTTGAGGGCCAGAACGTCTACACCGGGGTGACTACGGTCAACGACGGGCGACTGGTGTTGGGTGGGAATCAGGTGCTCTCCGCCACCGCTGCATTGACGGTGAATGGCGGGGCGCTGGATTTGGGCGGCCAGTATACCAACAACGTTGAGAGCTTGACGCTGCTTAACGGGTCGATTGAGCGCGGGACGATTGGGGCTGGTTCCTTCAGCGTGGCAAACGGGCTGATCAGCGCCAACCTCACCGGGACTGGCGACCTGATTAAGACAAGCGCGGGGACGGTGACCCTGAGCGGCCAGAATTCGTACGCGGGCCGGACCGAGGTGTTGGGCGGCCGTCTGGTGCTCGGCGGCAACCAGGTGCTTTCGCGCACGGCGGACGTGGTGGTGAGCGGCGGCGCGCTGGACTTGGGTGGCGACTTCACCAATCAGGTTGGGATGTTGACCTTGGATGGAGGGGCTCTAGAACGCGGCTCCCTGATCGCCGCATCGACCGTAGTGCGCAGCGGTGTGCTGGCCGCGGTGGTGGCCGGCACCGGCACGCTCACCAAGGAAACTGGTGGGGAAGCGCTGTTCCAGAGTGCCTCCAGCTACACGGGTGGGACGTTCCTGAATGCGGGAACCCTGCGACTGGGGGCCAGCGAGCGTCTCGCTGACGCCGGCTCATTCACTATTTCCGGCGGCGAGTTTAATCTGGGAGGATTCCTTGAGACGGTCGGCGAGGTCAGCCTGTTGGGCGGCGAGATGCGCAACGGCACGCTGGTCGGTTCTGCCTTTGCGGTGCGCAGCGGATCGCTCAACGCGTCGCTGGCTGGAGCGGGTGCCGCGCTGGTCAAGACCGGCACGGGCACGGTTGTGATTGGGGTGGCTGCCAGCTACACGGGAGGAACGACGGTTGAGGAGGGCGTCCTTGAGCTCGGCCTTGGGAATGCGCTCGCGCAGGCTGGCGCGTTGCATGTGGCCGGTGGCGAACTGGCTCTTGGCACGACGGCACAGACGGTGGGTACCTTCCTCCTTGGTGGCGGACGGGTCACTGGCGGCACGCTTACGGGTTCGGTGTACTCTGTGGAAAGCGGGACGATCGGCTCGGTGTTGGCGGGCACGGCGACCCTGACCAAGCAGGGTGACGGACTGGCGACTTTGACTGGGGCGAATGTGTATCAGGGCAGGACGCAGGTGCTCGCCGGAACGCTGCGCCTGGCGGGTGCCGGCGTGCAGACCGTTTCGAGTGCGTCGGTTCAGGTTTCGGGAGGCCGTCTGGAACTGGCCGCCGGCCGTCAGATCAATCCTGATGCCGCTTTGCTTGTGGATGGGGGGACCTTCACATTCGGGGAAGGCGTCAGCGGCCAGACCCAGCAGTTCCTCACCATCCGCGTCGACTCGGGCTCGCTGGTGACCGGGGCTAACACGTTGGTGGGCACGGGCAGCACCTTGACGCTCCGCGGCGGCAGCACGCTGGTGAGCGCGGGTGGCCGCGTGGAGGACGGGCACATCGTTTTGATCGGTGGCACCAACGTGGTGGCCGCAGGAGGAAGCCTCGTTCTGCTGGGGAATCCGAATACGGGCGTGGCTTCCGGTCTGGAGTTGATCGGTCGCGCGGACGCAGCGCCTCTGCTGACGCTCGAAGGCGGCGCAAATCCTGCACGTTTCAGCATTGGCGCGGACGTGACGGTTTCCGGCAGCGGGGCGGCGGTGCTGAACAGCACCGGCACCGGTACGGCAGCGGGTCAGTTGGTGCTGGGCGGGGGAGCGCGGACGGTGACGGTTGGAAGCGCCGGCTCGAGTGCGGCGTTGGTGCTCCAGAACGTGCTGGTGACCGGAACGTCCTTGGTGAAGCAAGGAGGCGGGACGCTGTCGCTTGCGGGCGCGACGATGGAAGCCGCGTTGTCCCTCGCGGAGGGCAGGTTGGCGCTCAACGCCGGAGCCACGGTGACGGGAAGCCTGTCGTTCGCGGGTGGCACGCTGCGTTACGCCGGGGCGACGGCTGACGTGTCGGGTGCGGTTGCACCGCTGGCGGCCGGTCAGGTCGCGAGGGTAGAGGTCGCGGCAGGTACCCTGGCAACGTTCGGTTCGGGACTGACGGGTGCTGGAACTCTGGTGAAGACTGGCCAGGGCGTGCTCGCGCTCTCGGGCAATTCGAGCTTTGGGGGCGGAACGCAGGTTCAGGAGGGAAGCCTCGCGCTGGCGGTGGACAACGCCCTTCTCTCCACGGGTTCGGTGAGCGTTGTTGCTGGGGCCGCGCTGCAGCTCGGGACCACCGCGCAGAACGTGGGGCGCGTGACTTTGGCGGGTGGCGAAATCAGCGGAGGGACGCTCTTGGCGGCGGGCTCCATCTTCGCGACCTCCGGCACGCTTGCGGGCCAGCTTGCGGGGAAGGGTTCCCTCATCAAGACGGGTGACGGCACGCTGGTGGTGAGCGCCTTGAACGAAAACTTCACCGGGGTGACCGAGATTCAGGGAGGCACGCTCCAGCTCGGCAACGGGGGCTCGCAACTGGCGACCTTGGGCAGTCTGCTGGACACCACCAAACCGGGCGCGATCATCAACAACGGCGTGTTGGCCTTCAAGTTCGCCCCCGGCACGAAGGACGTCACGATCACCAACTTGCTAACCGGGTCGGGATCGGTGATGTATCTGGCTGCGGATGGGTTCGAGGATGCCGGTTACGGGGTGAAGTTTAAGGGCAAGAACGAGAGCACGGGCGGGACCACCCTCGGCAAGGGAGTGAGTTTGGATCTGGAGAGCGAGGCGGATCTGGGACGCCCGGGCTCCAAATTGACGCTCAACGGCGGAACCGTTTCGTTGGGCGCGGGCGGTGCGGCGGCGATTACAATTGGAGCAGACCGGGTGTTGGAGCTGGGCAAGGCCGGCGCGGCCTTCTCGATCGGCTTGGGCAGTAGCCTCACGATCAACGGAACGCTCACAGGAACCGGCAGCCTTGCCTCGACCGGATCAGGTATGATGGTGCTCAACAACCCGGGCAACAGCTACACCGGTGGAACCTTTGTGAAGGCGGGAACCGTGCAGTTGGGAGCAAACGGCTCGCTGGGCGCCCCCGGATCGGTGGTGAAGCTTGGCGCGGGCGGCCGGTTGCTGCTGAAGCGGCGCGCGGCCTTAAGCTCGTCCAACCAAGTGCGGGCGATTTCGCTGGATGTTGTCCCGCCCCAGCGCATCGCTCTGGAACCCATCAGCCAGAATTTGGACGGCGACGGCCTCGTGGAAGTCGCGCCCGAGGTTGAGACCAGTCCCGGCATGCTGGGTGCCGGCACAGAAATTTTCACGGGTGATAATTCCCGCTTCAGCGGGATGATCTCGGTGAGTCTCGGAACACTGCAGATTGGTCTCGAGGGTGGAACGGCGGGCACGCTGGGCACGGGCACGCTCTCGAACAGTGCGGTGGTCCGGGTGGTGCGTGGCGGGTCGTTCGCATTGGAGACTGTGGTCAGTGGAACCGGGAAGCTCTCGCTGGACGGCTCATCGGCCCTGCGGAGTGGTGTCGCGCCGCTGAATGTGACCCTGACGGCCGTGAGTGATTTCACGGGGGCGACCGAACTGGTGCATGGCACGTTGAAGCTCGGGGCCGGGGCATCGATCAGCAAATCAGAGGTGCTCTCGCTGGGAGATGGGGCCGAGTTGGACGTTACCGCGCATCTGGGAGGATACTCGATTGCCGCAGGCCAGGTGCTGACCGGCAGCGGCGGCAGGGTGCGTGGGAACCTGGCGGTATCCGGCCGGATGGCGCCGGGTAATTCTCCCGGCTCGATGACGGTGGGCGGGATTCTGGTTGCGGACGGGGCTGATTACGTCGCGCAGTTCCAAAAGATGGCGGATGGCCAGTGGGCCCATGACCAGATTATCGTGGACGGCTCGCTGGGCGGGGTGGGCGTATTTAGCCTGAGCGGTGGCACCATCAGTGGCGGCTCGTTTGTGGCAGGCGCGATCCGGGTCGGCACCGTGGTTGCCAATCCGTTGACCCGCGTGGAGGCGAGCGGCAGCTACCGGATTATCAGCGGCACCAACGGCGGAACAGTCAGCGGTGCGTTCAAGGACGTCACCGGCGAATTCTTCCGCGACTGGGTTGACGAAAATATTACGCTTCGGAGCGAGTTGCAGAGCCGTGCGCCGCTGGCGTTCGGCGGGACGCTTCGGCCGAGTGGTCCGACAGCGGTACTGGTGCCAAGCCTGCGCTACACCTCCGACGCGGTGATGCTCGACATCGAGCGCAAGGCGTTCCGCGGTTTCGGGCTTGGGATCAATGCGCAGGAGATCGGCGGCTACCTGGACAGCTTTGTGGCGGCGCCGGGCGATCTGTTGGCGCTAGAGGTGCAGTTGGAAAGCTACAAGAATGCAGCCGAGGTCACCCGCGCTCTTGCCGGGGCCGGCATTTCGGCCTACGCGGACTTGATGAACATCAGCCGTCGCCGGATGCTGGACATGTCCTACAGCGTGGGGTCGCGGCTCGATCTGCTGGGGCTGGCGGGTGCGCGCAATGGCGGCGTGGAAACGATGGTTGGCACGGGCGAAACGGGCTGGAGCGTCTGGCAGACAACGGCCGCTTCGTGGTTGAACCGGAAGGCGGATTTGTCGATCGGGTTTGGCGGTTACACTGCGAACGGGCAAAGCTCGCTGCTGGGTCTGGAGCGGCCGTTTGGGGAGGGCCGGATTGGTTTGCTTGGCGCGGCCGGCACCACGACCTCGCAGTTCTCCAACCCGGCGACCCGGATTGTTTCGGACGCCTGGCATTTGGGAGCTTACG
>JBILKV010000257.1:0-5798 GCA_044376515.1 Chthoniobacteraceae bacterium | reverse complement strand
TCGCCAGCGCCCGCAGGTCCCCGCGCTGAAAAAGGTTCTCGCCGCTTCCGTGGCCGGACATGACGACAATACCCCGCGCGGTGCGGAGGCCCTCCGGCAGCCAGAGTTCAAAACGCACTTCTTCCCGGTGGCCTTCGCCCTTTTGTTCGACGGTTGCACGCCACTGCGCGTCGCTCACCTTCCAATCCCAGTTGCGCGCCACGACCTGTCGTGGATCGGGCGTGCCCCATTTCGCCTCATCGAGCACACCGTTCCAGCCCGTGGTGTCCTTGGTGGTCGCGTTCGCATTGACCCAGCCGAGGCTGTGGCTCTCCGGGAGTTGCACAAAGTCTCTCCATTCCATGCCACCCTGCGCCTGCCGGGGCTGGGTCCACTGGGCGTTGAGCCAGGGGAGTACCTTTTCTGCCCAGCGCGCTCCATGTTCGCGCAACCCGGGGCCGCTAAAGTGGACCCCGCGGCCCTCGCGCTCGCGGAGCATGCCTTTGAGCGCGTCGGAATCGGGCCCCTCGAGTGCGATCCCGGCGCGCCATAGCGCGGCTTGCGCGGCACGGATGTCCTCGCTGCCCTCGTCGCCCGGCACATGGTAGCTGGCCTGTGCCACCAACCATGGCGCCGGCCAACCGATGTCGCGCCGCGAGTCTGCGATGATTTTCGTCAGGTACTCGCCGTAGAGCGTGCCGGGCAGGGTGCACGCGGGGTCCTTTTGATTTGCATCACTCTCGCCCTGATGCCAAAGCACCGCGCGAAAGCCGTTTGTTCCCGCGGACTGCATCCGGGCGATAAATGCATCGTAAGCCGCGCCTTTGCTCGCCCACGCTCCGTTTGGCAGCTTTTCCACCCGGCTCAGGATCGTGGGTGGATTGGGGAACGTTGCGCCCTTGGGCAACCATTCGCGGACACTCGTGGCGCCGATTCCGCACGCGATGATTCCCACGGGCACGTTTTCCTTCTCCGCGACGGCATCCGCAAAAGCCGGAACGAAACTTCCCCCGCCACCACTCGCCCCCGGTTGCGGATCATCGGCGATACGCCATGTCTTTCCGTCGAATGCGACGACTTTTCGCGTCCGGGTTGTCTGCCTTTCTTCTCCGTGATTGGCCGAGTTTGACTGCCCTGCGATGACAAACACCTCACCGATTCCCACGTGAGGCACGGTGCCAAGTGCAAGTTGTTTGCCCCCATGGACCACCTGCACCTCCACTTGCCACCAGCCACCCGCCGGCGCATCGAAGGCGGCGATGATCTTACGGCCCTTCACGGAGTTCACCTGCACCCACGGAGTTTGGCGTGCGTCATTCACGACGCGGACCTGCACCGCAGCCTCCGCGTGGACCTCCTCGGACAATTCACCTGCGATGCGCAGGAGACCTTTCCCCGGACTGCTTCGCTGCACGACCTGATATTCGAGCGGGCTGCTCAGTGTGAGAGCAGCCCCGTGCAGCGAGGTGGTGGCGGCAGCCAGAATGGCAAGGATACGCTTCATGGGATTCAGTCGGTGGGGGCAGCAACACAAGGGTGGCACACGCGTGGAGGGGACAGCGCAACACGCTTGGGCTTTGGGTTCGTGATCTCTATCATTCAGCAGGAAATCTTCCGGGAGGCCATCGCCAAGTCCGGACGCCGGTCCAGCAGATGATGAATGACCTTAGTGGCGCGCAGGTTCAAAGAACCTGCCGGGGTACTGCGATGTGCCACGAAGAAGTCAGCTTGAAATCCAGTTTGTCCTGCCAGTGAAACACAACGGAGACCCGCACCGTTTGGTCATTCTTTCTGGTCACACCCGAGGTGCGCTGCACGAAGTAGCCATCGGGCCGGTCTTCGCGCAAGGTTCTGACCTCCCGACAAGCGGCCCGCGCCACCTCTCACCCGAGGGGCAGGGCGCTGCGCCAGGAACGCCTCTTCAAAAAAACCACATGCCGAAAGCCAGCCCAATTCTTTTTTTCGCGTTCTGCACCGTCAGTCTTCTGCAGCCGTGCACCGCACAAGAGCACCTTTCGCCGCATCAACGAGCGATCTTGGACTCCCCTTCGCCACCACCGCGGGATTATCGATTCAGCTTTGACCTGCCTGCGGGCCTTCAGTTTTCGGAGGCGGAAAAACAAACGCAGAGGAAGGTGGGTGCAGCAGTGATGCCGCTGGTGATGAAGGCTTATGAGAGTGGCGCGGAAAGCGTGCGCATCCCGCCGGGGGATTATCGCTTTGGGCAGGAGCACTGGCAGGGAGCAAAGGTGATTTATCCGATGGGGTTTGAAAACATGCAGCGCTCTGACTCGCACCCTTTTGTGATCGATGCCACGGGTGCGACGTTTTGGTTCGATCTGGACGACAGGCAGATGCCGCCGGGGCATCGGTGCGTGGGATTTCGAAACTGCCGAAACATCGTGTTACGCGGCGCCGTTATCGACCGTGGCACACGCGGCTGCATCGAGGGCCGCATTACGCGCATAGACCGTGAGGGCAATCGGTTTGAGATCCAGCCTTCGCCCGGCGTTGTGGTGCCCGCGAGCTACAAGGGGGCCGATGAGCAGCGTCTGTTACCATTCAAAAGCGACGGCCGCTTCTGCGTGCCGCTCTACGACATGCAGGCCGGTGTGCGGAAGCTGCGCTACAAAGACATCACGCCCTCAGACGGCGGACGTTATTGGGTCAACATGCTCGATCCGGAGTTCATGGAGCGCGTTCACGATGCGGACTGGGAGCGTGCGTATGGCGACCTTGGCGTGGTGCGCGTGGGCGACGGCCTATGCTGCATTTACACCGGCGCAGGGGCCGTCGCACTGGATGACTCGGCGAACATCACATTGCACGGTGTCAGCGTTTATGTAGCCAAAGGCGGCCCCAGCGAGAGTGGCGGCGATGGCGCGCATCTCTGGAAGGACTGCTACTTCGGCCCTCGGCCCGGCACCAGCCAATGGAAAGGCGCAGACGGCTTTCTGTGCCGTTCCACGCGATACGGCTGCGTGATGGACAACGTTACAATCCGGCACACGGCCGACGATTTGCAGAACTTCCATGGAATCTGGGGCAAGGTTCAATCCGTCTCCGGCAAAAAGGTCACGCTGGAGACCAATGGCGCGCTGCTTCCCACGCTCCACAATGCCCGGCCCGGCGACCGACTGCGCTTCATCCACCGCCAGAATGGGGTGATTCTCGGAGAGGCAAGGCTGGTGGCGCATCGCGGTTTTGAACTGACTCTCGATCAAGATGCGACGCCCTTCGTCGAGGCGCAGGCCGAGTGGCTCGACCACGAATGCGCGGGTTGGTTGGTTCAAAACTGTCTTTGGGAGGACAACTTCCAGCGGCTGCTCATCATGTCCGGCCCCGGAACCCTGCGGGGCTGCATCTTTATCCGCATGGGCAGCAACGTATCGCTGAACACCGGCATGGGGCTCGTGGGAGGCATTCCAAGTGACATCACTATTGCCGACAATACCTTCCTCGATGTCAGCCCTCGCCCGCATCATCCCGCCATCGACGCCCGCGCTCACAACGCCCGGGGCCAAGACGGAGTACCGCCCATCGAGCGCCTCCACATCACTGGCAACACCTTCACCCGGAGCGGCGGCCCCGCAATGCGCCTCGTCGGCATCCAAAACGCGCTCCTAGAAAGCAACCATTTCGACTCCCCCGTCCGCGCCTCTGTGATCGCCAAGCCAAAGGATGAAACCGACCGCCAGGCCATCGTCTTGAAAAACAGCCGGGGCGTGAGCGTGAAAGACAATACGCTTCACGATCCCGAAAACCACACGCAAGCCGACACCGTCAGCGGCAGTCGTTTGCTGGGGAACGAGGCGACAAAGGAACTCACGCTGGACGAGGAAAACCTGCCGGATGCTCCTGCAAGAAAATCACCCCGCTGATGATTGCGCACCGGGGACAGTACTGTGAAGAGCAGCGGGTCCAAGGACAGGCACCTTCTGCTCACTTTCTGCTCGAGAACGGGTTCCTGAAAACTTCACAGCCCGGGCCGTCTGCTCAGGTGAGCTTGACGGTCTGTACATCCGGGTACCCGTGTACCGTCTAACCTGAAGCTGGCGACCCGTCCCGCAGCCTGCCATCGTCGCTAAAATGTCTTTCGAGATAGAGCTCAAATTCCAAATACCGTCCACCCGCCTTGCCTCCCTGCGCCGCGCCGTCGCAACCAAAACGGCGCGCGTCGAAAACCTGAGCGCCGTGTATGTGGATACCCACGAGGAGCACCTCTCCCGGGCCGGGCTTTCGATGCGACTGCGTGGCACAGGTCCCACCGGACAGAAGGTCTGGGTCCAGACACTCAAGGCCGGGGGCAATAGTCCATTAAAGCGCATCGAACACAACGTCCTCCTCGGCGGACCGGGGTACCCCGTCCTGGACGCAAGACGCCATGCCGGCACCGAGGCCGGTGCGGTTCTCGAAAAAGTCCTCGCTGCCGCAGGGGACGCCGTTTTGGTTGAACGCTTCTCTATCGAGGTCCAGCGCACCCTGCGTCTGCTGCGCAAGGACGGGTCGCTGATCGAAATCGCGCTCGATGAGGGAGAAATCATCGCGGGCGAGGGGCGGTTGAGGGTTTGTGAGCTCGAGTTCGAGCTCGTCGAGGGATCTCCCGCCACGCTGCTGGAGGTGGCGCAACGGTGGGTGGAACGTTTCGGCTTGCAGTTGGATGCACGCAGCAAGAGCGACCGCGGTTACCGTCTCGCCATCGGTAAATCCACGGTCCGGCCCGTGAAAGCACGCCCCCTGCATCTGCCCGCCCACAGCACGCCCCAACAGTGCTTCGCGGCGATGCTCAACAACACGCTCGCGCAAATCCTCCCCAATGCGGGCCAGATCCAGGAGGGGCAGTTCGAACCCGAACACCTCCACCAGCTGAGGGTTGGTCTCCGGCGCCTGCGGACGATTCTGCGTCTCTACGGCAGACTCTCCCAGCAGCTGCCGGAGCACATCGAGGCCGAGGTGGCGGAGTTGTTCCGAAAGTCAGGCGCCGCCCGCGATCTCGACGCCATGGCCGAAACCCTGTGGCCGGCCCTGAGGGACGCAGACGCCCCGCTGGTGGAGCTTCCGCCGCCCGTCCCGAGCCCGGCTCAGCTCAACGTGACGACCCTGCTCCGCGAAACCGGCAGCCAGAGCCTGTGGTTCGCCCTGCTCAGGGCCGCCCATCCTCGGGAGGAACCCCACGGGCCCTTTGACAGCCTGCAGGAGGTCCTCGCCGCCCCGCTCCGCAAGTTGGACAAGAAAATCCGCCGCGCCGACGCCCGCTTCGCCACACTCGGAGACGAGGAGCGCCATCAGTTGCGCAAGCGCATCAAACGGTTGCGTTACGCGGCGGAACTTGTTGGATCGCTGTGGCCGCAAAAGACGGTCCAAAAATTCCTCCGCCGCCTCCAAAAAGCGCAGGCGCCCCTTGGACAGCTTAACGATGCCGTTGTGGCCCTCGACCTGTATCGTGCCGTGGCCCAGAAGGATCCGCGCGCATGGTTTGCCGTGGGATGGCTCGCCGCCCGCAAGGAATCCCTGCTTGCCCCCTGCACCAAAATTCTGGCCGACCTTGCTACCCGACGCGGTTTTTGGCGGGGATAACGGAGCACTCGGCAGGGAGGCCACTTTTATCTGCCGGCCGGGTCCGCACCCCTAGCCGCCCGCGCGCTTCTTTCCGCCCTTGGCGCACGGAATAATTGACCTCGCCACGAGCCATTTGAGGACTGGCGGCAACTGCTTGTGGCCCGGTCGGCAGAATGTGAAGTCCGCGTCTTCGGTTCCCGCGTGGCGGGGAACGCCAAGCCTTACTCGGATCTGGACACCGTTCTTGTAGGCGCTCGACG
>JBILKV010000085.1:0-16923 GCA_044376515.1 Chthoniobacteraceae bacterium | reverse complement strand
GCGACTAGGCCGCGATCTCGCGGTTTGCCTCTTCGGTGAGGCGTTTCTGGTCTTCGGCGGTGAGTACCTTGCCGCTGACCTTGGCCGTGGTGTCCACCACCAACCGGGCGACCTCGCCCTTGAGTTCGGCCAGCATCCGGTCGTAATCCCGGCGCGTTTCCTCGCGGGCCTTGGCCACGAGCGCCTCGGCGTCCTGCCGGGCCTGAACCATCTGCTTTTCCTGAAATGCCACCGCGGCAGCCTTCGCCTCCTCAATCAACTTGTGGGCACCCGACGACGCCTGCACGACGATATCGTTGGCACGGCGCTCGGCGTCCGCCACCTGCACCTTCACCGCAGCGGCCTCCTTGTAGGCGACTTCGATCTTGTGTCTGCGTTCCTCAAGCACCTTTAGGATCGGGCCGTAGGCGAACTTGTAGAGCGCACCGCACACCAGCGAGAAGGAAAGCACCTGGGCCACGAACGCCCACATGTTGAACCCGAAGGTTTCCGCGACCGCGTAGGCCGTGTCCATGAGACCGCCTTCGTTGGCGGCGAGGATGACGTTGAAGAGCATAGCAATAATCGGGCGATGAAACTGGGGCTGCGCGGACGCACGGGACGGAAGAAACCCGCCCCGTGCAAACCTTTCGGGCGTGTGTTACTTCGCGAGGAAGATCGCGAAGAAGACGATCCCTTCGGCAAGCGCCGAGCTCAGGATCGCCTGAATCAGAATCGGGGTCGCCGCGCCGGGGTTGCGCCCAACTGCTTCAGAGGCCTTGGCGCCGATGAGGCCCACCGCGACCGCGGAGGCGAGGGCGGCGAGACCGATGTGCAGGTTGCCGGAGATTTCGGCGAGGTTTGTCGGAATGTTCATTTTTGTGTATGTATGTTGGTTTGGTTGCCGCCCGCCCCCGCAGTCTTGCCACGGTCCGACGGACGAAAGTGTGGGGAAGCCCTCTAGTGTTTGGCCTCCGGGTGCGCCCCTTCGTCGTGGTGGCCGCCGTCGTGGTGGCCGTCGCCGTGGTCGCAAATGAGCAGGGTAAATACGGCAGTGAGCAGCGTGAAGACGAGCGCCTGCACAAAGCCCACGAGCAGTTCGAGGAAGTAAAAGGGCACCGGAATCAGCGGTGCCAAGGCAGGCACGAGGTTCGACATCGATTCGAGCATCGTCTCACCGGCGAAGATGTTTCCGTACAGACGAAAGGAGAGCGAGACCGGGCGGAAAACGATCGAGACGAGCTCAAGAATCCCCACACAGAAGAAGACCATGATCAGGAGAATCTTCATCAGCCCCTTGGAGTCACCGCGGGGCCCAAAGATGTGCGCAAGAAAACCAATCGGACCGTTCGACTTGAGCGCCCAATAGATCCAAGCCGCAAAGAACACGATCGACATCGCAAAGGTCATGTTCAGGTCCGCATTCGCTCCCCGCAGCAACGGCCGGGCGATATGGTGCAAATGGCCCGACGCGTCAGGAATCCCCCAGCCCACTGTTCCGACCCCGGGCAACAGCCCGAACCAGTTGGTGAACAGAATGAAAATGAAAGCGGTGGCAAAAAACCAGAAGGTCTGCGCGGTCAGGGCCCTGCCAATGACGCTCTCGAGAAAGTCGCGGACGCTTTCCACAATCCATTCGACGAAGTTTTGAAGCCCTGCCGGATTTTCCTTGATGTCGCGGGTTGCAAGGCGGGCAACCACAATGATGAGGAGGGCGACCAACCAACTCAGGACCATGGAATTTGTCACCGGCAGCGGCCCAAGTTCGAACACGCGGGGCGCATCGGGGGTGAGCGCCTCCGCGTGCGACGCTTCCGAAGCCGAAGCCTGCAGAGCCCACCCGAATCCGACGAAAGAAAGGGCCGCGGTCTTTAGCAACCTAGCGGGGGCGAAACTATTTGGCATCGGGAACATGGATTTGAGTCATCCGCAAACGGGCGAACGAACGGCGGACAGCTTGGGTTCGCGGGATGAACGCTGTCGAGTCGTCCAACTTCGCAGATCGGGTGACAAGAAAATCCGAAGCGGAGAGGTGCAGCAAGCACTTTGTGAAACTTTTCACAAAGTCGGCTCCCTCTGTGTTTTTCACCGCGATTTACAGTTGAAAAGCCTTCAAACAGCCAAGGTTCCGGCGGTTCACCCGGTTCTGGCAGTTGTTAGCGCGACTTTACCAGTTCGCCGAGTCGGGCCTTCAACTGTTCCACCCCCTCCCCAAGGGATCCGCTCACCGGAAGGATCTCCACCCTGCCAAAACGAGCCCTCAGCGTGGCGAGCATTTCAGCCGCGCCTGGCAAATCCATCTTGTTGGCGACGATCACCCAGAGCCGCTCGGCCAGTTCGCTGTCGTAGAGGCTAACCTCCCGGCGGAGACTCTGGAGGTCGGACACCGGATCGCGGCCTTCACTGCCCGCGGTGTCCAGAACGAAGGCGAGCAGTTTGCAACGGAGGATGTGTCTGAGAAACTCATGTCCCAGTCCCACGTTACGATGCGCCCCCTCGATCAACCCGGGAATGTCTGCCACGGTGATGCGTTCGTAGCCGGGGAGTTCCACGACGCCAATGTGCGGGGTGAGAGTGGTGAAGGGGTAGGCGGCGACCTTCGGGTGGGCGGCAGAGACCGCGCCCAGCAGGGTTGACTTGCCCGCGTTCGGGTAGCCCACCAGCCCGACGTCGGCAATCTTCCGAAGCTCGAGGAAGAAGGTGCCCTGCTCGCCCTCCTCGCCATAGGTGAACTGGGTGGGCACGCGGTTCTGGGAACTCTTGAAGTGAACGTTTCCGATTCCGCCCTTGCCTCCCTTACAGAGGACAAATTCCTGCTCCGGTTGGCTGAGGTCCACGACGACCTCAAACTGCGCGGGATCAAACTCGGGCCGCGGCTCTTCGGGAAGATCCTCTGGGGACTTTCCCAGATCCACAAAGGTGGCGTTGGTTCCGTATTTGACCGAGGGCTCAAGTTCCTGTTCGTCGTCTGGCTGGGGCAGGCGGTACACGATGGTTCCCACGGGAACGCGGTACACCTTGTCCTCGGCAGACTTTCCGTAACATTGCTTCCCCATTCCATGCTGTCCCTGCGGCGCCTTCAGGATCGGTTCGTAGAAAAACGAAGTCAGGTTGTCCGTGTGGACATCCGCTTTTAGAATGATGGAGCCCCCCTTTCCGCCGTCCCCGCCATCGGGGCCGCCCTTGGGCACGAAAGCCTCCCGCCGGAAGGAAACGCAACCGTTGCCTCCGCGTCCCGCGTAAGCCTGAATTCGAATGTGATCAACGAACATGATTGAGTCCCTTGCGCCGGTTAGCCTCGCGCCTCGAGAAGGCCGGTATAAAGTTCGAGGGTCCTCTGAGCGATGGCGCTCCAAGAGAACAGGGCCTCGGCCCGTGCCCTGCCGGCGCTGCCCATCCTCGCCCTCAACCCAGGGTCAGCCATCAGGCGGTTGACCCCCTCGGCCAGACCTTTTTCAAATCCATCGGCGTCGACCGGCTCGAAGGTACCGGGGCGCAGCCCCAGGGGAACCAGAATCCCAGTCTCCTCGTCGACAACAACCTCCTTGATTCCTCCGACCGCGCTGGCAACCACCGGGGTGTCGCAGGCCATCGCCTCCAGATTGATGATTCCGAAGGGCTCGTACACCGACGGGCAGCAAAATACCGCCGCATGGGAGTACAGTTCGATAATCTCCTGTTTTGCAACCATTTCCTGAATCCAGATAACCCTCCCGTGCCGGGATTGGGCGTCCGAGACGGCTGCCTGCATCTCCAGCAAGATCTCCGTGGTATCCGGAGCCCCCGCACACAGCACCACCTGAAAGTCCCTGCCCATGTGACGGATGGCCCGGGCGAGGTGAATGATCCCCTTCTGCCGCGTGATCCTTCCCACGAAGAGCAGATAGGGACGGGACGGATCGATGCCGTACTTCTGCAAGGCATCGGTGGACTCTTTCCTCCGGTACTCGTCCAAGTCTATCCCGTTGTGGATGACGTGTACCTTTTCCGGTTGGACGTTGAAGAGCCGCAGCACGTCCGCCCGCGTGTCCGAGGAGACCGCCACCACTGCATCGGCCATTTCAATGGCCGTGCGCTCCACCCAGCAGCTGAAGTCATAGCCCCGGCCAAGTTGTTCCCGTTTCCAAGGGCGCAGGGGTTCGAGCGAGTGGACCGTCAGTACCAGCGGGATGCCGTAATTGAGCTTGGCGAGAATGCCTCCCATGTGGGTGTACCAGGTGTGCAAGTGCACGAGGTCAGCGTCCACCCCGGCCGAATTCCAGTCGATCCCCCGCTGGAGCGCCCCAAAGACGGCGTGCAACTGTCGCGGAGCGCCGTAACGGCCCGCATCCACGCCGTAGGCGGTGGCGTACAAACTCCCGCTGCTCAGGAGTTGCGGCTCCGGCGCAGATCCAAAACAGCGTACCTCTACCTCCATGAGTTTTGCGAGTTCGCGGGTCAGGTAATCCACGTGAACCCCGGCTCCGCCGTAGATGTTGGGCGGAAACTCGTTGGTAAGAAAAAGGGATTTCATTCCTGTTGGGCGTTGTCGCGGCCTGCTGCCCCGGAGGGAGGGCGAGAGGGAAGCGGCCTCAAATTAGTCAATCGGCCCGCGCCGGCCGCAATGTCGGCACCAGAAAATACCAACGGCGCTTCCCGTGCAAGCACGGGAAGCGCCGTTGCGGTGAGGAGAAAGGCGGGTAGGTCTTACGCCTCGACTTCGACCCCCATCTGTCTGGCTGTTCCGGCAATGATCCGAACGGCAGCCTCTTCCGAGCGGGCGTTGAGATCGCGCATCTTACGCTGGGCAATCTCGGTGATCTGTTTTTTGGAAAGCTTCCCGACCTTGACCTTGTTGGGCTCCTTGGAACCGGCCGCAATCCCGATGGCTTTCTTAATGAGGATAGCCGACGGCGGTTGCTTGGTGATGAAAGTGAAGCTCTTGTCCTTGTAGACCGTGATCACCACCGGAAGGATGTCACCGGCCTGCTTCTGCGTGGTGGCGTTGAACTCTTTGCAGAACGCCATGATGTTCACGCCGTTCTGACCGAGCGCAGGCCCCACGGGCGGCGCTGGGTTCGCAGCTCCAGCCGGGATCTGCAGTTTGATGGTAGCGACGATTTCTTTAGCCATGATTCAGTTGGTTTGATTTTATGGGGATGGGCCTCCGGTTCCAGTGGAACTCACGGCACGGCGGGAAAAGCTAGGAACGTTCGACCTGCCAGTACTCCAAGTCGACAAGGGTGTTTCGACCGAAAATGCTGACCGAGACGCGCAGCTTTCCGCGTTCCGGATCGATCTCCTCCACAATGCCGCTCTGGTTCTCGAAAGGACCGTCGGCCACCTTGACGGTTTCGCCAACCTGGAAGGAAATTTTCGGGATGACGCTCTCCTCGCGCTCACGAACCTGGGCAAGAAGCGCCTGGACTTCGGAATCCCGCATCGGAATCGGACGATCCTTGTTGCCCGCAAAGCCAATGACTCCGTCGGTGTCCTTGATGAAATACCAGGTCCGGTCGACCAGCGGCTGCGGATCGCCTTCGCGCGGGTCGTCAAAAAGCCACATGTTAACCATGAGGTAGCCGGGAAAAACCTTCCGCGTGGTCTCGGTTTTTTTGCCGCGCTTGACCTCAGCCACCCGTTCAGTGGGGAGGATAACTTCGTAGATGAAATCGCCCATCTCCTCGGTCTTGATCCGCTTGACGAGGTTGTCGCGGACCTTCATTTCCTGGCCCGAGAGGACCTGAACGACGAACCACTGTTTTCTCTTCTGTTCTTCAGTCATGGTCTACTTGGTAAGGGCGCCGACAATGTTCATCATCACCAAGTCCCAGAGCGAAACGAAGCCGCTCAAGAGCACCATCCCGACGATGACGATGGTCGTGGAGTCAATGAGTTCGCGGTACTTCTTCATCCCCCGCTCCTTGGGGTCCCATGGCCAGTTCGCCTTTTGGAGTTCAGCTTTGACTTCAGCAAAGAAGCTGCGCGCTTGAGAAAACATGCCTGGGGAAGAATTGAGGGCCGCGGTGGCCTTCGCCGGAGAGAAGACGGCCTTGGTTGGGGTGGGGAAAGGGTGCACGGCAGGAGGGAATCGAACCCCCAACCGGCGGTTTTGGAGACCGCTGCTCTACCAGTTGAGCTACTGCCGTAAGTAAGAAAAAATTAACTTTTATCGGGACTCTGCCGCACTCCCCGGACAGACGCAGGATACAGTCTAGGGGCGCAAAATCCCCCGGTCTCTCGACCGGGGGAGTTTTACTCGAATCTCTGCCGGAAGCAACCAGCTCCCGACATTCGACAAAACTAGGTCACGATGTCGGCAACGCGACCGGCACCGACAGTGCGACCACCCTCGCGGATTGCGAAACGCATCGTCTTTTCCATCGCGATCGGGGTGATCAGCTCGACGGTGACGCTCACGTTGTCACCGGGCATCACCATCTCCACGCCCTCGGCAAGCGTCACGGAACCTGTCACGTCGGTGGTCCGGAAATAGAACTGAGGACGGTAGTTGTTGAAGAAGGGGGTATGGCGGCCGCCTTCGTCTTTGGAGAGAACGTAGATCTCCGCCTTGAACTTTTTGTGCGCCTTGACCGAGTTAGGCTTGGCAAGAACCTGGCCCCGCTCAACGTCTTCCTTCTTGATACCGCGCAACAGCACGCCGACGTTGTCGCCCGCGCGGGCTTCATCGAGCAGTTTCCGGAACATTTCGATGTCCGTGACGGTCGTTTTGACCGTGTCCTTCAGACCCACGATCTCGATTTCCTCCATCTTCTTGAGAATACCACGCTCCACACGACCGGTGGCAACCGTCCCGCGACCTTCAATGTTGAAGACGTCTTCAACCGGCATGAGGAAGGGTTGGTCGACCGGACGCTCGGGTAACGGAATGTACTCGTCGACGGCGTCCATGAGCTCGGTAATGCACTTGGCCTTGTCGGAGGTGGGGTCCCCGCTTTCGAGGGCTGCCTTGGCGGAACCCTTGACGATCGGAATCGTGTCGCCGGGGAACTCGTAGGAGGAAAGCAGTTCACGGACTTCCATCTCGACCAACTCGAGAATTTCCGGGTCGTCGACCATGTCACACTTGTTCATGAAGACGACGATCGAGGGCACGCCGACCTGACGGGCGAGCAGGATGTGCTCCCGGGTCTGGGGCATCGGGCCGTCGGCGGCACTCACCACAAGAATGGCTCCGTCCATCTGGGCGGCGCCCGTGATCATGTTCTTCACGTAGTCAGCGTGGCCGGGGCAGTCGACATGCGCGTAGTGGCGCTTGTCGGTCTGGTATTCGACGTGGGCGGTGTTGATGGTGATCCCGCGCTCTTTCTCTTCAGGAGCTGCGTCAATTTCGTCGTAGCGCCTCGCCTCAGCGAAGCCCTTCTTGGAAAGGATCGTGGTGATTGCTGCAGTCAGCGTCGTCTTGCCGTGGTCCACGTGGCCGATAGTGCCAACGTTGACGTGCGGTTTCGTGCGTTCGAATTGCGCCTTGGCCATAGGGTCAGGTCAGTGGGTTGTTTTTAATGATACGATGGGTGAAAAAGCGGTGACTGCAACAAGTGGAGCCTGGGACCGGGATTGAACCGGCGACCTCATCCTTACCAAGGATGTGCTCTACCAACTGAGCTACCCAGGCACTTGCCACATTCGCGCAAGGCTGCGCTTCTCTGTGTCCGAGGGAGAACACCAGAGTGCCACCTGCGGAATTTCAAAAAGCGGAGGCGCAACCTACCAAAGGGGGGAGGGGTGTCAACAGATTCCTCAGCTTCGGCTCCTGTTTCTTTCAACCCCTCCAGACTCCGAGCCCCGCCAATACAACCCCGCGCGTCCCACCCTGCTCGTTTTCCGGTTTGCCCAATCCCCCTACCTTGCCCATTTTCTGCAAACCCCAAATGGATCTTCAAGCCTACCTCGCGAACGCCGCCCTCACCGTGGACAAGGCGCTCGGATCGTTTCTTCCAAAGCCGACGCACAAACCTGCCACTATCCACAAGGCGATGCGTTACAGTTTATTCGCCGGTGGAAAGCGCCTGCGCCCGATTCTTGCGCTTGCGGCAGCGGAGGTGTGTGGCGGTTCCCCCGACGACGCCCTCTTCGCCGCCTGTGCGGTCGAGTGCATCCACACCTACTCGCTCATCCATGACGACCTGCCCTGCATGGACGACGACGACCTGCGCAGAGGCCGCCCCACCAACCACAAGGTCTTCGGCGAGGGCATCGCCGTCCTTGCCGGCGACGCCCTTTTGACCGCCGCCTTTGAAATACTCGCCCGGGCGCCGCAGACCGCCCGCTATTCCACCGCCGACTACATTCTTGAACTGTCCCAAACAGCCGGGAGTAGGAGCCTCATTGCGGGTCAGGTCATGGACTTGGAGGGAGAAGGAAAGGCCGTCTCCAAAGCAGGGCTGCAGTTCATCCACCTCGCAAAAACCGCGGCGCTTCTGATGACCTCCCTGCGGCTCGGCGCCATGAGCGCCAACGCCTCCAAGGCCAAGCTCGAGGCATTGACCCACTTCGGCCGCTCCCTCGGGCTCGCCTTCCAGATAATAGACGATATCCTTGACGTGACCCAGACCACGGAAAAGCTCGGCAAAACTGCCGGCAAGGACGTCGCGGCCACCAAGGCCACCTATCCCGCCCTGTTTGGCTTAGAGCGGGCGCGCAAAATCGCGGCGGAGCTCACTGACGACGCACTGACCGCGCTCAAGCCCTTCGGCAGGCGTGCTCAAACCATCCGCTCCATCGCTGAATCGCTTCTCGTTCGGCAATACTAAGCGCCGCACCGGCTTCGGAGGCCGGCTCAACCGAGCCGGTAGATGCGCCGGGCATTTTCGGCCCAGAGCTTGGAACGCTCCGCAGGCGCCCTGGCCGCGACGATTTCCCGCAGCGCCTTCACCCAGTTGCGCAGGGTGCCGCCGAGAAGGCAGACCGGCCAGTTCGAGCCGAAAACCACGCGGTCCGGTCCGAACGTATCGAGGCAGTGATTCACCACGGGGCTAAGCTGCTCGGTGGTCCAACCGCCCGGCAGGCTCTCAATCACCCCGGAGATCTTGCAGTGCACGTTGCGCTTGAGAGCCAAGCGCTCGATGGCGCGCTGCCATTCCTCCGGACGATGGGCCGGTTCGCCGGGAGGTGACTTCATGAAGGCCTTCGCGTCCGCGTTTCCACAGTGATCCAGAATCAGGGTGGTGTCCGGACACTCCGCCGCGAGCGCCGCCGCGTCTCCCAACTCGCCGGGCCGCATACACAGGTCGAACGTCAACCCGTGTTTGCCCAGCGTCCGAACCCCTCGCAAAAAATTCTTCTCCAGACACAACCCGCGCGGGGTCTGGGGATTGTGGAGCACCCGGCGGATGCCCTTGAGGAACCCACCTTCGGCATGCCGTTGCAGGTATTGTTCAAACTGATCGGAAGCGGGGCGCCCGCCCAAGATCGCCGCATCGGTTTGCGCACTCTTGGAAGCACACAGGCGGCGGAGTGCCTCCGCCTCCTCGTTTAGGGTGTCCTCGGCGACATCCACCTCCATGTAGAGGGCCCGAACGGCAAGCCCCTCGGTGGCGGCCGCGTAATCCGCCGAAAGGTAGTTGCGCCGAAGCACCCCGGGTGCGCCAGACAGCCAAGGCAGGCGCTGTTTACCCGTGTCCCAGAGGTGCTGGTGCGTGTCGAGGATTTCAGGTTCCGGTTCCGCGGCGAACACCGCTGGCAGTGGCATCGCCGCAAAGCCGAGCGTCTGCACAAACGCGCGCCGCGAAACCGCGGTATCATGGAGGGGGGAGGAAGTGTATTTCATAAAAACCGGACAGCCCGTTGCGTCCCGGGGCCTGACCGCAGAACGGCAGGGAACGAACCGAGACCCATTGCGGCGGCATCATTTTATTGTGTTTGTCAGGTCCGGTAAAGGATCTGGTCATCGCGCCGAGTCGAGCGGAGCATTCAAGGGCGCGCCTCCCTTTGAGGCCGATCCATCCCCCACGACAAGATGAAAAAACTCGCGTTCCTTCTGCTGTTGCTCTGCCTGGGCACCCTCGGCTCGCTCACCGCCGCAGAACCCGTAAAAACAGCCCGCGGCCTGCAAGCCGGCGCCGCAACCAGCAACATCACGCCCGAGATCGGATCGGATATCATCGGCGGCTTCGTGCCCGCCCCAAGCAGCGACGTTCACGACGAGTTGCACGCACGCTGTCTGGTTCTGGGCGATGGCCAGTCGCTTGTGGCGCTTGTGGTCTGCGACCTGCTCGGCCTGCACCGCAGCCTCTGCATCGAGGCCAAACGGCTCATTGAAGAAGCCACCGGCATTCCCCCGAGCCACGTGCTTCTTTCGGCAACGCACACCCATTCGGCCGCGAGCGCCCTGGGCGAGCGCGTGCGCGGTTTCCACTCCGACCAACCCCTCACCGACTACCAGAAGTTTGTGGCCCGCAGAATCTCGGACGGCGTCCGAAGGGCCGTCGCAACGCTGCGCCCCGCCATGATCGGGTTCGGCTCGGTCGAAGTGCCGGAGCATGTGTTTAACCGGCGCTGGTTCCTGCGGGAGGGAACCGTTCCGCCCAACCCCTTCGGAACCGTCGACCAGGTCAAAATGAACCCGCCCGCGGGCAGTCCGAACCTTCTCGAGCCCGCCGGCCCCACGGACCCGACGGTCTCCTTCATCGCGGTGCGGGAGCCCGGCGGAAGCCTCATCTCCGTCTTTTCGGCGTACTCGCTCCACTATGTCGGGGGAGTCGGGCCTGGGCACATTTCGGCGGACTACTACGGCGTGTACTGCGAGACGCTCAAACGCCTCGTCTCAAATCCCGAGGCGGATCCACCCTTTGTGGCGCTGATGGCTAACGGCACCAGCGGAGACGTCAACAACATCAACTTCCGCATGCCCCGCAAAGGGATGCCGCCCTACGCCCAAATCCGCTTCGTGGCCGAGGACGTCGCCAAAAAGGTGCATGCCGCACTGGCGTCAGTGGAGTGGAAGACGGAGGCTCCTCTCGCGGCGCGCCTCCGGGAGTTGCCGATCCAGTGGAGGAACATAGAGGCCCCGCTGCTCGCCTGGGCGCGGGAGACGGACCAAAAAACGCTGCAGGCCGGAGACAAGACCTCCCTTCCGGCGGTGTACGCAGGTCGCGTGCAGCGACTCGCTCAGGCCAGTCCCGAAACCAAGGCGCCCGCACAGGTGCTGCGCATCGGGGACATTCTCATCGGTACCTCACCGTGTGAAACCTTTGCGGAAACAGGGTTGGAGTTCAAAAAACGCAGCCCCTTCAAGCACTCCTTCATGGTCGAACTGGCCAACGGCTACCTTGGATATCTACCGACCCCGAGGCACTTTGTGCTTGGAGGATACGAAACATGGCCGGGCACAAACTCACTCGAACCACAGGCGTCCGTCAAACTGATGGATGCATTGCTCGGCATGGCGATGGAGGTCGAGTCTGCGGCAAAGTAAGGCTGGACGCCTGCCTCACCAAACGCTCGCCGCGCGCGCGCCAGTCAGGTTCCCCGCGTGTTTCCGTACAACTGGACGTGCAACCGGTCGCAAAATCGAAACCCCGTCTCCTTGCACCATTCCGCCACTTCGCGGCCCGCAGCGCGCAGCCCCAAGGGGTCGACCCCCTCTGGCATCAGCAGCACCCGGTGCCGCGGGATTTCCGTCCCCAGTGCCTCCAGCAGCACGTGGATCTCAGCGAGTTCTAAACGCGAACCCACCACGAACTTCAACTGGTACTCCCCCGCTCGGATCCATTCCCGCAAGACTGCCGGCTGAAGCCGCGTCGCCTCGTGCCGCTCCACCCAGACGCCCCCCGCCTCCGTCTCCGAAGGAACGCTCCCTGAGAGCTTTGGACTGAGCGAGGCGAGGTCGTACTCCAGACCACCAGGCAGCAGGGTCCCCGCCGTTTCTATCGTGATGTGCCACCCGGCCGCACGCAGCAGGCGACACAACGCGGGCAACCCGGGCGAGAGCACCGGCTCCCCGCCGGTGAGGACCACATGCCGCGCCGGGGCAAACGCGGCGACCTTTTCAAAGACCGCCTCCGGAGTCCACTGCGCGCCCTCAGGCTTCCAAGACGCGTAAGGGGTGTCGCACCAACGGCAGCGGAGGTTGCAACCGGAAGTGCGCACGAACACCGAAGGAACGCCCGTGAGCACCCCCTCCCCCTGAACCGAGTAAAAAATCTCCGAAACGCGAATCATCTTCCAACCGGCTCAGTGCACTGGTCGCGGCGGCAGGGGTGCAAGGTTCGCGTAGGCGGTCGGGTCCGCGACTCCCGCCTCGATGAAGGCCTCGCGCCTCTCAACGCAGGTACCGCACTCTCCACAGTGGATCCGTCCTCCCACGTAGCAGGACCAGGTCCGCGCGAAGTCCACGCCGAGTTCGGTGCCGCGCGCAGCGATCTGCCCCTTGGTCATCCGGATGAAGGGCCGCAGCAGCTCCACCCCGGCATAGGTCCCCAGCCGGATCGCGTCTCCCATGGCTCTCATAAACTCCTCCCGACAATCCGGATAGATTGTATGATCACCCGCATGCGCGGCGACAACCACCCCGCCCGCCCCGCAACTCTCGGCAAACCCGCCCGCAATCGCCAGCAGGATGCCGTTGCGGAAGGGAACCACCGTCTGCTTCATCGTCTCCTCCTCGTAGTGACCGAAGGGGATCTCCCCGCCGCCCTGAAGCAGCGCCGAGGCGAAGTGAGCCGCTACAAAAGGAAGCGTCAACACCACGTGGCGCACTCCGAGTCGCTCGGCATGCCAGGCGGCCTCCGGCAGTTCGCGGGCTGCGTGCTTGGAGCCGTAGTCGAAGGAAAGCGCGGCGGCCACCTGCATCTCAGCGGCAGCGTGGTGAAGGGCCGTGACCGAGTCCATCCCCCCGCTCAGAAGCACGACCACCTTGTCCGAGGATTTCGTCATGCGCTGCGACCCCTGCGCTTGTGGGAGGCCTCCACCGTCACGCTAATCCCGCCGCGCGAGGCAAACCGGCCGACCACGCGCATCCGCTTCGGCGCGCAGGCTGCCACGAGGTCCTCCAGAATGCGGTTGGCCACTTCTTCGTTGAAGGAGGCGCAGTTCCGGTAGCTGCTCAGGTAAAACTTGAGCGACTTTGTCTCGATGCAGCGCTTGTGGGCCACGTACTCAATCTCAAGCGACGCAAAGTCAGGCTGGCCCGTCACTGGACATAGCGAGGTGAAGTCCTCCGCATCAAACCGGATCACGTAGTCCCGATGCGGATAGCGGTTTTCGAAGGTCTCGAGCACCTCGGGCGCGACCTTCCCCGGAATGCCATCGCTTGGTTTGCCGAGGAGCTGGAGCCCTTCCAGACCCCGGGCGGGTTTCATTTTAGCCATGTCCGCCTGATATACGGCGGGCGTCGAAATCTCGAACCAAAACAGCAGTCACGCGGCCGGTCGCTCAGATTTCCTCCCGGTCGGTGGTCCCGGCGCGCCGTCCGCGCCAGCCACAGATTCCGCGTTTGCCGGCATTCTCGATGAAGTCCCAAAACTGCTCGGCGTCCACACTCCAGTTTCTTGCGCGGGCGTACTCCATGGCCTGGGCGAGGTTGTAGCCGCGGCGGTAAACCCAGCTGAAGGCCTCCTTGATCTCCGAGCGCTGTTGCGAGGAAAAACCCGCCCGCTTGAGCCCGACGACATTCAGCCCCACAACCGCGTTGAGTCCGGAGGCCATCAGAAAGGGGGGAAGATTCTTGCTCAGGCTGGTGTTGCCCTGAGAAATGGCCAGGCGGCCGACCTTCACAAACTGGTGCACAAGCGTCCCTCCGCCCAGAAACACACCGTCCTCAATCGAGGCGTGCCCGCCAACCAACACCCCGTTGGCAAGCACCGTTTTGTCCCCGAGGCGCACGTCGTGGCCCAGGTGCGAGCCGACCATCAGGTAGTTGTCATTGCCCACCTGGGTGTGCCCCCCCGCCTGAACGCTCCGGTGAACCGTACAATGCTCGCGGATCCGGTTGTTGAAGCCAATCCGCACGTAGCTCTGCACCGCCGGATCAAACCGCAGATCCTGTGGATCTCCCCCCAGAATCGCCCCGGCTCCGATATGATTGCCCGAGCCCATCCGCACGCAGGAGGCCACCACCGCATGGGCCCCGATCTGGCAGTGGTCCCCGATTTCAGCGCCGGCCTCCACGATCGCGTACGGCCCGAGCGAAACTCCCGTGCCCAGACGGGCGCCTTCGGCGACAATGGCGGTCGGATGAGTCATTTGGGGTATTATCTCGATTCTGCGCGGAGGTACAACCACGGGATGGGCCATTCAACGCCTACTCCGGAGGCGGGGCAATCCCGAGCCGCGAGCGGGAGGGGGGCGGCGAGCCGAACTCCCTGGAAAAACAATCCGGACAAATCCCGTGGCTGAAGTTGCTGCCGGTGTGGGCGTGCAGGTAGCTCTCCACCTGCTGCCAGTAATCTCCGTCGTCTCGGATGCGCTTGCAATACATGCAAATAGGCAGCAGCTCTTTGAGGATCCGGATCTGCCGGGCGTACTCCAGAATCCGGTCGGCCACCCGGAGGCGCATCGAGATCACCTCCCGGTCCAGCGGTTTCGAGAGAAAATCGTCCACCCCGGCGTCCATCGCGCGCCGCAGATTCTCCCGGCCCGTGTTGATGGCGGTCAGCAGGATAAAATAGGTGTAGTCGGTCTTAGGGCGGTTGCGCACCTTCTGACAGAGCTCCAGCCCGTCCATGCCCGGCATCATCCAGTCGCTGACGATGACCCGCACAGGGTTGGTATCAAAGAGTTTCCACGCCTCCTCTCCGTTTCCGGCAACCACCACCTCGTGTCCCTCATGCTCGAGGGTCAGTTGGAGCACCTTCACCGACACAAAATCATCTTCCGCGATCAGTATTTTCATGGGCTTCCGTTACGCTCGAAAACATGCCTCCAAAAGAGCGGCCCGCACCAACTCAAACTCTTGGGGCACCCGCGCGGCCGCCTCCTCCGTGGACGTGGGCTCGCCCCGCGCTGCCGCCTCCTCCGCCAGCGCGCATGCGGCCACCAAGTCCGCCGCTCCGAAATTTGCGGCGCTTCCCTTCAGGGTGTGCGCCGCCCGTTGGGCCGCAGTGCATTTCCCCGCCGCCGCAGCAGCCGCCAGCTCCGAAACAAGCGTCACCCCGGCCGCCAGAAACTGCTCACACAGTGTCTCCAGCAGCTCCTGTCCGTTTTCCCCGCCCAGCTCCCGCAGGGACGCCAGCGCCGCAGGATCTATGGCCCCCTCGCGCACGGGCACCGCGGGCCTCCCCTTCCCGGGCTCCGGGCAGACCCGGCCAAGGGCCTCCACCAATTCCCCCTCCTTGAAAGGCTTGCTGACGTAGTCGTCCATTCCAGACGCCAGACATTTCTCCCGGTCCCCCTCCATCGTGTTCGCCGTCATGGCAATCACCCAGAGCCCACGGACCCCGCCCTCCCGGGCCCGGATGGCCCGCACCGTCTCATAACCGTCCATTTCCGGCATCTGGCAATCAAGCAACAGGGCGTCGGGTTTCAGCCGCTCCAAAGCAGCGAGCACCTCCCGGCCGTTTTCCGCAAGGAACACCACCTCGTGCCCCAGCCTGGCCAGTTGGTGCCGGATCACCGACTGGTTGACCTGGTTGTCCTCGGCGACCATCAGACGCAACACCCGCTGCGACGCTGCGGGTTCCGACACCGCCTCGCAAACCGGCATACCACTCGTTTCAACCTCCTGCCGCTCCCCCTCCAGCCACCGGAGTACACGCCGCACCCTGAGCGGTTTGGTGAAAAAACGGGTACACCCCGATTCCACCTCGGCACCCGAGAGGGTCTCGCGGCTGAATCCCGTCAACAACCCCACACGGGTCCCCGACCGCGCCAGGTTGCGGAAGGCAGGCTCGTCCTGAACCTCCACCCAGATCCGCTCCTCCACCAGCACATGGGCCCCATCCAGTCCGTCCGCTTCCAAGCGCGCACACCGGTGCAACAGCTCGCCGCCATCCGCCGCCTCCTCGACCACCCCGCCATTGCCTTCAACCATCAGGCGCAATGCCTTCCGCGTGGCCGCATGCGCCTCGGCGACGATCAGCCGGACCCCCAAAAAACGCTCGGCCAGGGGATCCTCCCCCCCGGGCTCGATCCCAAACTCGGCGCTAAACCAAAAGTTCGAACCCTTCGACGGTTCGCTTTTAACCCCGATTTCACCGCGCATCCTTGAGACGAGTTCCCTTGAAATCGCCAGCCCAAGGCCCGTTCCGCCGTAACGCCGGGTGGTGGACCCGTCCGCTTGGCTGAATGCCCGGAAAAGCCTGGCCTGCGCCTCAGCTGAAATCCCGATGCCGGTGTCCTGGACCTCAAAGAGCAGCGCCACGCTCTGCGGCGAGGGAATCTGGCCCGGCTTGAGCCGCACCTTGAGGAGCACCTCCCCGGTCTTGGTGAATTTCAGGGCGTTGCCGAGCAGGTTCATCAGGATCTGGCGCAACCGGCCCGGATCTCCCCTGAGCACCGAGGGCACCGAGGGCTCCACAAGGACGGCCAGGTCCAGTCCCTTGGCAGCGGCGCGCTCCGCCAGCAAGTCCACCGCGCCGTGGAGCACCGTATCCAACTCGAACCCGATCTCCTCAAACTCCAGCATGCCCGCCTCGATCTTGGAGAAGTCCAGTACATCGTTGAGGATTGTCAGCAGCGCGTCCGCGCTTCCCGCAATAGTCTGGGCAAAGTCGCGCTGGCGGGAATTCAACTCCGTGCTGAGCAGAAGCCCCGACATGCCGATAATTCCGTTCATCGGCGTGCGGATTTCGTGGCTCATGTTCGCCAGAAACTCGCTCTTGAGCCGGGCCGACTGCAACGCCGTGTCGCGCGCCTCCTGCAGTTCCCCCTCCGCGCGCACCGCCCGGCTGACATCCACGCCAATGGCGCCCAGCAGCATCTTCCCGGAGGAAAGCCGCAGCGGGAACCGCAGCACCCGCCAGTAGGCGGTCTCGCCGCCGGCAAGCCGGTATTCCTCCAAAACGC
>JBILKV010000255.1:0-5824 GCA_044376515.1 Chthoniobacteraceae bacterium | reverse complement strand
CCGCTCCGCCTCGCGGCGGGTCGCACCCACCGGGATCTTGCCATCTCCCGCCAACGCCGGGTGGAGGACGACTTGTCTCAGGTACCAGAGCGCCGTCAGCCAGTGTTCTTGATGCTCACCGCCGTCGCCTCCCCATGAGAGGGCTTGGGCCGACTCAAGCACGCCATCGTACAGTTCTCGTTGTCTTCCACGCATCGTAGCGACGATCCGTTCGTCGTATTCTTCCGGATGGGTGGCGCTGTGAAGAATCGTCGTCTTTGTGGGAAGGCCCTGCAGTTCCTGATCCTTGAGGCGGCGGAGCATGAGCGTCCCGACGCGACACCGTAAGTTCCGCCCCACCTCGACGACTCTGGTGCGGTCAGCTACCACCGGAGCCACATACTCTTTGCGAAAGTGTTGAAAGGAGTTGAGAAAACTGGGCTCGGCAAGGTCCATCAACGACCAGAGATCTCCGAGGTGGTTTTCAACCGGCGTGCCGGTGAGCAAAACACGAAAATCCGCGTTTAAGGCCTTCGCTGCGACCGTTTGTAACGCGTTGGGGTTTTTCAGATTCTGCGCCTCGTCAAAGACCGAGCAAGACCACCGGCACCCTGCAAATGAGAACCGGTAATTTCGCAGTGTGGCGTACGTCGTGAAGACAAGCGTTCCTGGGCAATCGATGCTCTCGGGCCCCCCCGTGCCAAAAACCAGTCCCCACGACCGCATCCGCGTCTCGGGATCTCCATCGCCTGGGTCCGCGACATCTCCGGTGTCCGTCCGGTAACGCAACAGTTCGCCTTCCGGATAGGCGTACACAACCCTTTTGAACACGCGATCAGGTTGCGTGTAACTCTTTGTGATCTCACTGCGCCAGTTTTCGATCAACGTGACTGGTGCCACGATCAGCGTGGCTTTGGGTTCACCTCCCGACCGCTTGAGCCGCGCCTGCCACTCGGCGAGGAACACCAAGACCGAAAAGCTCTTCCCCAATCCCATGTCATCGGCCAGCAGAAAGCCTCCCCCGTGTGCTTTCCCGTCTTCACGGCGGATTGCGCCACTCCGCTCCGCGTGCGCAAGAAGCCACCCGATGGCCTCCCTCTGGTGTGGAAGCGGCGTCCGGGAATACTCCGTTTCCGGGAGCACAAAACAAAGGTCCGGTTTCTCTACAGCACGCCGCGGCGTGTTTCCATACGCCGGCTCATCGTCATTGTCGTAGATCTTTGGAACGATGTTACCGGGTTCCGACTCGCCACCGTTCCCACCTGTGGAGGATTCCGTGCCTCCGACTGCGGGCACACGGGAGTCTCCCTCGTCGCCCGGCTTCCGATCAAACCAGTTGATTCCGGATCCCGTCGCTACGCCGGCATAGCGTTCCCGCCACACCTCCACTCCGATCACGCGCGGCGAAAACTCAGCGTCCACATCCGTGAGCACACGGGCCGATAGCCAACTCGATGGATCCCGTAAAAACGCCACCCTCTCAGCAGCCGGCACCTTACGGTTTGCGATCAGCGCCCGCGCCCGCCGGGTCTGTACCTCGTCGAGCAAGATGATCCGCGACGCGTTCTGGTTTTGAGCCCGCAGAATAGCCTTCGCCTCTTCTCCAGACAGCTGATGCAGGCGTGCTTCGATCTCCGCCGCGCTGAACTCCTGTCCGACTCCTGTGAAGCGCGGGACCAAGGCAAGATCACCGCCGCCAGCTTCCGTCACCTCCACCTCCATGTCCCCCGCTTCCTGCACGCGCAGCTGATCAAACGCCTCGATCTGGATCGCGCAACCCGCGGACTTCGCGGCGTCCAGTCGGGCGAGCAGAAGAAGGTTGCGGTACTCGGTCCGCTCCGCAGGCGGGAGATCCGTCCAGTCGTTCATCGCGCGAAGCGCCGCGTATTGTTCCGGGGTGGGTAAAAAGAAGTCCCTTCCCACCTCCAGAACGGCCCCCGTCAAACGCCATTGCCGGACGCTCCTGCCACCGCTCTCACGGAGCGTCAATGCCGCCGAAAAGTCGGCCCACTGGGGAATGCTGCGTACTTCCAACTGGAAGTTCCCAGGCCAACTCGGAGGAAGCGCAAAGAGGCCGCGGGTTTCCTCGTCGAGCCGGACGGCTTGTTGCGGCTCCAAAAACAGCCCCTCCGCGATTTCCCTGCCGCCGGGCTCGCCCTCGCTAGCGCGCCCGTCTTCGAGAAGCAGGCGCATTCGCAGAAGCGCCATCTGGAGGCTTTCATCGCCCTTGCCCTGCTTCGCCTGCTCAAAAGCCTTCGGATCGGCAAACGAAACGGCAAGGCCCGCTTCATGGCGCGCCCAGATAAGGGAGGGTTTCTTTTTGAAAAATCTCACGGCCTAGAAATGGACATCCCCCCAATACACATGGAAGCGCTCGTGAATGGTTCTCTTAAAAATCTCCTCCCATGTGATGTCCCTCCTGTCCACATGGGGGACGGAGTCGACCCGATCTTGCCGAAAGGTGCCCTCGGTCACCGCCACCGGCCGCCCGTTTTCGCTCATGCCAAAGTCTTCCCAAAAATTGGGCACGGGAATTTCGTGGTGCAGTTGGATGGCGTAGCTGTGGGTGCCTTCCACAAAACAAAAGCCGTCGCATTGAATGCAAATGACCGATGTACCGCTCAACTTTTTCATCTGCAGCACCGAGACGTCGTGGCTCTTTTTAAGGCCCCGCATCACATCGCAGTAGGTCGAGGCCACCAGCACAAGACGAGCCCTCAGAATCTTCCCTGCCTTAAACAGCTTGAGCAGAAAATCACGCCGGCGATTGAACATCCGCTTGGCATCCCCCTCCAGGGAGCCGTCCAACACCTTGATGAAGGCGTCCAAGTCCCTTCCCGTAAACCATGCCAACGCAACCTTCAGCTCCCGGTCCGTCGCCCAACTCCACCACGTAGAGAAGTCCTTCGTGCGGCGAGGCAGACGCGGATCCGTTGCAATTTCCGAAATCCGACTCCCCCAGAGTCCCGGTAATTCGCCCGCATTTTCGCGGATGCTCCTTTGGATGAGGATCTGGATCGCTTTGACCCCGACCGTCGTTCCCCCCTCGAAACGCGAGGCGGCGCTCTGCTGAATTTCTTGAAAAAGCGCGGGGTCGTCGCGGCCGGGCGGAAGCTTTTGCAACCGGGCAAAAAGGTGGTGCTTTTGCGCGGTCACGAAAAAGTGGGAGGGACACGGCACCCCGAACCGGGCGGCCCCGGCAGCCAGCGTTTCCCCCGGGGCGAGGGCCTCGCACAAACGCTGCGGCCCAACCGGAGTGAAGAGCCAGTCGCCTGCCAGACTCCACAGCCGTGTTTTTCCAGATGCCTGTCCCGCCCCCGGATTCTGAACCAGAAGCCGTTGCGCCATCCGGCCAAGTTCGGTGAAGGCAGGCAGGTGGTTGAAGTGCGAGAAAAACAGGCGGGCTGCCCGAACCCCGTCCATCCAGGTAAGCGGCTGCTGCCGCCCGAACAGGTGGGCAAACATCTGCCCGTCGAACGGGGGCAGGTAGGCGCGGGCAGTTCCCAGATTCGATTGAGCCGTCGACAGCCTGCCCGCTTTTTCAAGCAGAGCCGTCGGGTCGTGAGGTGCACCCTCATCCAAAAGGTAGAGCTGTAAAAGCAGTCTGCGATGCCCCAAAAACGACTCCACCGTTTGAACAAACGCCGCGTTGTATTCAGCCCCCGCGTTGGGCGCGATCCTGCGCAACCGGAGGCGCATTTGCTCAAGACGGTTTTCCAAGGCGCCTCCGGCGGCCCCATGAGCTTTCTCCTCCAATAGCGCGTCGAGCTTTTCGAGCGCCTTGATGTTCACCAAGCTCGCCAGAGGCGGTAGCTCGAACCGGCGGGGAGGAACCACGAGATGGGGTAGTGCGAAGCTCATTGGCCCTCCAATGTGGCCTGGATTTTCTTCTCCAGCCGTTTGAGTTCGGTGACTTCTTTTTGGAGCTCGGAACGCACACTCTCCGACCCCCGGAGGGTGAACCGCAGATCAATCCGTCGGTTCCGCGGTTCGTCAAGTAGGGCCATGCCCTCCGGCGGCAGGGCGGGAAGGTTCAGAAACCGGAGCGCCTCCTCTGGCGGCGGCACAACCGCGCGAGTGTCGGCGTAGCCGCTCACTGAAAACAGCGGTTCGCCCACTGCGTTTTTCTGTTGCCTCAGCGAGGCCAACTGGCCCTGTCCGTCGGTCCAAAAATTCCAAAGTGAAATCGCGCGGTAGGTCGACAGCCCCCAGTTTCCCATGTCCTTGCGGTTGGGTACCGAGTCTGTGTGTCCCTCGATAAAAACCGTATCGAGCAGGTCCGCATGCTCCGGTTTTTGGAGGCTTTCGCTCAAAATTTCTCCAATGCGTTCCGCGTTCCTTCGTTTATCCGGTGGGATGACATAACTGCCTTTCGGAAACGACAGCGTTTCATCGGGAATCCGCAAGCCATCCGCGGTGGTCTTCACCACAATCCCTTCCTGCGAAAGGGCCGTTTGAATGCCTTTGAGCAAGTCCGTACGGGCCGATTCGTAGGCGCTGATGCCGGAGATTTTGTCCCCAAGGGAGCTGATGGTGTTGCCAAGTTCCTTCAGCGCCCCCCGCAACTCTTCGGCCTTTTGTTCGGTGAGGGCGGTTTTTTCCTTCAGCGTCTGGCGTTGCTTGTCCAGTAGGACCATCACCGAAATCAGCGCGAGAATAAAGAGCCCCAGCAAGCCAGCCATGATATCCGCAAACGACAGCAGGTAAGGATTTTCCTCCTCTCCCTTACCGTGTGAATGTTGGGGCTGCCGGCGAAACATTATCTCCTATCCCGGTTTGAAAGCTGGCTTCCGACTTCCTGAACCGTCTCCACGCTGCTGCTCAATTCGGTCTGTAGCGCCTCCAGCTTCGTGATCACCTCAATCGTCTTTGCGCCAAATTCAGAAATGCGTTGCTGCGTGTTTCCACGGATACCCTCCATGTAGTCGCCGAGGGCGTTCCCAAGTTCCTGCAGGAATCGACGCTGCTGTTCCGCTTCGAGCTCAAACCCCCGTGCTGCGAGCTGGGCCGAATCCCGTAGCGTGTGAGCCGTATTGCCGAGTGAAGAATTCATTCCCTCTAGTTGGCTTGGAAGTCCCTCCAGCGCAGCTGCCGCCTTGGCGTTGTATTTCGCGGCATCCTCCGCAGCGACCGCAGCGCGCTGCTGCAAGACCGATCCGGATTCAACGTACGCTCCAAATCCCTCCAGGGATTGCGTGGCTTGCCCCATTTTCTCCGCAGCAACTTCCAGCGATTTCGCGATCTCCGCATACCCGGCCAGTTGCTCGACGGCCTTGATCACGGTGGTCGCGAGGTCTCCTGTCATTTGGCGAATGGTGTTGTCCCGCTCGCTGTCACCCGATTTGCGAACCCCTTCGATTTCGCGCACAATTTCGGGTAGATTCCCCAAAACCCCGTGGAGCTCCTGCATCGGTGCCCCGAACGACCCCACGACGCGAGCCGCCGTTTCCATCCCTTCCTGAAATGTTTCGATGTGTCCGACTGCTTCCGTGAACCGTGCGGACACCCGGTCGTTGGTTTGCGCGGCCCTGTCTTGGGCAGTGGCTGCGGTTTGATTGCGCTCAGCCGAAAGCTCCCAGCTTTCCTTGAGTCCTGAGAGTTGCTTTGCGGCCGTTGAAAGTGTCTCGGCCCCGGATGAAAGCACCTCGGCCATGCCCGCGCTCGCATTCAGCCTTTCCACCGCCTGGCCGAGCACCGCATCCTGACGCTGCAGGGATTCACTTAACTTGCCCACCGGCCCGTGCAATCCCTCAAACGACTCCGTCAATCGTCGGCTCAGGTCGATGAACTGCTGGTTGTAGCGGTCGCCCACGCGCTCGAGGCTTTCCTGTAGCTTTTGCGCGGA
>JBILKV010000254.1:0-5897 GCA_044376515.1 Chthoniobacteraceae bacterium | reverse complement strand
TCAAACACCCAAACCACCATCTTCTTCTCGCGCTGAGCGCGGTCGCCTCGTTTTGGATCTCATCGCCGGGTTCCAGAGCGGTCGCCGCGGCGGTGCAGGCCCCGACGGCGCTGGAATTTGAGTTCGCTAGCCTGGGCAAACCGGTTTCGGGCGAGCTTCTCCTCAAGGGGGCCGACGCCACGCGGCAACTCAACGTTGCTGCGAAATCCGCCTCCGGGCCGCTCCGAGACGTGACCAGACGGGTGCGTTACGCGGTGGAGCCTACCGGAGTGGTGCAGGTGGACCCTACCGGCCGGCTGAGTGTGGTGGGGGATGGCTCTGCAATCGTCCGGGCCAGGGACGAGGCTTCCGGGCTGCAGACGGAGATCAAGGTGCGGGTCGAGGGGGCGAAGGAAACGCCGCCGGTAAGTTTTGCCAACCGGATCGTGCCGATTTTCACCAAGGCCTCCTGTAATTCAGGGGGATGCCATGGAAAGTCCGGCGGCCAGAACGGGTTCAAATTGTCCCTGCTGGGTTTTGAACCCGAGGAGGATTATGATCACCTGGTGTTCGAAGCGCGCGGAAGGCGGCTGTTTCCGGCTTCGCCCGAGAACAGCCTGCTGCTGACCAAGGGACTCGGCGTCTCACCTCACGGCGGGGGCAAGCGTCTGGCGCGGGATTCCGACGAGTACCGGCTTTTGCTGCGCTGGATCGAACAGGGAATGCCCTTCGGGTCCGCCGCGGACCCGAAGCTTGAGGCGATCGAGGTGTACCCGCGCGCGCGGGTAATGCAGATGAAGAGCGAGCAGCAACTCTCGGTACTCGCCCGTTTTTCAGATGGCACCATCGAGGACGTTTCCCGGAGTGCACTGTACGAGCCTAACGAAAAGAGCATGGCGACAGTGGACGAGGAGGGCCACGTGGTCTTGGCCGACCTCCCCGGGGACGTCGCTGTGATGGTCCGGTATCAGGGACTGTGCACGGTGTTTCAGGCGACCGTCCCCCTTGGTGCTCCAGTGGAGAACCTTCCCACGCCCCGGAACGCGATCGACAAGGCAGTTTTCGCCAAATTGAAGTCGATGGGGATGCCTCCTTCGGAGCGCTGTGACGATGCCACGTTCCTTCGTCGGGTGAGCGTAGACATCGCAGGGCGCCTTCCCTCGTCCCGCGAGGTCGTGGAGTTTCTTTCGGACCAGAATCCTGCCAAGCGGGACGCCGTGATTGACCGGTTGCTGGAAAGCGAAGAGTACGCCGAGTACTTTGCCGGGAAGTGGAGCGCGCTTCTGCGGAACAAGCGCACGAAGGCGCAAGATGCGCCGATGAACTTCGCTTTCCACGGCTGGTTGGTGGAGGCGTTCAAGAACAACAAACCCTACGATCAGATGGTCCGCGAGGTGCTCGGCGCAAGCGGCTCCCCCCTCGATAACCCACCCGTGGCTTGGTACATGCAGGTGAAAGAACCCCAGCAGCAACTGGAGGATTCCGCCCAACTCTTTCTCGGCACCCGACTGCAGTGTGCCCAATGTCACCATCACCCTTTTGAGAAGTGGAGCCAGGCGGATTACTACCGTTTCTCGGCCTTTTTCTCTCAGGTCGGCCGGAAGGGGACGGAACTGATCATGCACAAACGGGGCCCAGCGACGGCTGTGAACAAAAAGAACAAGCAGCCTGTAAAGCCAGCGGCTCTGGGTTCCGGTGACTTGAACATCGCTCCCGAGGAGGATCCACGCCTTGCCCTCGTGGACTGGATGCGTTCCCCCAGCAACCCGTTCTTCTCCAAATCGCTGGTGAACCGGTACTGGAAACACTTCTTCAACCGTGGGTTGGTGGAGCCAGAGGACGACATGCGCGATACCAATCCGCCGTCCAACCCGGAGTTGCTGGAGGTGCTTTCCCAGATGTTTATTTCGAGTGGATTCGATCAGCGCGCGCTCATCCGGGAAATTACGCGTTCCGTCACCTACCAACTGAGCGCGATTCCCAACGCCCACAACGCCTCCGATCGACAGGGATTCTCCCGCTACTATCCGAAGCGTCTTCCGGCTGAGGTGCTTTTCGACGGAATTGGCCAGGTCACGCTGGTCAATGGAACCTTCACGGGGCTCCCCAAGGGCACGCGCGCTATCGGTCTGCCCGACAACAGCTTCAACGCGACGAGCTACTTCCTCACCGTTTTTGGAAGGCCGGAATCCTCCAGCGCCTGTGAATGCGAACGCACGCAGGATGCCAGCCTCGCCCAAGCGCTGCACCTCATCAATGCGAAGGACATCCAGAACCGGTTGGTGGACGACAAGGGAGCAGCCGCCCTCTTGAGCGCCAATCCCAAAGGCGACGAAGCGGCAGTGGAGGAACTCTACCTGACCGCCCTTGGACGCAGGCCGCTCGCGGAGGAAACGCAACTGGCACTGCGGCACATCACACGTCCGCGGACGCCGGTGGACGGGCAGCCGCTGGACATTCCCAAACTCAAGCGCCAGTCGTACGAAGACCTCATCTGGACGTTGCTCAATACCAAGGAATTCTTGTTCAACCACTAGTCGGGTCCGCTTTGGTTTGGTCCGTGGTGCTTGGGGATATTTTTATGAACGGAATTTGCTCGTCGATTTGCCGCTTTGGCCTCTTGAAAGCCGGCGGGGGTTTACGCTCCTCCGTGTCTGCCTCGGCTTTACTCTTGTGGGTTGCAGCACCTGTTGTACAGGCGCTGGACCTGCCGTTTGCCCGGTTTGACTCGATTTCACCGGCCGCTGCCAGCGCCGGCGCGGAATTGGAGGTCCAGATCACGGGGACCGACATCGATGGGGTGGATGCTGCCTGGTTTTCGCATCCGGGCCTTTCTGCGAAACTGATCAAGGAGAAGGTTTTTTCGATCAAGGCGGACCCGGGGATCTCCGAGGGGATCTACGACATGCGTCTCATGGGCACCCACGGGGTGTCGAACCCGCGGTCCATCTATGTGGGGCAGGCCCCCACGGTGCCGAAATCTGGAGAATGTTCCCGGGACAAGCCCATGGACCTTCCGCCCAACACGGCTGTGGCCGGCGTTTCGGTTGCCGGAGGGCGCGACCATTATCGGTTCAGCGCGCGCAAGGGACAGCGCTTGACGGTGCGTTGTCAGGCGAGGGAGTTGGATTCCAAGCTGAACCCGGTGTTCGCGGTTTTCGATCCGGCCGGTCGGAAGATTCGGGCGAATGAGCGTCGGCCCTTTCTCGACTTTGTCGCGCCCGAGGACGGCGCCTACCTGGTGACGGTTCAGGACCTCGCATTCGGAGGCGGACCAGAATTCTATTACCGGCTGATGGTAGACGAGTCTCCTGTTTTGGAGGCAGTACTGCCATCCGTGGTGGAGCTGGGCAAGACGAACAAACTGACCCTGCTCGGAAGAGGATTGAAGGGCGGGCGTCCGTCGAATCTCAAGGGCGCGGATGGACGGGCGGTTGAAGAGTTGGACGTACAGGTGGAGGTTCCCGCGAAGCTCGGACCGGTCGGAGCCGATGGCCCGGTTGCAACGGCGGCGAGTGGGTTGCAAACCTTTTCCTACCGCTACCGCACGGATTCCGGGGTTTCTAATGCTGTAGAACTGGCCGCGCTTGAGGGGGCGGTCGTGGTCCTCAAATCAGGCATGGGTGAGGCCGGGCAGGGAGGCGTTCCAAAGCCCACTCCCGTGGGATTTCCCGGTGTGGCGTCCGGGTTGTTTGGCAAAAGCCTCCAAGGTGTGCCGGTCGAATTCGAGGCGAAGAAAGGTGACCAGTTGTTGCTCGAAGTGTTCTCGCAGCGGGTTGGTTTCGGGGCGAGCAACTCGTACCTCAGGCTCACCAAGGATGGAGCGCACCTGGCTGAGGCGTACGGGCCCGATTTGAATGTCGGAGGACCGCGCCTCAGCACGCTGCACAACGACCCCACCCTCCGTTTCGACGTGAAGGAGGATGGAAAGTACACGCTTTTTGTATCCGATCTCTCGGGGGTCACGCGGCAGGGACTCAGCGCGGCTTTCGCGCTCGTGCTGCGGCGTCCGACACCGGGGTTTGGACTGCTGGCGGCGACGGAACCTCCGGTGGAGACGGCTGCTGACCGTGCGATTGCCCCGAGGGGGGCCGTGCTCCGGGCCGGCGGCACGGCGGCATTGCGGGTCCTGGCTTTCCGGAGGGATGGTTTTGAAAAAGAGATCCTCTTGAGTGCCGAGGGGCTTCCGCCGGGAGTTTCCTGCGTTCCAACGAAGATTCTTGCGGGGAAGAACGAGGGCTTCCTGATCTTCCGAACGGAACCGGGGACAGCGCGCAACCTTGCGCAGGTGCGGGTAGTTGGCCGGAGCGAGGACGGCAAAATGGAAGCTGCTGCGCGTGGGGCGACCGCCCGCTGGGCCGTCGCCGACTACACCACGACGCCCGTGGACATGCGCTTGACGCGCGGCGACGGAATCGTGCTGGCCACCAGCACAAACGCGGCACCGCTGACGCTCACGCCCGATATGAAGGCGCCCGTTGAAGTGGATGCCGGAACGAAGGTCGAGGTGGCCTTACGCGTCACCCGCAGCGCGGATTTTAAAGACCCTCTTAAGATCAAATCCGCGGGGTTCGCCGGAGCCGAGACGGTCAAGGATGTCGATGCGGACGCGAAGGCCGAGCAGGTCAAGGTTTCGCTGGATCTGGCCGCACTCAAGCTCCCGCCTGGCAGTCACAGCGCCTACTTCACGACGCAGTCCAAAGCGAAGGTGAGCGGGCGCGACGTGACTCTGACTGCCTACTCCCCTCCGGTTCAGATTGTGGTTCGCGCAGCTGCACCGAAGCCCGCCCCTGCGCCCGCGGGAGCGGCACCAGGCAAGGATGCCGCCGCGGCGCCCGCTCCACCGCCATCAAAGTAACCCTCCCCATGAAAACGCAACGCTCCTTGGTGTGCAGCAAGCCGGTCGCAAATGTGTCAGCCTGGTTGACTGGCGGAATGAAATGCGTCCGGTTGTCAGGGGTTGGAGCGCTTTCTCTTCTGGGCATGCCGCTGTTCGCCGCGGTGATTCCTGTGGAGCAGCTTCCGAAGGACAAGACGGCGAGTTTCGAGTCGGATGTGTTTCCCTTTCTCAGTGACAACTGCGTTTCCTGTCACAACAAATCCACGCACAAGGGTGGGTTGAATCTGGAGACTCCGGAGGCAATCCTCAAGGGGGGCGACTCCGGTCCGTCAGTGGTGCCCGGCAAACCGGTTGAGAGTTTGCTGATGAAGGCTTCCACGCACGCCGATCCCGATTCGGTGATGCCTCCACGCGACAACAAGGTGAAGGCCAAAAACCTGACCCCTGCGCAGATCGGGATGCTTCAGCGTTGGATCGAGTCGGGGGCCAAAGCCGGGCAGTCGAGGGTGAGGGAGATCAAGTGGCGCCCGCTGCCCTCGCAGCTGAAGTCGATTCTGGCGGTGGCTTCCTCGGCCGATGGCGAGTTGGTTGCTTGCTCGCGCGGGAACGAGCTTTCCGTCTATCAGACGGCGACGGCGGCGGTATCGTTCCACACGCAGGCTCACAAGGATCAAGTGCAGACGCTTGCGTTTTCTCCGGACGGGCGGACCCTGGCTTCCGGCGGGTTCAGGGAAATCAAGCTATGGCAGCGGGAACTGGCCCGTCCTGCGAAGATCGCGCCGGTTCCTGCGGGGCTTTCCGTGGTTTCCGAGGACGGTCGCTGGATCGCGGTCGCCGAAGTCTCGGGGGTGAAGGTGCGGGAGTTGGCGAAGTCGGACGCTCCATTGCAGGAGACGAGTCTTTCGGGAGAGTATTCGCGGTGCGAGTGGAACACTGACAGTTCGCTTCTTGCACTGCTTTCGAAGCAGAAGCAACTGACCGTGTGGAACCGCGCGGAAAACCGCGTGCTTTTCTCCACGGAGATTCCCGTTGCCGGCAAGGCGCTGGCCTGGAAAGCGGATGGCAAGGCGATTTACAC
>JBILKV010000253.1:0-5922 GCA_044376515.1 Chthoniobacteraceae bacterium | reverse complement strand
CCCGGAGGGGGAGACGTCTCTGTTCCAATAACCTGTCGGCTGGGATGCCCAGTCCTCCCAGTTCACTGGCGAGCCGGTTGCCGGGGCGTCCAAAAAAAAGAAGCTTGGCATGGGGCAACGCCTTCAACACGCGAGCCCACAGCGCGGAGACCGCCGGCGTCACCTTCTGCAATTCGTTGGTGCAGGCCAGAACAAGCTGGGCACCTGCGGCCGCTGGAAGCGCGTTTACTTCGGGGGCGTCGGCCGGAGGGGCAAAAACCAAGGGGCCGCTTTCAAGCCTCCAAAGTTTTTCCGAGCTGAAATTCGCACTTTCGCCCACGGGGTCGAGGAGGGCGTCGGTGATGCGGTAATCCATCGAGCGCAGTCCGGTTGTCTGCATCAGCCCGATCATGGTCACCTGAACGGGCGCGGGTCGGTGTGCGAAAGCCTCGAGTTTGTTCTCCGCGGTGTGGCTGGCCAGGTCTATTAGAACGTCGACCCCGTCCGCGCGCACGCGCGCCGCAAAATCCACGGTGTTGAGGCTGGCAACCTCCCTCCAATGCTCCGCCATGGACCGAAGGCGGCTGGTGACCGCGTCCGACTCCATCCGTGTCATGTAACAAAACACTTCAAACCGTTTGCGATTGTGGTGCTTGAGCAGGGGTTCGAAAAAAAAGGCTACCGAGTGGTTGCGGAAATCGCCCGAAACGTACCCGATGCGGATGCGGCGATTCGGGTCAGGGGAAAAATTCCGGGGTGTCGTGTCCGCCGCGCCTGAGGCCTGCCGCCGCAATACCGGCTCCTCAAACAGGGCGGAGTACTTCCTGAACTCCTCAAAACGGGAGGCCTGATCGGCAACCGGAATGTAGTTGAGTGCCGCAAGCAATTGACTGCGCAGTGGGGCGTTTTCCGGCTGCAACTCCACGGCACGGCGCAAGACCGCCACCCCCTCGTCCTGGCGGCCTGATTGCATCAGACCGGCTCCGATGAACTTCAGGGTCTCGGGCGCATCGGGGTTGAGGGTTAAGGCGTTTTTGAGGGCCGCAAGCCCTTCGTCGGTTTTGCCCAGGCTCAGGAGCTCCGCCCCCAAGCGGCTGTGTGCCTCCGCATTCTGGGGGTCGAGTCGTGCCGCGTTTCGTAGGCACGACTCCGCCTCGCCGCCGCGTCCCAGAAGGGCCAGAGTGATGCCTAGTTGCAGGTGCGAGTCTGCGGACATCGGATCCCGTTCCATGGCGGAGCGGAAAGCCTCGCATGCTTTGGAAAGACTGCCGGTTTTGCGCTGTCCACGCCCATATTCCAGCCATTGCTCAAAGGAGCGCTCGTCGGCGCGGTGCGCCTCACCCAGCCTGGTATTTGTATCGGAACAGATTTCACTAGGGGAGCGGTACTGCCCGGCCTTCTCGAGGGAGGCGCGTTGTTGGGTGGTGCATCCCAGCGCCCCGTAAACTCGAGCCAACAAATGGTGGGTGTCGGGCGAGTGTTTCTCGAGCTGCAGAAGTTTTTCAGCCAACTCGAGCGCGCCCTGCGCGCTTTGTTTCCACAGAAGGATGGATGCCGCGCCCCGGAGCGCCGGAACGAAGTCTTGGTTAAACCGCAGCGCCATCTGGAAAAAACCAAGGGCGCCTTGGAAATCGCCAAGGAGACAGGAGAGCATTCCGATTTCGAAATGCAGGGCCGGGCTTTCCGGGCGGGCCGCCAGTGCCTTCGCGTATAGGGCGGCGCTCGCGCGGTAGTTGCCGAGCGACAGCTCCCGTCGCGCCTCTTCGTGAGGTGCTTCCGAGGATTCGTCTTTCATTTTGCGCGCGCTTCGCCGGTGGCCGCCGGCTTGGCGGAGCATTCAATCAGATCGGTCAGAATCCGCAAAACCTCCCGCTCCGTGACGACTGATTCCGGATCGCGTGCGCCCAGAGGGTCGCTGGGCTCAAACTTGAGGCCCCTGTTCTTTGTGTCGCCAAGGAGCATTCTCGCGAAGCGCACGCCGTTCTGCGCCGGAGAAAGGGCGGCCTCCCGTTGCGAGTAGGCGCTGTGCGCAGCCTCGAGGGCCTGCCGGCGCACTTCCTCCTGCAGGCTCAGGCGGTTTTCGCGCCGCTCCTTGCGCAGCTGGTCGCGCTCCAGCGCGATTGCGGAAAAGCCGGGGAAAAACCGCACCCGTGCCTCGGATCGGGTCCGCAGCGACAGAAGCATTCCCGGGGTGACGCCTCCGGGTTGGAGGGCCACAAAGGGACTGATGGAGTCGTGTGAAAGGGGGTCCGTCAGGGCAGCCTCCCCTTCGTCTGGTAGGTCGAGCGTTGAGGGCAGCACAATGTCGGGACGCACCCCGAGCACTTGGGTGGACTGGCCGCTGACCCTGTAGAATTTTCCTACGGTCAGCGCGAGTCCGCCCACGGGCAGACGCGAGCGCGCGCTGAAATACTCCCGCAGGGCGATGGTGGTCTGGACCGATCCCTTTCCAAAGGTGTGTTCGCCGCCCACCAGCACAGCCCGGCCGTAATCCTGCAAGGCACCCGCAACCAACTCGCTTGCCGAGGCGCTGTTGCGATCGGTCAGGACCACGAGCGGTCCCGCGTACAGGGGTTGGCGGGTCTTGATGCGGACGGGCGCAAGAACTTCCAAATCTGCATCGGGCGCCCGCACCGCGGCGATCGGCGTGCGCCCGCAGAACAGCCCTCCCAGTTCGATTGCCTCGTCCAGCAAGCCGCCAAGGTTTCCCCGCATGTCCAACACCACGCCGTCGACCTTTTCTGAAATCAACCTGCGCAACAGCACCCCCACATCCCGGGACACACTGCCGCTTCTCCGCTCAATCGGGCGCGAGTCGTCTCCATAAAAACCGGGAACCACCAGCCAGCCTTCACGCATGAGCCCCCCACCGTTTGGGCGCTGGAGTTCAACGATTTTTGCGTACGCCTCCCCCTCGCGGCTGCGCAGTTCCTCCCGCCGCAGTCCGAGTACGATCCGCTGCGCCGGATCCGCGCCGCGCGAGGGCGCAACCCGCAACCGGAGGAGCGTGCCCTTGCGGCCGCGCAGCAGAGGCAGCGCCTGAGCCATCGGCATCCCGTCCAACTCCTGAAAAGGGCCGTCTTCCTCGGCCACGGCCACGATGCGGTCGTTCACCTTCAATCGTCCATCGCGCTGTGCGGGCCCGCCGGGCAGCAGCGCGGAAACCCGCAAACCAAGGGGGTCGGGGTCCAGGCTGACGCCGATTCCCGTTCGGGTGAGCCGGAGTTCGTTTTCCGTGTCCTCCAACTCCTCCTGGGTGAGGTAGTCCGAATGGGCATCGCTGGCGCGGGCGAGCGCGAGCAATGCGCCGGCGAGGCGCTCCTTTGGGCCGTCCTGTCGGACCGATTTGAGGAGGCTTTCGAGCCGCTTGCGCACCTGAGTGCAGGCCCGCTCGAGCGTCATCCCCTCTAGATGGTAGCCCAGCAGATCCGCCCCAACCTGCGCGAGCCACTCGGCTTGGGCCTCCTCCTCATTCGCCGGCCACGAGGCATGTTCGCGGGAAAGTTCGACGGTCCACGGGGTTGAGAAACTCCACGTCCCGCCCGCAAGCCCCGATGCCACTGAGCAGTAGGTCTCGACCCGGGTGCGGAACCGTTCATGAATCCGTTCCACCGGCTCGAGGTTTCCTGATTTCAATCCGCTCGCGAAACTGGAGGCAAAACGGGAGCGGAATTCTTTCAGATCCGACTGCAGCAGGCAGAGACGGTCCGGATCCAGGATTTCGAAGTACCGTTCCAAGGCTTTTTGAGAGAAGTGAAAATCCAAGGGTTGCCGGAGGTAATGCTGTGTCTCGATGATATCTGCGGCCGTCGAGGCGACTTTTGGCCAGTAGTCCTGAGCGGTTTTTCCTTTGGAAGGCCGGACCGCCGACTGGCTCCGGGGCGGCGCGTTGAAACGCATGGAGTCCGCACCGAGGGTCCGCACGGCCAGCGACTCCGCGCAAAAACCCAGCGCCACTCCAAGGGCGATGAGACAAGATCCAAGCCTGCGTACGGATGCGTCGAGAAGGCGGTGGGGTTCCATCGGGAAGCGAAAAAAGCAGGGCCTCGGAACGGCCCGGAGACCTTGCAAAGAGCCGGTTGGAGGCGCAGATCCCGGCCGAATCAACTAGCCGCCCTTCACCTGGGCGAGGCGGACCAGCGCCGCATATTCCTTGAGCAACTCCTTGAGCGGCTTTTGCAGCACCTCCACCCTCGTGCCGACGGTGACCGACTCAAACACCCGGACCACATCCCGCGAGCGCATCCGGATGCAACCCCAGCTCACCGGCGCCCCAAGCAACCGCTCCTCCGGTGTGCCGTGGATGTAGATGCACCGGCCGAAGCAGTTTGCGTTCTGAGGCTCCAAACCCCGAAGCCAGAGAATCCGTGTCACGATCGGATCGCGCCCCGGCGCGTTGGGCGGCAGAATCTCCCCGGTCAGCCGGCGTTCCTTGAAGACAGCACCCTCCCGGGCGTTTCCCCCAATTTTCTGAGCCACCTGCATGGTGCCCGTCGGCGTGGCAAAACTCCCCCAGCGATCCCCCAATCCGAACTTGGAGGTCGAAACAGGAAACCGAGACACTTCGGTGCCGTCCTTGAGCAGGACCATTTTCTGATCCACAACGCTCACCAGAATCCGCGTCTCAGCCCCCTTGAGCGTCCCGGTTGGCAGCTCCGGAGCCGCAAGAAAGAAGGAAACAACAAGCAACAGAATGTACCAGTTTTGACTCATACACGTATGCCGCAAATCTGTTGGGTACGGCATGTCGAATGTTCTAAAGTAACACAAGATGCCCATGAAATAAAGGCCGATCATTTCAGGCTCAACGCTGACGCCGGCATGAACAGCCTTGCGCTGAGAAAAATGATGCCAAGTTTCTGCATTACACCGGCGATTCAAGGTCCGTCCAACAATCCAAGCGACCAAAACCAGAAGCCCCAGAGGACCACGGGCCTGAAACAGCGGTTCAACCCGATAAACGACGCGCATGGGTGAACGCAGGGGGAGGTTTTGTCCCGGGCGCTACTGCTTTCGGAATGAAGGCGCCACGCGGTCAGTGCCGGTCCTGATTCCAGACAGCGAGGCCGTAGCGTGTTTGCGCAAGGCGTTCCGCGAGCGCCAGGGTTTCAGGGGGGACGCCATGAACCCGCACATCGTTCGCCAAAAGGCCGGCAAAGGCACGGGCATCGTGAAAAGGATCGCCGCCGAGTTGCAGACTCCCCTGATGCAACAGTCCGCGGCGCGTGCGCCTCTGGCCGGCCCCCCCAACCTTGGCGTTCCCGCAAAGCAGATCCGCCGACACCGGATTTTCGAAGCACGCCGTACTCTGTTTCGGGGAGTCCTCCTCAGCCAGCGTGACCTCCGCCCACCGCCCGCGCAACGCCTCGGCCAGCGCCCCGTGAATGGCACGGTAGGTGGTCGCGGGGCGCACCGCGGCGAAGGGCTCCCTGCTGGGAACGATCAGCGAGTAGGGCGCGTCCTTCCCGTGAACCACCAGGCCGCCTCCCGTCCAGCGGCGCACCACCGGGAGCCCGGGGTGCGCCGCAACCGCCGCGGAGTGGGATTCAAAATAACCGATGGTCACGCACGGAGATTCCCAACGGTAAATCCGGAGGATGGGAAGCTCGGCAGCCCCGAGAAGCACCTCGTCCACAGCCATTTGAACTTCGGCGCAACGAGGAGCCGGATCGTCCCACAAGACGAGTCCTTCAAAAATCCTCTCCCTTCGAACAGGGGGGTCGGAGTTCATGTGCCGCGGGCGCCTCAACAGGGAGGAAACTTTCTCGAACGTGTGGATTTGCGGCAATTCCGCAGGAAAACGAACCCTCGGATCTGTGGCGTCTGGCCGCTTGCCTTGCAGCGTTCCGGTTGCAATTCCCGGAGAAAGCCGCGCGCCACCAGCGGGGCTAAAGAGCGGGTGCAGCGTCCTGCATACGGGCCATCCACTCGCGGTGAATTACA